>DATIUQ010000235.1:0-1990 GCA_035466775.1 Arthrobacter sp.
CCGGCGTGCAACAACTTCTTCGACCACTCCGTCCCCGGCAACGCGCTGCGACGGCGGAACCTGGCGATCTACCTGCAGGAAATGCTGGACCGGCGCCCGAGGGTGCTGCTGGTGGGGGAGGCGCCCGGCTTCCGCGGCATGAGGATCACCGGCGTCCCCTTCACCAACCGCACGATGTTCGAGGGCCCTGCCAACGGGTTTGGGCTGTTCGGGCCGGGCAAGGGCTACGTGCTGCCGGCGGAAGCTGCGGGAGTCGCGGCCGAGCCGACGGCCACGGTGATGTGGGAGGTGCTGGCCGAGCTGGACTTCCTGCCACTGCTCTGGAGTGCCTGCCCCTGGCACACCCACCTGCCCGGCCGCCCGCTGTCCAACCGCACGCCCAACGCCTCCGAGGCGGCCCTGGGCACCCCGTTTTGGCAGGCGCTGACGGAGCTGTTCCCGATCGAGGCTGTGGTGGCCGTGGGCAACGTGGCGCACCGCAGCCTGCAGCGCAGCGGCCTGGACGCGCCGAAGATCAGGCACCCTGCCCACGGCGGCCGGTCCGGCTTCAAGCTCGGCCTCCAGGAGCTCCTGGCCGCCGGTATGGAGCCGTAGGGGCCGGCAGGGTCCCGGCGCGGCCGGGTCAGAGCCGGGCGCCCGTTTCCTCGGCAAGGGTTCGCAGGAGCTGGTCCTGGAAGGTGTGGTCATTGACTGCGCGGTGCGGCTGCTGCCTTCGCTGGTGGTACCAGTACCCGCCGCTCGTGAGCGCCTGGGGCTGATCGCTTGCCGCGAGCCATTCCTGGGTTTGGTGTCCTAGTTCCAGATCGTCCGGCGCGCCGGGTCCTCCCATCTTGGTCGGCACCCAGCCGGGGTCCACGGCGTTGCTGAGCAGCTCCGGACGCAGCCGGGCCAGCGCGGCCGCGAGCGTGGTGACGAACAGTTTGCTGTCCGCGTACGACCCGGGCGTCGTGCCCTGCCAATCGACTCCGGCCAGCGAGGGGTGGCCGCCGAAATGCGATCCGCTGCTCAAATACACGTGCCGCCGCGGCCCCTCGAGCAGGGCCGTGAGGAGGTAAGGCGCGATGATGTTGACCGGCATGACCGCCCGTCCGCGCCAGACGCCGGCGTTGTGGATCACCGCGTCGAGCGGATCCCGGCCGTTCAACTCGGTGGCGATGCGCCGCACGGCATCGCGGTCAATGAAGTCGCCCACCACGATGTCCGCACCGCGGTCCACGAGGGCGGCGAGGCTGGCCGCGCGGTCACGGTTTCGGGCATGTACGACGACGTCGTGCCCGGCAGACAGCAGGGAATCCGCCGCAGCCCGTCCAAGGCCGTCCGCGGAACCTGTGACAAGGATTCTCATGATGGCTGGTACTCCTTACGTTGCGGGGAGCTGGGGCTGAATCTCAGTCGAGGAGGTGCAGCTGGTCGGGGGTGTCGAGGTCCTCGCCGCCGGAGAGGTCGCTGCAGTCCACGACGTCGATGAGTTCCGGGTGGGCCTGCAGGAACACGCGTGCTCCGGCGTCGCCCGTTGCCGATGCAGCAGCCTCAGCGCGGAGGCCGGCGTCCAGGAGCAGGGGATGGCCCCGCTGGAGCTTCCCCTCCGGGTCCCGGTAGGCGGCCGCGGACACCCGTCCCGGCCGGTGGGCTGAGAGCAGCCGGGCGACGGTCTCAGCCGTCAGGCCGGGCTGGTCCACCAGCGCCATAAGCACGTGGTCCTCCGGGGCCGCCGCGGCGACTCCGGCTCGGAACGAACTGCCCATTCCGGTGGCCCAGTCCGGGTTGTCGATGACCCGGTGCCGGCTGAGGTCGGTGGCTGCGCGGACTCTTGCTGCGTCCGCGCCGAGCACCGCCACCACTTCCCGGCAGCCGCCCGCGAGGAGGACGTCGGCCAGCACTTCAACGAGCGTGCGGCCGCGGAACGGGAGCAGCGCCTTCGGCCCGAGCCCCAGCCGCGTCCCAGCGCCGGCGGCGAGCAGCACCGCCGTCGTTGATCGCGGCGTTGTTG
>DATIUQ010000236.1:0-5225 GCA_035466775.1 Arthrobacter sp.
GGGCGGCGGCGGTGCGGGCACCGGTGGGAAACCACCGGAACCCGCACTGCCGCCGCCCTTTTTTGGTGCCTCCGGCGCCGCCTCCGCACGGTTTCCGGTGAGGGCGGGTCTTACTACGGCGCGTAGAATCTTCTGGCTAGACTGATGCCATGAATATCGTTTATAACTTCGTGGTCTTCCTGCACATCGTCGGCGCCGCCATGATCGTGGGCATCTGGATTGGCCAGATGAAGAAGCCCACCGTCCACCCCCGCCAGTTCGACGGCGCGATGCTGCAGCTGCTCACCGGCATCGCCCTGATGGGACTCATCCCGGCCCTGGACATGGACGCCAACTACGCCAAACTCGGCCTCAAGTTGGCCGTTGCCGTGGCCGTGGGCGTCCTGGCGTTCATCGGCCGCCGCAAATACAAGAAGAACGAGCCGATCAGCAAGGGCCTGGCCCACAGCGTCGGCGGACTGGCGCTGCTCAACGTGGCCATCGCCACGCTCTGGCAGTAGGTCCCGCGGACGCACCGACGGCGACGCACCCCGCACGGGGTGCGTCGCCGTCGTCGTCTGCGGAAGAGCTGAATTGAACAGCGCCGAAAACGCTTAGTCGCCGGCGATGCAGAATTCGTTGCCTTCGGGATCCTGCATGACGTCCCAGTGGAAATCACCGATATCCTGGCCTTCTACGAAGCGGGCACCGAGCGACTCGGCGTGAGCGCGCAGCGCCGCAGGATCTGGCCCGTGGATGTCCAGGTGCAGGCGGCGCCTGCCCTCCGTGGGCCGGTCGACCTGCTGGAAGGCCAGCTGCGGCGCTCCGGGACCGGCGGGCTGGAGCCAGACGAACTGTTCGAAGCGCGACGAGACCGCGGTGCCGAGCAGTCCCGACCAGAACTCCGCCAGGCGTCCTGCGTCCGCGGCGTTGACCATGATCGTGGCGATGCGCGCCGCGGGTGCGGCGCCGGGTTCCGTGATGTCCATGCCGACACTGTACGGATGGCATGGTCCCGGCGGCACTGAATACGGGTCACAATCCACTGACAGCGGAACCCCCGTGCGTAGTCCCGGCCGAATCCCTAGGATGGGACACGGCATGGTCCGGCGCAGCGCCGGACGCTGATTCACAAATGACGAGGAGTGGACATGGCAGCAACACGCACCGCACACACTGTATGGAACGGCGACCTGATGACGGGCGCCGGCAACACCACGCTGGACAGCTCCGGCCTGGGCAACTTCGACGTCACCTGGAAGGCGCGCGCCGAGGCCTCCGAAGGCAAGACCAGCCCGGAAGAGCTCATCGCCGCAGCACATTCGGCCTGTTTCTCCATGGCCTTCAGCCTCGCCGTCGCCCAGGCCGGCCACACGCCGGAGGAAGTCAACACCAAAGCCGATGTCACCTTCGTGCCAGGCACCGGCATCACGGACAGCCACCTGACCGTCAGCGCGCGGATCCCGGGCATCTCCGAGGACGAATTCCAGCGCTTGGCCGAGGAAGCCAAGGTGGGCTGCCCCGTCTCGGCCGCCCTCACCGGCATCAAGATCACCCTGGACGCCACCCTGGCTTCCTAGGACCTGCCGCGCCGACGGCGAAGGCCCCCGTTCCCTGCTGTTCAGGGAACGGGGGCCTTCGCCGTTGGTCGGGCTGCGCCCGGCGGCCGCCGGCTAGTTGCCCTGGCGGCGGGCCGGCAGCGGTGCGGGCCGGACGAGGCGGTAGCCCTCGCGCAGCGGCGGCCGGTCGGTGGGCAGCTCCTGGATCATTTCCTTGAGCGCGCCGATGCCGTATTCCAGCTGCGGGTCCGTGCCGGCGGCGTAGGCGTGCGGCGGGAACGTCACTTCGATGTCGGGCGCGACGCCGAAGTTCTCGACGCCCCAGCCCACGCCGCCGGAGAACCACGTGGCGTACCTCGGCTGGGTCACGCCGGTCCCATCGGCCAGCGCGAAACGGTTGTCGATGCCGACGACGCCGCCCCAGGTCCGGGTGCCGATGACCGGGCCGATCCCCCGCAGCTTGGAGACCTGGGTGATGATGTCGCCGTCGGAGCCGGCGAACTCGTCGGTCAGGATGATGACGGGACCGCGCGGCGCGTGGTGCGGGTAGGTCCGCGGCCGTTCCCCGCGGGGCATGCTCCAGCCGGTGACCTTGCGGCCGATCAGTTCGGCCACGAGCTGGGAGGTGTGTCCTCCCCGGTTGCGGCGGACGTCGACGATCAGTCCGTCGAGGGCCGTTTCGGTGTCGAGGTCGCGGTGCAGCTGGGCCCAGCCGTTCGCCATCATGTCCGGGATGTGCAGGTAGCCGAAGGTGCCCTGCGAGGCCTGCCGGACGGTCCGGCGGTTGGCGGCAACCCATTCCTGGTACCGCAGCCGTTCCTCGTCCTTGACCGGGACCACGGCGACGCGGCGCTGTTTCCCGGCCTGGCCTCCGTGCCCGGCACCGTTGCGCAGGGTCAGTTCCACCGCGCGCCCAGCGGCGCCGACCAACTGCATGGCCGGGGTGCGCGCTTCGGTGAGCTCGACGCCGTCGACCGCCAGCAGCACGTCGCCGGGCTTCGCGTCAGCGCCCGGCCGGGTCAGCGGCGAGGTGGCGAGCGGGTCGGAGGACTCCCCCGCGAGGATCCGGGTGATCTCCCAGCCCGCGCCGGTGAAGACGAGGTCAGCGCCGAGGCGGCCCTGGCCGTTGCTACCGTTCTCGGTGACGGCCGCGGGACGGACGTAGGCGTGGGATGTGCCCAGTTCACCGTGGAGCTCCCACAACAGGTCCACGAGGTCGTCGTGCGAGCCGAGCCGGTCCACGATGGGACGGTAGCGGGCGTGCACCGAATCCCAGTCCTGCCCGGCCATGTCTTCCGTCCAGAAGAAGTCCCGCTGGAGCCGCCAGGCTTCATCGAAGGCCTGGCCCCAGACGCTGAGCGGATCGAGCTGCACGCGGATGCGGCCGAGGTCCACCTTGACCAGCTGGCCGGACTCCTCGTCCGCCTTGGCGTTGGCGGGCGAGACGCGGATCTGCTTGTCCTGCAGGACCACGACCTTCTCCCCGTCGCCGGAGAGCCGGTAGCTGTCCAGCGCGTCCACGATGGTGGTGGTTTTGCGGCGGGCCAGGTCGAAGCGGACGAGGCAGGGGGCCGCGTTCTTGTCCTCGAGGCTGGCACGGCCCTCGCCGGTGACCCCGGAGAGTTCGCTGTCGAGCCAGAGCAGCGCCCCGTCGGTGGCGGTGAGGGCGGAGTAGTTGCCCTGCGGCACCGGCACGCTGATGACGCGGTGGGCCAGGCCGTCGGCGTCGACCCGGACCGCCGGAACCTGCTCCGCGGATCGTTCGGCATCGCCGTCCGCCACGGCGCCGTCCTGGGCGGCCTCCTGCTGGGCTTCCTGCAGGTCAACGCTCGGGCCGAAAGGCGACGGCGTGTCCGCGGCGAGGGCCACGAGGTAGGGCTTGATCGGGCTGGGGAAGGACAGGTCGAAGGAGTGTCCGTCGTAGACCGGGTCGAAGCTGCGGTTGGAGAGGAACGCGAGGTACTTGCCGTCCGGGGTGAACGACGGCGATTCGTCGCGGAAGCGTCCGTCGGTGACCTCGACGATGGTGCGCGTCCCGTCCGCCGCCGTGCCGGCGTCGTCCACACGGGTGAGCCGGAGCCGGCTGCGGGAGCCGAAGGACGTGACCGGCTCGGACCAGCCCAGCCAGGCCGAGTCCGGGGACCAGCTGAAGCCTTCGATGCTGCCCTCGCCGATGCTGCTCACGAGGGACAGGGTGCCGGTGCGGGTGTCGGCGAGGTAGATGTCGCCGAAGGCCGTGCCGACGGCGAGCCAGTTGCCGTCCGGGCTGGCCTCGATGGCGCTGGCCCGTGTGGGCTTGGGGAAATCGATCCTGGTGGACTGGCGTGGCTGCCCCTGCTGCGTATCGGGGTTGCCGTCCGCCGGGCCGGCTGTACTGTCTGTGCCGGCGACGACGGTGTTGGTGTGGTTGCTGGGGTTGCTGTCCGGCCCGGCCGCCGATGGCGCCGGGACCGCGGCCACGGCGTCCGGCCGGGTCAAGGCTGCGGCCGAAACGGGCCTCGGCAGGGGCGTGCCGTCGGAATCCTGCGGCGCGGTGGTGGCCGGCTGCGCCGGAGCGGCCGGCTGCCCGGCGGACTTCCCGCCGAAGCCTGCATTTGCGAAGCCAGCGTTCCCGGCATCGGGGTTTCCGGCGATCGCCCTCAGGTACAGGGCCTCGACGCCGTCGTGATCGGCCACATAGGCGATCCGTCCCTCGCCAAAGGGGCGGGGCAGTCGGGCCCGGACGCCCGGTGTGGCTTCCAGGACGCGGGAAGGCCCGTCCTTATGCCGCAGCCAGTGCAGCGTGCCGTGGGACTCCACGGCACTGGAGCCGCCGGTGCGGTCCGGAACTACGTCGCCCAGGTGCCGTGAGGCCTTCAGCGGCGCCCCGCGGCGGGCCTGGGAGGCTGACCCCAGGGAAATCTCGAGTTTGACGGCGTCCGAGCCGAGGTCCGGCAGCAGCCACAGCTCGCCGGCCGACTCGAAGATGACGCGCTGGCCGTCGGTGGCGGCGTGGCGGACGTAGAAGTCCTCGTGGTCTGTGTGGCGGCGCAGATCAGAGCCGTTGGGCAGCACGGAGTAGAGGTTGCCGTAGCCCTCGTGGTCGGAGAGGAAGGCGATCCGTCCGTCGACCCACATCGGGTCGGTCAGGTTGCCGTCAAGGTCGGCGGCGAGGCGTTCGAATTCGCCGTTTCCGTCGCCATCGATCCACAGCTTGCCGGCCGTGCCGCCCCGGTAGCGCTTCCACCATGCGGGTTCGCGGGAGAGCACGCTGGCCAGGACCACGGGGCGTTCGTCGCCGACAACCAGCCCGAAAGCCACGGATTCCACCGGGCCGAAGGGGAGTTCAGCGGCCCAGCCGCCCGTGACGGGCAGGCTGTAGGCGTGGGTGAGGCGGCTGTCGGCCTGGCGGAAGGCGCTCGTGACCAGGACGTCGCCGTCGGGCGTGAAGCCCTTGACCTTCGTGGAGGCGTGGCCGAAGTAGCTCAGCTGACGGTAGCCGCCGCCGTCGACGTCCGCGGTGACCACCTCCGGAGCCGTTCCTTGAACGACCGTCCACACCAGCTTCTTGCCGTCCGGGGTGAAACGTGGGTTCCGGGCGGGCAGCTGCAGCGACGACACGCGCCAGGCGCGGCCCCCGCCCAGGGGCGCGATCCAGACGTCGTCTTCGGCCACGAATGTGACCAGATCGCCGTGCAGATGCGGGAA
>DATIUQ010000237.1:0-9958 GCA_035466775.1 Arthrobacter sp.
CCTGCTGGACCCCGGCGTCACCGCCGGGCTGGTCCAGCACGCCGTGGACGAGGACTACAAGCACCTCGGGTACGTGGAACGCGAGGACACCAAAACCGCGGTGTTCGCCTTCCTGACCGTGATGAAGCCCGGCGACCTGACCCTGTACCAGAGTGCCGGCACCGTCCGGGTGGGAGTGGTCCTCGGCGAACCCGAGCACCACGAGGACAACCGCCGGCTGCGCCGCAAGGTCCGCTGGTTCGACGAAACCCACAACATGACCGAACTGCCCCGCCACGTGCAGCGGCAGCTGGCCACCTCCGGCATCGTCGTGGACACCACCCGGGTCATCCAGGCCCTCGAAGCGCTGCTGCCCGCCGAAGCGGAAGCCGATCCGGGCGACGGCACCGAGCCGGCCGCCGTCGTCGAGCCTGCCTGTGAAGGCTTCCGCCCGCTGACCCCGGAGTTCGCCGCGTCGCTGCACATGGACCTGGAACCGCTGCAGGAGATCGCCGAACTGCTGGAGGAGAACCGCCAGCTGGTGCTGTACGGCCCGCCCGGCACCGGCAAGACGTACCTGGCCAAGCACCTGGCCGCCCAGCTCGCCGGGGACACCACCGACGAACGCGTCAAGCTGGTGCAGTTCCACCCCTCCTACGCCTATGAGGACTTCTTCGAGGGCTTCCGGCCGGACAAGACCGAGGAAGGCCAGGTGTCCTTCAAACTCGTGGCCGGGCCGCTGCGCCGGATCGCCGAAGAGGCGGCCAAGCCCGGGAACGAGAGCAAGCCGTACTTCCTGATCATCGATGAAATGAACCGGGCGAACCTCGCGAAGGTGTTCGGCGAGCTGTACTTCCTGCTCGAATACCGCGACGACCGGATCTACCTGCAGTACAGCCCCAACGAGCCCTTCACGCTGCCGGACAACCTCTACATCATCGGGACCATGAACACCGCTGACCGGTCCATTGCGATGATGGATGCCGCCATCCGCCGGCGCTTCTCCTTCATCGAGCTGCACCCGAAGACGGAGCCGGTGAAGGGCTCGCTGCTGCGGTTCCTGCAGGCCCGCGACCTCGACACGACGCCGGCCCTGCTGATGGACGCGCTCAACGATGCCATCGATGAGTGGGACCGGGACCTGATGATCGGCCCGTCCTACTTCATGAAGAAGTCCGCCCAGACGCCCAAGGGCCTGCGCCGGATCTGGAAGTACGAGCTGATGCCGCTGCTGGAGGAGCACTACCACGGCCAGCTGAACCGGGCCCAGCTGGAGGAACGGTTCGGGCTGGACCAACTGCTTGACCGCCTTGCGCGCGTCTAGCCAGCCGAAGCCGGCCGGCCCCGGCGCCCCGGGTTCGCAGCCGGTCCGCCGGATCGTCCTCGATGAGCTTTCCGGCGGCGTCGTCGACCGGCTGGACCCGGACAGTGCGTCCTACCTCAACGGCAGCGGCCTGGCCAAAGCCTCTCCCATGGGCATGGGCCTGTACCGGATCGAGCCCGTGGGGAAGGTCGGCTCGGTGCGGACGCCGACGGTGCAGCTCGAAGTGCGGCCCAAGGAAAGGCTCGGCCTGGACCGGCTCCTGTTCCTGCTCGGCTACGCCGGGGACCAGGGCTTCCGGGAGGATTCCGTCGCCGCCGTCGAGGAGGCGGACCTGTGGAGTGCCCTGGCGGAGTCGCTCGCACAGCTCGCGGACCGGGCCCTGAGCCGCGGCGTGCTGCAGGGCTACCTGAATGTGGACGAATCGCTGCGGACGGTCAAGGGCCGGATCCGCATTTCGGACCAGATTTCGCGCCGGCCCGGGATGCTCGTGCCGCTCGAGGTTTCCTACGACGAGTTCACCGAGGACATCGCGGAGAACCGCATCCTGCGGGCGGCGCTGGAACGGATGTCCCAGGTCCCGGGCGTGCGGCCGGAGGTGCTGAGCCGGCTCCGGCAGCTCAAGGGCAAGCTCGCCGCCGTGACGCGGCTGCAGTCCGGCGCGCCTTTGCCGGTGTGGCGGGCCAGCCGGATGAACACTCGCTACCAGGCTGCGCTGCGGCTCGCCGAGGTGATCCTGCGCCATGCTTCGGCGGAGGCCGGCGACGGCACGCAACAGTCGGCGTCGTTTGTGGTGGACATGTCCGTGGTTTTCGAGGACTTCGTCGGGACCGCGCTCCGGGAGGCCATGGCGGCGTACCCGGGGGAGATGCGGCTGAGGTACAACGCCCTGCTCAATGAAGCGGTGCGCGACTCGGACCGGATCGTGGTGCAGCCCGGGGCCGTCCATCTGCTGGGAGGACGGCCGGTGATGGTCTACGACGCCAAGTACCAGGCCGCGACCGACGCGGGCGCGTCCCTGTCGGGGGACCACTACCGGATGCTGGCGTACTGCACGTCACTGCGCGTGCCGACTGCCTGGCTGGTGTATCCGGGCGCCGGCGAAATCAAGCTGCGCCGGATCCTCAACACCGATATCGACGTGGTGGAGTTCCCGCTCGACCTGTCGAGGCCGCCGTCGGAAATCCTGGCCTCCGTCGCGGACCTCGCGCAGCAGTCTTGGGGCGAAGTGGTGCGTCAAGCGACCATCAGCCGCTGACGCACTCCGTGGTCGGAACTAGCTGGAGTCGAAGCTAGCTGGCTTCCTGTTCCACGGAAACAGACAGAAGGTGGCTCAAGAGGGCCTTTTCCGGCTGGCCGGGGTTGTTGGCGACATGCCAGCGGAGCTTTTCGCGGACCTCGGCCTCTTCGGGCTTGGTGTCGGCGAGAATCGCATCGATGATCGCGGAGACCTGCCGACGCAGGGGTTCGAGATCCGGATCGACCTCGGGGGACCGCCGGTACTCCTGCGGGCGAAAGTCAGGGGATGACTTCGACGGCCGAGCGGTAGTCCTCGGCGACGTGGTGGACCTCAGCAAGTGCGGCATCTGGCGCTCTCCCATGGAGTAGAAGTACGAGTAAATGCGGACCCGATAGAGTCCTTGTCCCCAGATTCGGATATTACCCGAGGAGGAACAGTCTGTCTCGTAGGGACGCAAAGAGATTCTTAGGTCCCTCTCAGCTACGACGGGCTGTTCTCCGCGCCGGTTTCAGTGGCCGCGGCGTCAGGTGGTGCTGCGGCGGGATGACCTGCCGTGGAATCGCCGGTCGTGTCAGCCGGGTGCGGGCTGCTGGCCAGCAGGAACTCGTCCAGTTGTTTTTCCAGCGCGGAAAGATCCTTGAGTCCACACTCCCAGACGGTGAGGACTTCCCAGCCCAGGCTCTCGAGCTGATGGCGCTGGAGTGCGTCCCGGTTCCGCGTCCGGGTGCGTTTGGTTTCCCAAAACTCGGCGTTGGCCTTGGGCGCGTGCTGCCCCACCCGGCAGTCGTGGAAATGCCAGAAGCAGCCGTTGACGAAGATGACTTTGTGGCGGCCGGCGAAGACCAGATCCGGGTTGCCAGGGAGGCGTCCGCCCCTAGTGGTGCCGTGCAGCCGGTAGCGGTAGCCCTTGGCGTGCAACAGCTTTCGGACCAGCAGTTCAGGTTTGGTGTTCTTTCCTCGGATGCGGGACATATTCCAGCTGCGCCGCTCGGGTGTCAGCTGGTCCGCCATGGATTAATTCTAGGCGGCGGTGTCGGTGGGGGGTCGGCAGAGCCGGTCGGGCTGGTGTGGGCTAGGGGTGTTTCAACGCTCGACGACGGCGGCCAGGTTGGGGAGGCGACGTTGCCGCCGTCGTGCGGCTGCTAAATTTCCCGCTCGGGATGCTCGCCGAACTGAAAATGGCGTCCGCTGACCGTCGTGGGCTCGATCTCAACGTAGAAGTCCTTCAGGGTGGGCACCCACGGCTTGAGCCCCAAGGCCTCAGCCGCTGCGATGTCGGCCGACTGGTCCAGCACCCGGGCCGTGCCGCGAAGGACAATCGACCAGGCCTCATCGGCGAGGATGCCGTCCGTTTCGAACAGCACCTTGGCGTTGATGGTCAGTTCGGCGAGCTTGTTGCCGGGGGCCGTCCGGAGGTAGAGCTTCCGGCCGCTCACGGCGTAGTTCACCGGGAATATATCGGGTTCACCGCCCACGACCACCACGAGCCTGCCGTGTCGTGTGCCCTCAATAAGTCTCCAGCACTGATCGTCATCGAGTACGAGGATGGGGCTGTCGTCTGCATGTTCGAACATCATGGGGTTCATTGTTCTGGGCGGTGTAGAAAAACGCCAGAGGCTTACGTGGGGAATCGGGGGGAGTCGCGGTCGGTCGAGCGCCTGTGGATAACTTCGAGGTGCCAAATGTGATGTCGGTTACCCTTAAAGCATTGTTTGGCTTCAGGCGTCTTGATTTTCTATCGGGGGGAATAGCTGACCATGACATCTCGCACTTCATTTTCCGGCCGCCGCAGACGCATTGGCGCCGTCCTCGTTGCGATGACCCTGCTGCCAGCCACCGCCTGCACCGGCGGAGGAACAACTCCCGGGGCAACAGCCGCGCCTGCGACTTCGAGCCAAGCTGCGTCGCCCACCCCCACGGCGACCCCCACGGCGGCGGCCAGCTACAAACCGGCGGACGCCTCGGGCAGGGCACAGAACGTGCCCGTTCCGGTGTTGCCGGAAGCTGCGAAGGCGGAGACGAAGGAAGGGCTTGAGGCGTTCGCGCGGTACTGGTTTCAGCAGTTGAACTTCGCCTACGAAACAGGCGATTCGTCAGGATTGAAATCTGTCACAGCTCCCTCCTGCGAGTTCTGTGCCAAGATAACTAACTCCTTGGCCACCAACTATGCAGACGATCGATGGCTGGCCGGGGGGCGCATTGAAACTCCATCGATCAGTACAACTTTCGAATCTGACGCGAACGGCCAATACCAGGTCGTCGTGCAGGTGCAGCAAGGAACGATTACGTACTTCGGGCCGGGGGGAACCGAATTTCGCGAACCAACGCAGCCCTCCGACACCGGAAACGTCATGCTCGTGACGTATATGACCGGTGACTGGCAGCTCGCCGGTCTACACCCAATTCGATGAGCGAGTCGAGTTCGCCTCGTCGGCGTCGCGTCGTAGCCTCAATCGGCCTTGCATGCATTCTTCTTGGATCGTTACTCTCCCCCCACGCGGCGATCGCGGAGGGCGATGGAATTGACGCTGGTTTTGGCAATCAGGGCGTTGACATCGGTGGCTGGAGACTGGACCCCGCAACGGGGAAATTTGTGGCGCTTCAACCCGGAGCCACGCACGCCGACCCCAACCAATACAAGTACGAACTGCAGTGCCACTTGGGCGGCGGCGACTTTGACACGGACTGCTTGGCTGTCCTCGTGGATTGTAAGAATGGCCCCGACGGAAAAGAAGGAATCCCAGTCGTTTGGCTGAAAGCGCCGGCGGGAGTGCCGAATCCAACATGGACCTTTCACTCCGGACCCACCTGTCTCTTCGACCCGAGACCGGAGGACTTGCTACCCAGGATTGCCGCCATGATCCAAACGGAGTTCCAGCGGCTTCCTGTCGCCGCAGGATCAGTAACAGCCCAGCCGAGCCCGCACACACTCAGGGGTGCTGAGACTAACTTCTTCGCCGCCGCGGCCGAACAGCAATTCGACGTCACCATCCTGGGCCAGCAAGTCCATGTCGTCGCCAAGCCCGTCCAGTACACCTGGACTTACGGCGACGGCACCTCGCTGGGGCCGCAGACCGCCGCCGGCGGAGCCCTGCCGCAGGACCGCTGGGGCGAAAAGACCGCCACCAGCCACGTCTACACCCAGACGGGCGATTTCCCGGTGGTGCTGACGACCCACTTCCAGGGGACGTACTCGGTCAACGGCGGCCCTCCGTTGCCCATCCCGGGCCAAGGGCAATTCAGTTCAGTCCCGCAAACTGTAAGCGTCTGGCGGTCCATCACCCGGAACTACGCCGACGACTGCCTGCGCAACCCGCAAGGCCAAGGTTGCCCCGGCGCAGCACCTCCGGCCCCTTGACCCGGGCAGGCCGTGACAATTCCGCCCCCGGAAACCACACTATGGGTAACGGCCACTTTCTCTGACAATCCAACGACATGCCGTGGATGCATCCGTCCGGGCGCAGCCGCGGCCCGTAATGCGAAGGCAGAACACTATGAAAGCAGCACGATTCCATGCCCGTGAGGACGTCCGGATCGAAGATGTGCCGGTGCCGGAACTGCGCCCGGGAGCTGTGAAGATCGCCGTCGCCTGGTGCGGGATTTGCGGCACAGACCTCCACGAATTCCTCGAAGGCCCCATCTTCACGCCGCCGCCCGGAAGCCCCCACGTGCTTTCCCATGAAGCCGCCCCGGTGACCGTGGGGCACGAATTTTCCGGCACAGTCGAGGAACTGGGCGAGGGGGTGACCGGGTTCGCCGTCGGGGACAGCGTGGTGGTGGAACCTTATATCGTCTGCAACGAATGCGGTCCGTGCCTCAGCGGTCACTACAACCTCTGCACCAAACTGGGCTTCATCGGCCTGTCGGGCGGCGGCGGGGGCTTGAGTGAGACGATCGTCGTCGATACTCGGTGGGTCCACCCCGTCGGCGATATCCCGCTGGACGAAGCCGCCCTCATCGAACCGCTCGCCGTGGCCTATCACGCCGTCGGGCGCAGCGACGTCAAAGCCGGGGACGTCGCCGTCGTCGGCGGTGCCGGCCCCATCGGGCTGCTGACCGCGGCGGTCCTCAAGGGCCTTGGCGTCACCACGATCGTCACAGAACTGTCGGCAGCCCGGAAAGACAAGGCGGTCTCTTCGGGAGTCGCCGATCATGTCCTGGACCCGAGCTCAGACGACGTGAAGGCGCGGGTGCTGGAATTGACCAAGGGGGCGGGGGCCGATGCAGCCTTTGAATGTGCCGGCGTGAACGCCGTGCTGGACACGATGCTCGACGTCGTCAGGCCGGCCGGCGTCGTGGTCAACGTGTCGATTTGGGGACGTCCGGCCACTGTGGACATGCAGAAAGTGGTCCTGAAGGAAATCGATCTGCGCGGCACCATCGCCTACTGCGGCGATCATGCGGCCGCCATCAAGCTCGTCCAGGACGGGAAAGTCGACCTGAAACCCTTCATAACGGGACGAATCGCCTTGGATGATCTAGTGGACAAGGGCTTCGACACGCTGATCAACCACAACGACACGGCGGTGAAGATCATCGTCCACCCGTAGTGATCCGGGTCGCACATGGAATAGTTGCAGGCGCCGTGCAGTTGCCGCATACAGACCTCAATGTCTTGTGAAAGGAACTGCATGCTGTTTTCTCCGATGACCCTCGGCGAGCTGGAACTGCCCAACCGACTGGTGATGGCGCCGCTGACCCGCGTCCGCTCCGGCAAGGAAGGCATCCCCGGGCCTCTCGTGGTCGAGCATTACCGGCAGCGCGCGTCGCTCGGACTGATTGTCAGCGAGGGAACGTACCCCAGCCGCGCCGGCCGCGGATTCCCGGGCCAGCCCGGCCTGGTCACCGAGGAACAGCTGAAGGGCTGGGCCAACGTCACCTCCGCCGTGCACGCCGAGGGCGGCCGCATTTTCGCCCAGGTTATGCACGCCGGTCGCGTCACGCATGAAGACACGAATGGCGGTCACGAAGTGGTCGCGCCCAGCGCCATCGCTATTGACGGCCAGACCCGCACCTATGAGGGCAAGAAGCCCTTCCCCGTACCCCGCGCCCTCTCTACCACTGAGCTTCCGGGCATCGTGCAGGAGTTCGTCACGGCATCCCTCAACGCGATCGGCGCAGGGTTCGACGGCGTCGAGCTGCACTCCGCCAACGGCTATTTGCTGCACGAATTCCTGGCGCCGTCCTCCAACCAGCGCGACGACGCCTACGGCGGCTCGCCCGCGAACCGGGCACGCTTCGTCATCGAGGTAGCCCAGGCCGTGGCAGACGCCGTCGGCGCGGACCGGGTTGGCATCCGGATCTCGCCGGAACACAACGTCCAGGGCGCTGTTGAGCTCGACGCCGCGGATGTCACCGAGACCTACAAGGTCCTGGTGGATGCCCTGGCGCCCCTGCAGCTCGCCTACCTGAGCGTGCTGCACAAGGATCCGACGAGCGAACTCGTCCGGGACCTGCGCACCCGCTTCGGCGGGACCTTCCTGTTGAACTCAGGCTTCGGTGTCATCACGACCCGCGAGGAAGCCCTGGCGATTGTTACGGATGGCCACGCTGACGCCGTCGTCGTCGGACGGCCCGCCATCGCCAACCCGGACCTGGTCCGCCGCTGGCGCGAAGGACTCCCGACCAACGAGCCGGACCCGGCAACGTACTACACCGAGGATGCCAAGGGCTACACGGACTACCCGGCGTACCAGAACTAGGGCCGCCAGCCGCCGGGGGAAGTCGCACGGCTGGACATGTCCCGCGGCAGCGGCATTCACGACTGGACATGTCCCGCGGCAGCCACATTCATGACTGGACATGTCCCGCGGCTGCCGCGAACAGTGGGCAGAATGGCATTCTGCCCACTGTTCGTGCTTAAGGATGGGCATGTCCGTCGGTCGCGGGTGCAAAGACGGCACACGTTCGTTGGTCGCGGCTGCAGAGACGGGACATGTCCGTTGGTAGGTGCGAAGACTGGGCATGTCCAGTGGTCGCAGGTTTGGGAGCTGCGTCGCAGCCGGTCCTATAGGATTTGACCATGCAACCAGCTTCGTCAGGGAGCGGGACCGAGACGCGCCCCGCAGGCCGTCCCGTCAGCCGCCAGGTCCTCGCCGACCACGTGTATGAGGAACTCCTGGCGTCGCTGATGGACGGGAGGCTCGAACCCGGGGCCGCCGTGAGCATTGATGGAACCGCCCGGGAGCTTGACGTTTCCCCGACGCCGGTCCGCGAGGCGCTTGCCAGGCTCGAACACACCGGCATGGTCCGGCGCGTGGCGCTCAAGGGGTACCGCGTCGCGCCGGTCTTCACCCAGGAAGACTTCGCTGAACTCATGGAAGCGCGGCTGGCAATCGAGCCGGTCAATGCCCGCCTCGCGTGCGCCCGGTTGACGCCGGCGCACCTCACCGAGTTGACGCAGGCCGTCGCCGACCTCAAGAAGGCGCCGAGAGGCCCATCGTTTGCCGAATACCGCGACTACCTGGAGGCTGACGAGCGCTTCCATCGGCTGATCGCAGAATTTACCGGCAACCAGTTCATGGTGGCCGCCTACGCGGCCCTCGGCGGGCAGGTCCAGCGCTTCCGGCTCTTCGGGGGAGTGGGTATCACCGACGCCGAACACGCCATCGCCGAGCATCAGTCCGTCCTGGACGCATTTTCTTCCGGCGATCCCGAGAACGCCGCGGCTGCCATGGCCGAGCACGTTCAGAGGGTCCGCGGCCGGGCCATTGCTGACGCTCCTTCCGGCTGACCCGGGGCTCAACGCCGCAGTAGTCCGGGCTCCTAACCAAGCTGACAATGGCTCCAGCCTCGGCTGATCAGGCCCGCCGGCGGGCTCCTTTCCGCGAAATCTGACAACAAAGCCTCCTTGAGATCCACCTGGGCCTTTCCCCTCACCCGGGCCGCCCTATAGGATCTTCGATTGTTGCCGATCTCTCCGATGTGACCTTGACAACATTCTGCGGATAGTAAATCCTATAGGAAACAGGATTCCACGAAGGAGTGAACCCATGGCTTATACAGCCGAAAACTGGCCCATTACCGCAGCGCTCCTGCAGTTCCCGGGAACCGACGCGCAGGGTAACCACGTCAACGACGCGGAGGCCTCCGCCTGGGCCGACGTCCTCACCGAGGTCAAGGACGCCGGCTTCGCCAACGCCGACCTCACGGACAGCTGGGTCCGCCCGGGTGACCTGAGCCCGGCCCGCCTCGCGGAATTCAAGCAGACCGCTGACACTGTCGGCATCGGCATCCCAGTCATCTCGGCCATCCGCCGCAGCGTGATCGAGGAGCGGAACTGGGAAGCGAACCTGGCGTACAGCCACCGCACCATCGACGCCGCGGCCGAGCTTGGCTGCGAGGTCGTTTCGTTCGGACTGCACCAGGCCATCACCGCCGAACAGCAGAAGCAGCTGTGGTTCTGGACCATCGAAGGC
>DATIUQ010000238.1:0-6852 GCA_035466775.1 Arthrobacter sp.
TCGATGAATTTCACCTCGGCCACCAGGACGCCCTCGCCCACCCGGATGATGCCGTCGAGCGCGGACCCGTCCCCGGGCTGCGCCGCACCGGCGGTCAGGTGCATGCGGTACATCGGCCTGCCGTCCATCCGGTCCACGTAGAAGGAATAGTGGGCGGCGGGCTCGGGTTCCTGGCCAAGGCCCGGGACCGGCGCGGACTCGAATACGGTCCGGGCAACCGGGAAGCTCACGCCGTCCGCGGCTTTTCCGGCGTAAATGGTGGCCTGCGCGGTGCCGGTGGCGTCAAAGACTGTTGCCGTGGCCGACGTCGCGGGCTTCTGCTCTCCCGTGAAAAGTTCCACCCGCCAGTCCGCAGGGTATTCGAAGGACGGCCGGCCGTCCGGGAACGTAAAGGTCTTCGTTGTGGCGGGAGCGGACGACGACGGGTCCGCGCCGGGCGACGTCGATGTGCCGGGTGTCCCCGTGGCGGGAGGGGAGCTCGCCGAACCCGACGGAGCCGCGGCGCCAGTGGTCGGGGTGACGCCGGCGCCCGCCGCGCCGCAGCCGGCCACGGTGAGGACGGCGGCGGCCGTGAGGGCAGCCACGAGAGGTGCGCGATGTGCAGGGCGCATGGTTATGCCTTTCAAGAGGACGCCCTCAAGCTCGGCAGGGGTGGTGCGCTTCCGGTTCGTTGCGGCTCAAGTGTTTCCGCAACGGCCCTGGTGGAGCACGGGCGAAGGGATGATGCTCTAAAGATTCGCACCCGCGCCACAGTCGCCACCAGAGCCTCGGCCATAAATCCACCGATTTGTTATATACCGGCAAACGTCCCGGCCCTTCAGCGGAGGACGATGTCCACCGGGTTCGCCTCGGAGCGCCAGGTTCCCTCGGATCCGGGCCGCGGGCCGATCACGGGTGCGGTGAGTACCCCGGAGCGGTTGGTGCGCTTGTCGCGCAGGATCTCGGTGACGGAGCCGAGGTGCCGGGACAGGTCGATCACGTTTTCCGGCGCGGCAAGGAGCAGCTGGAAGCCGAACTCGTGCAGGGCCTTGATGCCGGCGCCGGCAAATTCCTCCGATGCCAGCACAAAGGCCTCATCCATCATCACCGTGCCGTAGGTCGTGAAGCCCTGCTCGGCGATGCCCAGCTGGTAGCTCAGCGCAGCGGCCATGATGAAGGCCGTGAAGCGCTGCCGCTCGCCGCCGGACATCGAGCCGGTGTCCGCGTGCATAAAGACCTCGGTCCGCTTGCCGCCGCCCTTCGCCGCCTTGGAACCGGAGCCCTGCACCTCGCGGTGCTCCTTGCACTGGATGAACAAATGGCCGCGGACGTCCAGCACCTCGGCACGCCAGCGCCGGTCCTCTGGCGTCTGCGAACCGAGCCGCTTCACAAGCGTTTCGAGCGACTTGTAGCGGTTGGTAAGCTCGGCGTCGTCGTCCGGCTCGGACCCGGACGACGGCGACCCGGACGCCGGCGCCGCAGCCTTCCCGGGCCGCGTGTGCCGGACCTTGAGAGCGTTCTGGATGGCGTCCTTGAACTGCTTGGCCGTGGCCGGCAGGGTCGGCTTGATGTCCAGTTCCAGGAAGCTGCCCTCGTGGAAGTTGACCTCGGACAGGATCCCGTTGAGCGGCAGGATGCGGCTGGTGATTGACCGGCGCTCCTCATCGAGCAGGTGTAGCAGGGTGGAAAAGGATTCGTGTGTGCGCTGGTTGAAGAACTGCCGGAATTCTGCTTCCTGCGCGGGGAGCCCGTCACTGACGATGGCGTGGTAGCGGGCCTCGAACTCCCCTGCGGCCCCGATCGAGGTGCCGTGGTCTGCGGAAATCGATGTGCCCCACTCGCGCACGAAGCCCTCGAAAATGCGGGTGAGCCGCTCCGAGGTGGCCTGCCCGCGGGATTCGGCCGTGTGCAGCTCGGCGAGGAGCCGGGTCCGGACCTGGTTGGCGAGGTTGTCCAGCTCGTGCATCTCCGTGATGTCGCTGACGCCGCCGAAGGCGGCAAGATACGGTTCCAGGGCCGCGACGGTGGCGCCCGACGGCGGCGACTGCTCCAGGCGCGCCCGCGCGGCGTCCAGTAACGAATCGGCGGTGGACAGCTGCGAGTCGACAGCCTTGTATTCGCTCTGCAGCACGGCCGCGGCCTCGGTGCTGGACTGGTGCTTGTGCCGGGCCGCCTCGATGCTGGCGCGCAGCGGTTCGAGGTCCGCCTGCGCGGCGAGGGCGTCCTTGAGGCGTTGGTCGATCCGGGCGAGTTCGTCCGCGGCCACCGCGGCCGAAACCTGTTCCCAGGGCCGGTGGTCCTCAGCCACGCGGCGCAGGGCCTCAAGCTGCCGGGTCATCCCCTGGTGCGATTCCTCCCGGCTTTGCGCGAGTTCGGCGGCCTTGGCCAGTTCCTGCTGCAGGTCCTCAACCTGCGCCGCGACGAGCTCCAGCTTCGACGCGTTGTCGAAGCCCAGGACGTAGTCCTGCCGACCGGTGAAGCGGTCGTCCTTTTCCACCGTGTGGCGGTTGCGCTTGACCACACCGCCCAAGCTCAGGCCCTTGTCCAGCCGGGCCAGTTCGTCCGGGTCCTCGACGCACGGGTAGGCGTAATCGAGGGCGATCCGCTCCCGGATCCATTCGCCCGCCTCCGCAGCCGGTCCCATGGTGAGGATATCCAGCTTGGCCAGCAGGTCGCCGTCGGCCGAGTCCTCCACGGCCAGCGCGCCACCGGCGAGGGGCTTCGAGACGTCCACCGCGCGCAGAGCGCCACGGACGGAATGGTCGTTGAGGTAGCGGGTGACGGCGGCGAAGTGCTCGCCGGGGACCAGCAGCGTCGTGGCAAGGCTGCGCAGCGCGCGCTCGGCGGCGGGCCGCCACTGCTCCTGACCCTCGGCGAGGTCGATCAGTTCGCCGCCGAACGGCATCTGCTCCTCGGGGACGCCGGTGGCCGCAGAGATGGCGCTCCGGTTCTCGATGCTCGACGGCGGCAGCAGGGACTTGCGGGTTTTGAGCGAGACCAGCTCCTGCTGGGCCGCGGCAAGCTCGCGTTTTCTGGTCGCGTGGCCGTCGAACGCCTCGAAGCGCAGCTCCTTGAGGGCCTCCGAGTCATCCTTAAGTTCGGCCGAGCGGGCGGCCGCGTGCTCGTGCGCCTGCTCCCACCCCGTTGCGGTCCACTCAAGCTCCAGGCCGGCGTCGGAGAGTGCCTTGCGGGCCGATTCCTCCACCTGCTGGCGGAGCTTGAGCCCCACCCGGGCATTCTCGAGCGACTGTTCGATCGCCGAGATCGCGTTGCCGCCCTGGTTGTTGTAGTCCGCCTCAAGCTGGCGCAGGTCCTTGGCCAGGCCGTCCCGGATGCCGCGCTCGGCGCCGAGTTGCTTGGCCTTTGCCTGGGCCAGGTCCTTGAACCGGGCCAGGGTTTTCTCGTGGACAGTGACGGCCAGCTGCTGCCTGTACGCCTCGAATTCCTCGCCGGCGAGCTCACGGAGCCGGTTTGCGTCGAGCAGGGACTGGGCATAGTCCTTGTTCAGCCCGGGCACCGGTGCCAGCTGGTCGCGCTGCTGCCGGACGTCTTCCAGGCGCTGCCGGATGGACATCAGGTTGCTGAATTCCTCGACGACGTCGTCCGCCGCGGTGAGCGTGGCGGGCGCGTCCAGGACCTGGTCGCGGAAGAAGTTGTTGACGCTGCCGCCGAGGCCCTTGCCGGCCTGGATGACGCGCAGCAGCGGCAGGGCCTGGTCCGAGTTGATGCCGAGCATCCGCCGGAAGCGTTCCGCGAAGGCCTTATGCACGTCGAAGATCTGGGCGTCCGGAAAGATCGCGTCCAGCG
Organism: Arthrobacter sp.; assembly: GCA_035466775.1. GTDB lineage: Bacteria > Actinomycetota > Actinomycetes > Actinomycetales > Micrococcaceae > Arthrobacter. Next base: position 3,787 of record DATIUQ010000238.1, read on the forward strand.
CCGACTTGGTGAAGCGCTTCTCCGCGATGCCCTCGATGGCCGCGAGGTCCAGCGGCTTGTTGTCGATCAGGTAGTACCGTCCGACGCTGGACTCCGTGCCGTTCTTGGGCAGGTCGAACAGCGCCGAAACCGTCACCCGCGTGCCCGCGGCGTTGTCGAACGTCAGGGCGACGGCGGACCAGGTGGCGCCGGGGCGCTGGAACGCGCTGGCCGAGCCCTCCCCGACCGCCTTGTCCCCCACCTTGCCGCGCATGTACGTAAACGTGGTGCGCTTGTCCTCCACGGCGCCGCCGGCGCGCTGGGCCGCGGCCTCGTTGGACCGCGGCCGCGCATCGAAGACCCGGAGCATCGCGTCGAACAGCGTGGACTTTCCGACGCCGGAATTGCCCGTCAGCAGGGTGCCGTTGCGGTCCACGTGCATCGTGTGGGCGCCGTGGAATGTGCCCCAGTTGACCACCTGGACGAGGGCGAGGCGCATCTGGCCGGGGTTGGTGAGCTCGCCCATGGGGAGCATGGTTGCGATGCTCACTTGGTTTCCTCTGCTTCTGTGGTTGCGTCCGACGACGGCGATGCCGCCCCCGCCCCTTCGCCGGGCAGCATTCGTCCTGCGGACGATGCTGCCGGCTCCGACAGGCCCGATGCCACTCCCGGGGCGGCATCGCCGTCGTCGCCTTCGTTTGTCAGGTCACCTTCACCGGCGGCATCGCCGTCGTCGTCTTCGTTTGTCAGGTCGCCTTGGGCGTCCGTTCCGGCATCTGTGTCGTCGCGGTCGTCGTCGCCTTCTGCTTCGTCCGCGTCGGTATTCGCCTCGTTGTCGCCGTCGAGCTCCAGTAGCGGCTCCGTGCCGGACTGGTCGGTGGAGGCGGCGATGAGGGCGTCGATTTGGGCCGGGATGTCTCCGATGTTTTCGAAGGGGAGCGCCAGGGGGAGGGCGTTGGAGATCGTGTAGACCTCGTCCAGGCCGGTGGTGAGGAGGAGTTGGCGGGCCAGGAGCTTGGTGATGGCGCGGGTGACGACGTCGGAATCGCGGAGGGCGTCCTGCTGGCCGGAGGGCTGGTAGTGGGCCACGAGTTCGGCGATTTCCTCGCGCGTGATCGTGGGGTCCGTCTGGGCTGTGACGTGGCGGTCCAGGAGCAGGCGCAGGCGGAGCAGCACGATGGTTTCCACCCGGCTCAGGGCACGCTGCTGGCGCAGGATGCTGGAGCGGGTGCTGCCGCCGATGGCCTCGGGGTCCACGGGGCGCAGCACGGCCACCTTGCGTTCGTGGTCCAGCTGCAGGGTCAGGAAGAGTTCGGAGAGGCGGCTGCGCAGGATCAGCTGGTTGTCCAGCAGGGTGGTCCAGAGCTTTTCGTCCCGGCCGCCGTCGATGTACGGGCCCTTGAGGAGCTTCACCAGGGCCTGGCGGACCTTCATCGGAAGCACGCCGGTGTCCCCCGGGAACAACGCCGCGCCGTCGACGAAGGTGTCGCGCGGGGTGACGGTAAAGGGGTCCGGGTGGACGTGCCCGGCGTGGCTAGCCTCGGGCTCCACGTGGACGTCCTCGGTCTCCGCGGCCTGCGTGTCGTGGGAAGTTTCAGTCATCTTCAGTCCTTCTTGAGCGTGACGACCGGCAGGTACGCGGTGCGCGTGGAGCCGTCGATCTGTTCGAAGTCGAGAGTGGCCCATCCGTCGCGGTCAAAGCCGGCGCCCTCGTGCAGGGCGTGGGAGAGCAGGGCGCGGATCGAGTTGATGTGGCGTTCCCCGGCCGGGAGCTGCTCCCAGGCCTCGGCCAGGGTGGACGCCCCGGCGAACGCGGCACGGATGGCCTCGGGGCTGGCCTTCCCGGTCCTCGGCGAGCGCACCCGGTCCGAGTCGCTGAAGGCGATCGGGTCAGCCAGCTTGGGCGGGGCCGCGAACTCGTCCGGGTCGAAGAGCTTGACCATGGCCAGGGACTCGAAACCGGCATTGAACAGCACCGGGCCGCGGACCAGTCCGGGGCGTTCCCGTTCGTACGGCAGGGACCGGATGGCCTGCTCGGCCTCCCGCAGGACCTTGCGCAGCCGGACGGACTGGCGGAAGTCGTCGCTCTGGACGTAGGTGTTCAGGCTTTCGCTGAGCTTGCCGTAGATCCGCTGGATCTGGCTGTGCTGGGTGCGCAGTTCCGCCACGAGGTTCTTCAGCGTCTCGCGTTCGTCATGGCTGAGGTCATCCGCAAACTGCCGGCTCAGCACCTCGCCGATCGCGGACCGGAAGCGCAACTGCTGCTGCGGGTCCTCCAGGAAGGCCGTGAACGAACGGAACGTCCTGCCCTCGGGGCTCTGCCGGAGCCGCTTGTCCGCTTCCAGCACCTGGGCCATCGTGGCGCCCTTGCTCAGGGACTCCTCGATGATCTGGTTGCGGAGCTCGCCCACCAGCTCCTCGATCCGGTCTCGCATCTTCTTGTAGTCCGCGGGCAGGCTGGCGGCGAGGTCGAGGATGTTCCCGGCGGCCTCCACGGCCTCCTCGTCGTCGAGCAGCCCGTCAAAGTCCCCCGAGCTGATGTCCTCGATCAGCTGGCGGCGTTCGCCGATCTCCTCCTCGAGGGACTCCAGCCGGGCGCTCTGGTCCGGGTTGGTTTCATTGGCGAGTTTCTCGACGTCGCCCAGCAGTGTGCCCAGCCGCGAGCCGTTGAGGGTAGAGCGTTCGCTGGAGAGGCTGTCCAGGAACGCGAGGACGCGGGCCGCCGGTTCGGTGACCTCGTACACGATCTGGCCGGACTGGTTCCGGCGGGTCAGGAAATTCTTCCGGGTCCACTCGTCGCCGAACGTCTTCCCGTTCGCCGAGCCGCCCAGCCCCGGGTCCTGGCGGCGGAGCTGCTCCAGGAAGGCGTCGACGTCGGCGTGGAACTGCTCCAGCGGAAGCTGCGGGCGGGTCCGGGTAAAGGACGCCTGCAGCACGGCGATCACCCACGGCGCCGAGCGGGTCAACGCCCAGGCGGGGCCTTTGGTGAGGAGTTCGAGGTCCCGCAGCCGGGCACTGATGGCCTCGGCGGAGGACAGGGCGGAGCGGGACACGCACTCTCCTTAAGCTGCCGTGGGACCTGGATGG
>DATIUQ010000239.1:0-2682 GCA_035466775.1 Arthrobacter sp.
TGACCATCCCACGCACCAGCCCTGTAGCAGCGAGTCCTAACGGATGCCCGACCATAGCTCGCGCTCCCAGGTGCGGGGATCGTGGACCACGCGGGTATCGGTGTTGAAGACAATGGTGGTCCTGCGTTCGGGATCGTAGCCGGGCCAGCCGGGATCGCCTGTGGTGGCGAAGGAAATCCAGGCGGCGTGCATCGCGTCAGCCAGTTCCTGTGGCGGGTCTGCCCCGAGCAGCGGCCCGAACAATCTGGAGTCCCTGTCCAGGTTGTCGAAGACGAACGGGATCTCGATGCTGTGGACGGCACCGAGGCCGGGGGCGGGCCAGGCGAACTCGTACATGTACGTCCGCGCTGAAGTCGCCGAGGCGGCCGTTGCGTGGGCATCGGCTAAACGGATCGCCGGAATCCGCACCCACCAGTCGGTTTCCACGGCAGCGAGCACATCCCCCGGAGAACTGTCCGGATAGTGGGAGCGGTATTCGCGGAGTGCAGCCTCGGCGGGAAGCCCATAGGCGCCAAGGGGCGGGAAGCCGTCCACGCTCCTGGATTCCGCCAAGTCCTGCTCGGTGACCTTCCCGATCACGCCGGTAATGGCAAGAAACAACCTCCAGTCCTCGGCGTTGGTCCCGACCATCACGTCCACCATCGAGCCCGCGCCGGCAGCGATCCCTTCGATCGGGCGCAACGGAACCGTGACGCCGTCGATTGTCGGCTGCCAGAGCATACTGCTGGCCAACACCTCATCTCCCCAGCGCTCCGGGTCCGGACGGGCAAAGAGTTCCGCCTTCAACTCCGCCTGCGCCGCGAGGAACCGCTGGGCCGGTACCGCCGCCATCGCCTCCCGGGTTGGCGGGACGCCCAGCTTCTCTGCAAGGAACCCGCCGATTCGTTGGGCCGTCTCGGAGGACAGCGCATGGTGGGCTGCCCCGCTCTGCAGGATAGCCCTCCGGAACAACCCCTCGGCCCGGGGCATCGAGAGCAGGACGCCAATGCTCATCGCACCCGCCGACTCGCCAAAAACGGTGACGTTACCGGGATCACCGCCGAAAGCTGCAATGTTCCCCCGCACCCACTCCAGGGCCGCGATCTGGTCGAGGAGACCCACGTTGGCCTGTCCGTCGCCGAGGTCCAGGAACCCGTCGGCGCCCACCCGCCAGTTGATCACCACACAAACGACGCCGTCCCGGGCGAACGTCCGGCCGTCATACGCCGCCGTCGAACCGAATTCGAACGCGCCGCCCTGAATCCAGACCATGACCGGCAGGCCGGCGCTGCCGGGGTCCGGTGTCCAGATATTGAGGTTCAGGCAGTCCTCGCCGGCCAGCGCGGTGTCCCACTCCGTGCCCGCACTTTCCGGGGGAGCCAGCTGGAAAGGGGCTGAGCCGTGCTGCGTGGCGTCGCGGGTTTCCGACCAGGGCTGGACGGGCTGCGGCGGGCGGAGCCGGTTCGCGCCGGACGGGGGCGCACCGTACGGGATGCCCAGGAAACGGTGCACGCCTTCGTCTGCGCTGCCACGCAGCGGGCCGAGTGTGGTGTTGACGACGCTGTCCATGCCTGCCACCTTCATGTCCGGGGACTTCCGGGGTCGGCTTCCACCCTTGCAGGCCGCAGTGGCGGGGTTGAAGGGCCGAAGGTCATGTAGTGGACCGGTCTTCGCCCCCGCGCCTTGCCGCCCCTTGACCCCCATAACCCCGGGGCCCCGGAGCCCCGGAGCGGGCTTGCGGCCCCGTTGCGCTATCACTTGTGGCTGTTCTCAGCGCTGTGAACCCCCATAAGTGATAGCGCAACGGGAATGTCAGGTTCCAGCACCCGCCAAGGCAGACTGGAACCATGACCGTTACAACCTTCGCGCTCATCCGCCACGGCCAGACCGACTGGAATGCGCAGCGCCGGCTGCAGGGATCCACCGACATTCCCCTGAACGACGTCGGGCGTGACCAGGCGCGCGACGCCGTCGAAGCCCTGGCCGGATACGACTGGGACGCCATCGTGTCTTCACCGCTGAGCCGCGCCGCGGAAACCGCCGACCTGATCGCCGCCGGGCTCGGGCTGACCGCGGCCCGGCGCGTCCCCGGGCTCACCGAGCGGAGCTTCGGCCCCGCAGAGGGCCTGCAGGACGGCCCCGAGCTCGATGCCCTGCGCACCCCCGGCGGCTTCCACGGCGCCGAGGGCGAGGACGAAGCAGCGGACCGCGGGCTTGCGGCACTGGAAGCGCTGGCGGAAGAGTTCCGCGGCGGCCGCGTCCTGGTGGTCACGCACGGCTCGCTCCTCCGGGTGAGCCTCAGCCGTGCGGTCGGCCGCACCCTGCCGAGCATCGAGAACGCCGCGCTCAACCTGGCCCACCACCACCCCGCGACGGGCTGGAACCTCGAATACTTCAACGGCGAGCGGCTGGCCGCCACCGTCGGCTGACCGCAGCCAACGCCGGCGCTGCGGACGAATTCTCGTGCGTCCGGGTGAAAAGCGTGGGACAGTTTTCGCCATGACAGCTTTCAATCAGTCCGACGACCTCCGCGGAGCCACCTTCGTGGACGTGAACCTGCGGGGAGCCCGGTTCGTCCGGTCCGACCTTTCCGGCGCGGTGATGCGCGGCGTCGACGTCGGCGGGGCAGACATCGATGCGCCGTGGCTGCTGGAGGGCGGGAACGTCCTGCGCGTCAACGGCGTCGACGTGGCCCCCTTCGTC
>DATIUQ010000240.1:0-2774 GCA_035466775.1 Arthrobacter sp.
CGGAGCAGTCCATATCGAACCCGGGGACGTCGCCGAATGCCGGGTGACCGGGCTCGGAACCCTGAGTAATCCCGTGACCGCCTCCAACTGAGCCTGCAGAACCACAACATAAGGAGGCTGACGCTCGTTGAGCAGCACCCAATCTTTCCCCCACGGCCCTCCCGCCGCCGCACCCCTGGACGGGATCAAGGTGGCGGACTTCTCCCGGGTCCTCGCCGGCCCCTTCGCCACCATGATGCTCGCTGATTTCGGCGCCGATGTGATCAAGGTGGAGAGCCCGGGCGGTGACGACACCCGGGCCTGGGTGCCGCCCGTGGACGAACACGGCGCGGGCACGTACTTCTCCAGCGTCAACCGGAACAAACGCTCGGTGGTGTGCGACCTGCGCAGTCAGGAAGGGCTCGCGCAGGCGCTGGACATAGCGCTGGCCGCCGACGTCATTGTTGAGAACTTCCGACCCGGCGTCATGCAGCGCTTCGGCCTGGACTATGACACCCTCCGGGCGGTGCGCCCGGACCTGGTCTACTGCTCCATCACCGGATTCGGCAGCAAGGGCGGCGCGCACCTGCCCGGATACGACCTCCTGGTCCAGGCCGTGGGGGGACTGATGAGCGTCACCGGATCCCCGGAGTCGGAACCGAGCAAGGTAGGGGTGGCGCTGGTGGATGTGGTGACAGGCCAAAACGCGGTGGTGGGCATCCTGGCTGCGCTGCGGAGCCGGGACCAGACCGGCAGGGGACAGCGGGTGGAAGTCAACCTTCTCTCCTCGCTGCTTGCCGGCCTCGTCAACCAGGCCTCCAGCACCCTGGCCACCGGCGAATCCCCGCAACGAATGGGCAACGCCCACCCCAGCATTGCGCCGTACGAGACGCTGCAGACCGCGGACGGGCCGCTCGCCCTGGCGGTCGGAACGGACAAGCAGTTTGCCGCCCTGGCGCGGGTGCTCGGCGTTCCCGAGTTGGCCGACGACAGCAGATTCCGTGGGAACTCGAACAGGGTGGCCCACCGGGTCGCGCTGAAGGCGCTGCTTGAGGAGCAGCTCCGGAAAAAGCCAGCGGTTGAATGGTCAGGCCTGCTCAGCGAAGCGGGCGTACCCGCCGGCAAGGTCAACTCCATCGTGGAAGCGATCCAGTTGGCCGCCGACCTGGGGCTGGAACCCGTGGTGGAAATTGCGGACGGGTCCAGCCGCCGCACCTCCCGCCAGGTGGCCAACCCGATCCAGCTTTCGGAAACACCTGCCACCTACCGGCGGCTGCCGCCGCTGCTCGGCGAACACAGCGGTGCGAGCTTCCCGGAGCGGAACCGCCGGGCAGCCCTCCAAACCCACCCCACCGGAAAGTAGAACCATGACTGACACTTCAGACCTCATCGGCATTGACACACTGCTCACGGATGAGGAAGTCGCCGTGCGGGAGAAAGTCCGCGGATTCGTGGACACGGCCATCAAACCAAACATCGCCGACTGGTACGAGCGCGCGGAGTTTCCGCTGGACATAGTCCCGCGGATGGCGGAACTCGGCCTGCTCGGCATGCACATCAAGGGCTACGGGTGCCCGGGCCGGACCTCGGTGGAGTACGGCCTGGCCGCCATGGAACTGGAGGCCGGCGACTCGGGTCTGCGGACGTTTGTCAGCGTCCAGGGTTCGCTGGCCATGAGCGCCATTGCCAAGCACGGATCGGAAGAGCAGAAGCAGGAGTGGCTTCCGCGGATGGCCGCCGGAACCGCTATCGGCTGCTTCGGACTCACCGAGCCTTCCGCCGGGTCCGACCCCGGAAACATGCTGACTTTCGCCAAGCGCGACGGCGACGACTGGATCCTCAACGGCTCCAAGCGCTGGATCGGGCTCGCCTCGGTGGCGCAGGTGGCCATCATCTGGGCCATGACCGACGACGGCGTCCGTGGTTTCGTCGTCCCGACCGACACCCACGGCTTCAAGGCCACCCCCATCCAGCAGAAACTCTCCATGCGCGCGTCTATCCAGTGCGACATCGAACTGACAGATATTCGGCTGCCAGCCAGCGCTATGCTGCCCAACGCCAAGGGCCTCCGCGGCCCGTTCGAGTGCCTCAACGAGGCCCGCTATGGCATCATCTGGGGCGCCATGGGGGCGGCGCGTGACAGCTACCTGACGGCCCTGGACTACTCGCAGCAGCGCATGCAGTTCGGCAAGCCGCTCGCTGGCTACCAGCTGACCCAGGAAAAACTCGTCAACATGGCACTGGAGATCAACAAGGGCACGCTCCTGGCCTTGCAGTTGGGCCGGCTGAAGGACGCCGGAGTGCTCCAGCCGCATCAGATCTCCGTGGGCAAGCTGAACAACTGCCGCGAGGCGATCAAGATCTGCCGCGATGCCCGGGCCATGCTTGGCGGGAACGGTATCACCCTTGACTATTCCCCGCTGCGCCACGCCAACAACCTCGAGAGCGTGCGCACCTACGAGGGTACGGACGAGGTGCACACGCTGATTCTGGGCAACCACATCACGGGAATTTCGGCCTTCCGATGAGGAGACGCTTCCGTTAGTGGGCGCCGTCCCGCCCTTCAAGGGCCTGGTTGACGATGTATTCGGCGATGGCCAGCGAGGAGGTGGCGCCGGGGGAGGGCGCGTTGCGTACCAGGGTCAGGTCCTGGCGGCGGGCAATCACGAAGTCATCCACGAGGGACCCGTCAGCGTTCATTGCCTGGGCGCGGACACCCCGCGTGCCGGGCACAATGGATGCTCCCTCGAGCGACGGGACGAAACGCGTCGCCTCGGCGATGAACTTGCGCTTGC
>DATIUQ010000241.1:0-9187 GCA_035466775.1 Arthrobacter sp.
AAGCCCTTGCCGAGTTCACGGGCGACTTCGCACTGACCTACCCGCTGCTCGCCGACGAGGACCACGCTGTGGCGCTGGCCTACGGCGCGTGGGGCGAGAAGCTGGTCAACGGCGAGGTCACCGAGGGGATCGTCCGCTCCACCGTCGTCGTGGACCCGGAGGGCAGCGTCCGGCTGACCCAGTACCAGGTCAAGGCGCAGGGCCACGTCGCCGCACTGAAGGACGCGCTCGGCGTCTAGCCGCACTGGATTTCCGCGGCGTTTCCGGACGGGCGCGGCGGCTCCATCTAGGCGCCCCCGGTTCAGACGGGCACGGCGTTTTCAGACTGGCGCGGCGGCTCCGGACAGACGCGCTGGTTTCGGACAGGCGCACCGGGGATCCAAGGCGCGGAGGTCCGATTTCGCCGCGCTATTCCGTTTTCGCTGCGCCGGGCCGAAGCCACCGCGGGAAAGTTCTCCACATCCGCTGCGCCTCCCGTTGCCCGGCCCGGCTTCGCGGACCACCATCTGTGGCATGGACCTACCCGAACTGATTCTCACCAGCGACCTCGCACGGCTTGGCCAGGATGCTCGGGACCTGGCCCGGAAGGCCAAGTCCGGGCAGCTCCGCCGTATCCGGCAGGGCGTCTACGTTCGCGCCCAGGACTGGGAGCCGCTGACTCCGTGGGACCGGTATCCGCTCCTCATCAGGGCGGCGGCCGCCACGTTGAAGAGCCGCACGGTCTTCTGCCGCCAGTCCTCCGGTGTGCTCTGGGACATGCCCGTCCTGGGCGTTCAACATCGAGTGCACGCATGCACCTCCGACGCCGGTGGCGGACGCTCGCGTGCCGGAGTCCGCCGGCATTTCGTCGATTTGGACTCGGCCCCAATCGAGGAGCGCCACGGCCTGCTGGTCACGGGCCGGGCGCGTACGGCCTTGGACTTGGCAGCCTTCGAATCATTTGAGCAGGGCGTCACGGTATTCGACCACGTCCTCCGGCCGCAGCTCGGCGCCCTTGCACCACTCAGCAAAGCGGAACTCGACGCCGGCGTCGAGGGTAATTACACGGCGGCCGCCGCCCGGCGAATCCGCACCGCCCTGAAGTTTGCCGATCCTGCGTCCGGTTCGCCGGGCGAATCCGTCAGCCGTGCCATGATGCACCGGCTTGGCTTCCGGATTCCCCTCCTTCAGGTCGAAATCCGGGACGGGCGCGGGCTGGTGGCTTTCACAGACTTTGACTGGCCCGAGGATCGGTTGTGCGGAGAGTTCGACGGCCTCGTGAAATACCGCAATCCCGAGTATCTTCGGGGGCGCACGCCGGCGCAGGCTCTCACGGACGAGAAGCGCCGGGAGGACCGGATCCGTGCCACGGGCCGGCGGGTGGTCCGCTGGACGTGGTCTGAGCTGTCCAGCCCCGCAAAATTTGCCGCGTTCCTGGCGGAGGCGGGCGTTCCGCGGGCGACGCTCCCGTCCTGTCGTCGCTGATCCGGACACGCTTCCGGAAAACTGCCGCGGAATCAGACACAGGCACCCCGGATCTCCGCCGCCCCGGTCCGAAATCGTGGCGCGGGCCGGAAAACGGCGCGGAAATCAGTAGCGGCAGCCTACACCCGGGTCCCCGCCACGATGGTGGCCGTGGAACGGAGCCGGAGGGCGCCGTCGTGCTCGTAGCGGCCCAGCAGCTGGAATACATCGGAGCGGATCAGTTCCCGGGATTCCCGGTCCGCCCGCGCCAGGCCCACGGCCACGGTGGTCGCGATGTCGGTCATGAACTCCCAGTAGAGCTCCGGTGACGCCTTGACCAGGTCCGTGCTGACCTTCCGCTCGCTGACGTCGACCAGGCCGGCATCCCGGAAGATCCGGGCCATGAACCCCTGCGCCGCGCAGCGGAACAGCCCCGGCGTGCCCGGAGGCGGCGGGGGCAGTTCGGTGTGCCGGGCGATCGTGCCGAGGATCAGGCTGGCCCACGGATTCTCGGCGGCCCGGCCCCAGACAGCGGCGCTGATCCGGGCGCCCGGTTTGGCCACGCGCACCATTTCGCCCACCGCCGGGGTGATCCGGGGGAAGAACATCAAGCCGAAGCGGCAGAGGACCGCGTCGAAGGATCCGTCGTCGAACGGCAGGGCGGCGGCGTCTCCGACGGTGGTGTACACGTTCGCCAGCCCGCGGGCGGTGGCCTTCTCGGAGGCAACCCGCAGCATCCCCGCGGAGAGATCCAGCAGGGCGACGCTTCCCCGCGGAACGAGGGTGGCTGCGGTGAGGCCCGGTTCGCCGGTTCCGGCCGCGACGTCGAGGACCGCGGAATCCGGGCGGAGCCCCGCCTCCCGGATGACGGCGTCGCCAAAGGGGGCGTGCCAGCTCATTAGTTCCGCATCCCACTTTCGCCAGCCTGCGGAGAACTCGTCCCAGGTGCTGCGCTGCTGGTTTCTGACTTGTTCGGCGATCTGCTCCGCTGAGGCTGACATGGCGCTCCTAGGCTGTTCCGTGCCCTCCCCCACCCCATAGTGTGCGCCCCCGCACCGGGCCGTAGCAATGGCTCCCGGGGCAGTAGGCTTAACACCATGGCTACCCCCGAAAACCCCGGCACCCCCAGCGATCAGCACGTCCCCGAACGGCGCGAAATCACCGTGCGCCGGGCGCCGAAGTACGTGCCGTTCCTGGTCCTGGGCGGACTGCTGGGCTTCGGCGTGGCCGCTTTCCTCGCCTACGGACTCCCCGGCGATGAAAGCTACGATGCCAGCGCCGTGTTCGGTTTCTTTATGATCATGTGCGGCGCCGGCGGCGTCATTCTGGGCGGCACCGTTGCGCTCATCCTGGACCGGTTGAGCGTCCGGCGGGCCAAGCGCGCCGTCGTCGAGTCCGTTCCCGATTCCGTTCCCGACACCGGGGACCAGCAGGGCGCCTGAGGGCTGCCGGTCAAACGCTGCAGGTCATAAACCGGCCGCCGGGAAAGTCCCAGCGCACAACGTGAGATAATCGACCAGTGGCACGCGGCGATGGAAAACTTTCTCATGACCTTCTCTCTGGCGAAAAGGGCCCCCAGGACGCATGTGGCGTCTTCGGGGTCTGGGCTCCCGGCGAAGAGGTTGCAAAACTCACCTATTACGGGCTGTATGCACTGCAGCACCGCGGTCAGGAGTCCGCTGGCATAGCGACCAGCGACGGCAAGCGGATCAACGTCTACAAAGACATGGGACTCGTATCCCAGGTCTTCGACGAGACCACGCTGAACACCCTGACCGGGCACCTGGCCGTCGGCCACTGCCGCTACTCCACCACGGGCGCCAGCCACTGGGCCAACGCGCAGCCCACCCTGGGCGCGACGGCGACCGGCACCGTGGCCCTGGCCCACAACGGCAACCTGACGAACACCGCCGAGCTCAAAGCCATGATCGTGGACCGCAACGGCGGCCAGCTCACCGGCGAAATGAAGCAGGGCAACACCTCGGACACGGCCCTCGTCACCGCCCTGCTGGAGGGCGAAGAGGGCAAGTCGCTCGAACAGACCGCCCTGGAACTGCTGCCCAAGATCAAAGGCGGCTTCTGCTTCGTCTTTATGGATGAGGGCACCCTCTACGCGGCCCGCGACACGTACGGGATCCGCCCGCTCTGCCTGGGCCGGCTGGAACGCGGCTGGGTGGTCGCCTCCGAGCAGTCCGCCCTCGCGACCGTCGGCGCCAGCTTCATCCGCGAAATCGAACCCGGCGAATTCATCGCCATCGACGAGGACGGCGTCCGCTCCCAGCGCTTCGCCGAGGCGACGCCGGCCGGCTGCGTCTTCGAATACGTTTACCTCGCCCGGCCCGATGCCTCCATCGCAGGCCGCTCCGTGTACGAGTCCCGTGTGGAAATGGGCCGCCAGCTGGCCCGCGAAAACACCCAGGAAGCGGACATCGTCATCCCCGTGCCGGAGTCCGGCACGCCCGCCGCGGTGGGCTACGCCGAGGAATCCGGCATCCCGTTTGCCCACGGCTTTGTCAAGAACGCCTACGTCGGCCGGACCTTCATCCAGCCCTCGCAGACCCTCCGCCAGCTCGGCATCCGGCTCAAGCTCAACGCCCTGGAATCCGTGATCCGCGGCAAGCGCGTCGTGGTGGTGGATGACTCGATCGTCCGCGGCAACACCCAGCGCGCGATCGTCCGGATGCTCCGCGAAGCCGGCGCCGCCTCCGTGCACGTGAAAATCTCCTCCCCGCCGGTGCAGTGGCCGTGCTTCTACGGCATCGACTTCGCGTCCCGTGCTGAACTGATCGCCAACGGCGCCACCATCGAGGAAATCTCCCAGGCCATCGGCGCCGACTCGCTGGCCTACATCTCCGAAGACGGCATGATCGAGGCCACCCGCCAGCCGCGCGAACGCCTGTGCACCGCCTGCTTCACCGGCAAGTACCCGATCGAGCTTCCGGCCGCCGACAAGCTCGGCAAGAACCTGCTCGAACGCCCCGACTCTGTCGGACAGCTTGGCGACCTCCCCGCCGCCGCGCCCGCCCCTGCCGGCACCGGGCCCGCCCGATCCGGTGAGGCTTCCGACGTCGACCCCGCCTCCGACGTCGACCCCGCCGAGAAGGCCGGTGCCACCGGCTGCGATCCGGGACCGGACGCCGAATTCGAAGAACTGCTCACCGATGCCGACCGCGTCACCACAGCCGACAAGAAAGAGCCAGTATGACTTCCGCCTCCCCGGCCGCTGACATGAACGCCGCCCAGAACACCGTCGGCATCACCTACGCCTCCGCCGGCGTCGACGTCGAAGCGGGCGACCGCGCCGTCGAACTCATGAAGGGCGCCATCAAGGCGACCCACAATTCCTCGGTGATTGGCGGCGTCGGCGGCTTCGCCGGCCTGTACGACGTCTCGAAGCTGCTCACCTACAAGCGCCCGCTGCTGGCCACGTCCACCGACGGCGTCGGCACCAAGGTCGCCATCGCGCAGGCCATGGACATCCACGACACCATCGGCTTCGACCTCGTCGGCATGGTGGTCGATGACATCGTGGTGGTGGGCGCCGAGCCGCTGTACATGACCGACTACATCGCCTGCGGCAAGGTTGTCCCGGAGCGCATCGCGGACATCGTCCGCGGCATCGCGGCCGCCTGCTCCGTCGCCGGAACCGCCCTCGTGGGCGGCGAAACCGCCGAGCACCCGGGGCTGCTGGGCGAGCACGAGTACGACGTCGCCGGTGCCGCCACCGGTGTTGTCGAAGCCGCCGACCTGCTGGGCCCGGACCGCGTCCGCGCCGGCGACGTCGTGATCGGCATGGCCTCCTCCGGGCTGCACTCCAACGGCTACTCCCTGGTCCGCCGCGTCATCAACCACGCCGGCTGGGCCCTGGACCGCCACGTCTCCGAATTCAGCCGCACGCTGGGCGAGGAACTCCTGGAACCGACCCGCGTCTACGCCGCCGACTGCCTGGACCTGGCCCGCACCTTCCCGGTCAACGGCTCCGCCGCAGGCCAGGCCGTGCACGGCTTCAGCCACGTGACCGGCGGCGGGCTCGCCGCCAACCTGGCCCGCGTCCTGCCGCAGGGCCTGCTGGCCACCGTGGACCGCGCCACCTGGCAGCTCCCGGCCATCTTCCGGCTCGTCGCCGAACTGGGCAACGTCCCGCTGGCCGACCTGGAGCGCACGCTGAACCTCGGCGTCGGCATGGTCGCGATTGTCTCCCCCGAAGCCGCCGACGCCGCCGTGAACCGTCTCAACGAGCGCGGACTCCCGGCCTGGGTCATGGGCACTGTGGAGGAGAACTCGGACTCGGTCGTCAAGACCGGACCGGACTACGTGCAGGGCGCCAAGGGCGTCGACGGCGGCGCCGTCCGGCTGGTCAACGCCTACGCCTAAATCCCCCACCTCACATCGAGTGCTCCAAAACCGCCGTTTAGCAGCTCCAAAACGGCAGTTATGGAGCACTCGATGTGTGTTTAAACCTCCAGCAGGCTGAACACGCCGCCTTGCGGGTCCGCCAGGGTGGCGATGGCGCCGGATTCCTCGGCCTCGTCCGGTTCAATCAGGACCGTGCCGCCGGCAGCGACGGCTGCCGCAACGGCGAGGGGGACGCTCGACACCCCGAAGTACACCTGCCACCCCGGCTTGAGTGTGCCTTCCGCGTCCGCCGGGACCGCGGCGATCCCGGCCACCTCGGCGCCGTCCACCATCAGCGTGGTGTACTTGCCGCCGTCGTCCTGCGGGTATTCCGTCACGTCGTGCCCGAACAGCTGCTGGAAGAGTCCGACGGCGGCCTGCGGCTCGGGCGTCAACAGTTCCGCCCAGGTCAGGGCTCCGGGTTCCCCGCCGCGGGTGGTCCCGACGTGGCTCCCGGCCTGCCAGGCGCCGGTGGTGCCGCCTCCGGGCGGGGCGAAGAAGACCATTACGCCGGTTTCGCCCACCGCCTCCGGCCCAAACTCAAGGGTTCCGCCGGCGTGGACCAGGCCGGCGGCGAGTTCCTCGGCGTCGGCGGCGGCGAAGTACACGTTCCACTGCGGGGCCGCTGCGGCGGCCGCCTGCTGCGGGTTCTGCGGCGCGATGACGGTGACCAGATCGTCGCCCAGGAACGCCTGCGCGTAGCTGCGCCCGTCCGGGGTGGGCAGGTCCTCGTAGCGCCAGCCGAGCACCGCTGCATAGAAGGCCTTGGCCGCCCCGACGTCGCTGGTCTGGAGGTCCGTCCAGCACACCTCGCCTTCGGTGAAACCTGTGCGCATGCTCATGGCAATCCTTCCGGAACTTCCTGGTGCGGGGCCGGGTGCCTTCAACCTAGCCTGAGGGTCAGGCGCCCTGCAACTGAAGCATCCCCGGACGACCCGGCCATTTCGACGGTTCCGCGCCCGCCGGTTGGTTGCCTGCGTCGAGTGGACGCGGAACCGTCGAAACGGCGGCGGCTGGCGCGAAGCAGGCTGGGTGCGGGGGCGTCCAACGGGAGGGGGGCAGCCGGGCAGCAGAAAACCCGCCGTCCACGCCCTTACAGGGAGTGGACGGCGGGCCTGAAATCACGTGGTCGGCAATCCGCGAACGGAACAGCATGCCGGAAAGAAGTGTCGACTAACCTATCCGACGGGAATCTACCTCGTCGTCGTCCTCTTCCACATCGTCCGCGTACTTATCCACATAAGCCGAATAATCCGGCTCAACGGGCTCACTCGAGAAACGACTCGGTGCACGACCCTCAGAGCTCTTGAGCTCACGCTGAAGCGCAGAGTAGTCAGTGTTCGGGGAATAGTACTTAATATCCCGAGCCTGCTTGGTAGCTTTTGCCTTTTGACGGCCGCGCCCCATGGCGTGACCCCCTTTTGTACTCGGACCGGAGGTGGTCACCATTGGCGATCGGTGAGGCCCCGGAATGTTTGGTCAATTTGTCGTACACCTAGATTACATGCTTTCTGCTGCAACTGCTCCCCGGGACGGCCGCTGTGGACGGTGTGGCCCGCGCCGCAGGCCCGGACGGCACCCCGCGGCATGCAGCCCGCGTGGCATCTTCGATAGAGTTCCGTAGTGGACTTCCGGCAACGGGTCCTTCCGCCGGGCGTCCAGCCGCGGCAAAGACGCACGAAAGTGGTGAATTCTCAGTGACCGAAGAGAACGAAAGGCCCGGCGGCGCCGGCGCGCCTGGGGTTCCCCCTGCCGGTGGACCCGGTGAACGGTCTGCCCGCGCCGTACCGTCTGCCGTGCCCCCGAAACCCTCGACGCCGCCAACCTCCGCGACGCCGGTTGTCCCGGCGGCTGCCCCCGCCGAGCCTCCGGTTGCGCCGCCCGTTGAGCGGCCAGTTCCGCAGCCTGTTGACCAGGCAGTTTCTCGGCCCGTTGACCAGCCGGCGACGCCGTCCGCGCCGCCGCCCGTCCGCCCGTTCGTCCCGCCGGTGAACCGGCCCGACGCCGGGCAGCCCGGCTCCCGGCGTTCCGGGAGCACCCGTGGCGCTGCGGGAGCCGCGGGCGGCGCCCTGGCAGGGGCCGGCAAGGCCGCGTCGGCGAAGGCCTCTCAGCTGGGCGGCTGGCTGCACCGCCAGGGTCCGGCAAAGCTCGGCGCCGCGGTGACCGCCGTCGTCGTGATGGGGCTGCTGATCTGGTGGCTGACCTCACTCGGCGGCAGCAAACAGACAGCCGCGGACACCTCCCCCGCCCCGGCCCCCACCACGACGTCGTCGTCCGCCCCTGCGAGCCGCGGGGCCCTTCCGCTGGAGGGGGTCGGTCCGCTGGATTTCCGGGCCGGCGACTGCTTCAAGGATTTCGACCCTGAGGCGCCCCAGTCCACCATCGTGGATTGCGCCACGGGCCATTCGGCGCAGCTGATCGCAGTCCACCACTATCAGGAATCTGACGGCTACCCTGGCCTGAACGCCCTGAAGGACAAAGGCCGCGAAACCTGCCGCAACGCGCAGCTGACCGCCGCCGCCACCAACTACGCCCTGAAGCAGCGCAACGCCTATCCGAGCTCCACGAGCTGGGACAACGGCGACCGGCGGGTGGACTGCTACGTCACCGCCGACACCGGGAACGTCATCATGGAATCCCTGGTTCCCTAGCGGTTCCCGGGGGATTCCCGCAAGGGATCCTTCGAAAAACGAAACGGCCAGCCGGTGCAAAGTCCGGCTGGCCGTTCTTGTTTAACACTGCGGGATCCCTAACTGTGCTGGCGCTACTCCTTGCGCCGGACGGAGAGCCCGCTGCCGGTGGAGGCGCCGCCGTTGGGCCGGGCCGCCGCTTCGGCGCCGCCCATCGTCAACTCCGTAAAGTCCGGTGCCGTATCGACGAGCACGGTGTCGCCGTCCGTGATCTCGCCGGCCAGGATGGCCTTGGCCAGGCGGTCGCCGATTTCGCGCTGCACCAGGCGGCGCAGCGGCCGGGCGCCATAGGCCGGATCGAAGCCGGTCACCGCGAGCCAGGCGCGGGCCCCCTCGGTCACTTCCAGGCTGAGCCGGCGGCCCTTGAGGCGTTCGCCCAGCTCCTTGACCTGCAGCTCCACGATCCGGGACAGCTCCTCGATGCTCAGCGGGTCGAACAGCACCACTTCATCGAGCCGGTTCAGGAACTCGGGCTTGAAGGAGGCGTGCACGGTGGCCATCACGGCGTCGCGCTTGGCGGCGGCGTCGAGGTGCGGATCCACGAGGAACTGGCTGCCGAGGTTGGAGGTCAGGACCAGGATCACGTTCCGGAAATCCACGGTGCGCCCCTGGCCGTCGGTGAGGCGGCCGTCGTCGAGCACCTGCAGGAGGATGTCGAA
>DATIUQ010000242.1:0-2220 GCA_035466775.1 Arthrobacter sp.
TACGTGAACACGAAGATCACCAGGGACGCGATGACCGCGGACTTCCGGACGCTGGACTACGTCACGACGCCGGGGGCGCCCGTTTCCACGAAGGCATCGTTTGCGGTCCAGGACGGGATTCCGGGGCTTCAGTAGCAGGAGGCGCGCGCCAAGGCCTGGGTGGACAAGGCGTTCGAGCATGTCGCCACGCTGCCGCCGAGAGAACCCAAGGCCCGCAGCCGGAAGGCCTGACTCTGCCTCCGGCCTCCTGACTCCGCTCCGCCGGGCCAGCCCGGGCATCGCCGTCGTCGATCAGGGAGCACCCGCCGTCGTCGACAAGGAATCTGTATAGAGCAGCCCCCGGCGAGCAATCCCAAGCCCAGTGCCCTCCGAAGTACTGACATAAGCACCAGATCGGCCGCACCATCGGCCGCTCCATCACTTGAAGCCCGCACCCAAGGAGCCAACATGACAACCACGAACCGCACCCAAACCACAACCCGCACCACCGTCCAGAAGGCCAGTCTCGCCGTCGGCGCCGTCTTCCTGCTGGTCGGCATCCTGGGCTTCGTCCCGGGACTCACCACCAACTACGAGTCGCTGCAGTTCGCCGGCCACCACTCCGAGGCGATGCTGCTGGGCCTGTTCCAGGTCTCGGTCCTGCACAACATCGTCCACCTGCTCTTCGGTGCCGCCGGCCTGTTGCTGGCCCGCACCGCCACCGGCGCCCGCGCCTTCCTGCTCTATGGCGGCGTCATCTACCTGGTCCTGTTCGTGTACGGCCTGGTGGTCCCCGGAGATTCAGCCGGCAACTTCGTGCCGCTGAACACCCCGGACAACATCCTGCACCTGGTGCTCGGCGCCGGCATGATCGCACTGGCAATGATCCTCACCAAGGGCCACGCCAAGGCTCGCGCCTAGGCCAGAGCCCGCACGGAGAACCGCACCTCCCAACAACCGCGCCCACCGAACCCCGGTGGGCGCGGTTGTTCTCTGTTGGGGTGGGTGCGGCCGGTGAGTCCATCCACTCTTCACCCCAAGCACGCTCCGGGCAAGAAACGGACAGCGACACCGCAAGCGCGCCAATTCAGCAGCCTCCAAGGGGCGAGCTCTCCACGTGGAACGGGTTGCTGCCCGTAGTCATACCCCGCTCAACGGAAAGGACTCGAGGTGACGGACGGCCGTGGCCACACCGTTCTCGGCGCGGATCCGGGTGCCGAGGTCGGCGGCGCGGCGGGCCATGGCGTCGTCGGTGGTCGCGGTGCGCAGCGCGGCGCCGAGGTTCTCCGAGGTCAGCCGCTTGCGGGGGATGGGCCTGGGCCCGACGTCGAGAGCGACGACGCGCGACGCCCAGAACGGCTGGTCGACGGCAAAGGGAACGACGACGGACGGCACCCCGGCGCTGAGTGCGGCGCCGGTGGTGCCCGCACCGCCGTGATGTACGACGGCGGCCGTCTGCGGAAACAGCCAGTCATGTGGGACCTCGCTGGTGACGAAGACGTCGTCGCCGCCCTGGTCGGCGAGCCCGCCCCAGCCTGACAGGAGCACCGCGCGGACGCGGGCGCGTCGGACTGACTGGAGGATCAGGTCGCTGAGCCTCTCAGGATCGCGGCTGGACATGCTGCCAAAGCCGATGCAGACCGGTGGCGGTCCGGCGGCGAGGAAATCAACCAGGGCGCCGGGTGGCGTCCAGCCGGGGGCGGCGGGCAGGGACCAGTAGCCGGTGATCTTGCGCTGCGGTCCCCATTCGGGAGGCTGTGGGACCACCTGTGGGCTGAAGCCGTAGACCGCGGGCAGGGTGCCGCTGAGCGGGGCTGGCCGGACGGGAAGGCCCAGCTCGGCCCGGATCTGCCGTGAGCCGGCGCTGAGCATGCTCCGCAGCGCGAGGGCGGTGATCCGGTGGCTTGCCTTGCGCCCTGCGCCGCCGAGCCAGGCCGGCACTTGCGGGAGCAGCGGGCCGGGGAAGGCTGCGGTGGGTGGGCCCAGCGGCTGCAGGTGTGCTTCCAGGAAGGGGATGCCCAGCTTCTCGGCGACCGGGCGTCCGGTCAGGGAGCCGCCGATGCCGGCCATGACCACGTCGGAGCCCCGGGCTCCGGCGAGCACTTCGGCCGCGGTCCGCCCGGCGGTGGCCTGCATCTGCTCGCGCATGAAGCGGCCGCGTTCCCGCGCGCTAAGCTCGGCCGCACCTCCCATCGCCCGGACAGTGGCCTCGGTGTCGCCGGTGGTCGCGGCGAAGGTGAC
>DATIUQ010000243.1:0-5819 GCA_035466775.1 Arthrobacter sp.
TTACTTGACGCTACCGGAATACGAGCGCGTCAGGATTCCCGCGCGTCGTAGAACATTGTCCGCCGCGCGGCCATGCCGCGCCGCCGAAAAGTGCTGGCCCTACCCGGCCTTCGGCCCGCTGCTGGCCCGCACGACGAGCCGTGCGGGGTAGATCACCGGATCCCGGCCCGCCCCGGGGTTCTCGATGTCGGCAAGGAGGAGTCGGCCCGCCTCGGTGGCCATCTCCACCATCGGCTGGTTGATCGTGGTCAACGGCAGCTCGCCCGGAGCCGGCACATGGTCGTCAAACCCGACGACGGCGACGTCCCCGGGGACTTCGCGCCCCGAAGCCCGGACGGCCGTGATCGCGCCGCGGGCCATGAGGTCCGAGGCGGCAAAGATGCCGTCCAGGGCGCCGTCCTGGGCCAACAGCTGTTCCGTGGCCGCAGTCCCGCCCGCGGCAGTGAAGTCACCGTGCGCAACCGGTCCCGGCGGAAGCCCGGCTTCCCGGAGACCCGCCTGCCAGCCGGCGAGCCGGTCCGCCGCGGCTGTCATGTCCAACGGTCCGGTGACGGTTCCGAGCCGGGTGCGCCCGGTCGCCGCGAGGTGAAGCGCCGCCAGCCGCGCGCCCTGGAAACTGTCCACGTCAACGTAGTGGATGCCCAGGCCTGCATCCCACGGCCGCCCAATGAACACAGTGGGCAGCCCGGACGCGGCGAGCTCCTCGGTCCAGCCGTCGGCTTTGTGGTGCGAGACCACGATGGCTCCGTCGACGTGGCCGCCGCGCAGGTAGCGGACCGTCCGGGAGGGGTCGCCGCCGGCCCGGGACATCAGCAGGACCAGCTGCATTTCCGTCTCGCGCAGCGCCTCCGTCACCCCGGTGATCACCGCCGCGAAGAACGGGTCCATCATGACGCGGGCATCGGGTTCGTTGATGACCAGGGCGATCGACGAGGTCCGGCGGGTGACGAGGCTGCGGGCCGCCCGGTTCGGGGTGTAGCCCAGGGCAACGACGGCGGCGTCCACGGCCGCCTGGGCTTCCGGGCTCACCCGGGAGCCGCCGTTGATGGCCCGCGAGGCAGTCGAGCGGGATACGCCCGCCGCCTTCGCGAGGTCTTCAAGCGTGGGGCTTGGCCTCGCCGGTTCTGGCCGGACACCCCGGTGGATCTGTTCGCTCATCACTTTGACAATACGACATCCCCGGTCATCTCACGTGCGCGCCGACCTTGCCGGCCGGTAGGGCGTTCGCCGCCGCCACGGTTGCGTACCAGAGGCCGCTGGCCTTGGGTATCCGCTTCAGCGTCTCGTAGTCCACCCGGACCAGCCCGAACCGCTGGTGGTACCCGTAGGCCCATTCGAAGTTGTCCAGCAGGGACCACGCGAGGTAGCCGCGGACGTCCGCGCCGGCGTCGATCGCTTCCCGCACCGCGCGCAGGTGTGCGTCAAAATAGCCCAGCCGGTCCTGGTCGTCGACGAAGCCGTCGGCGTCGGGGGTATCCGGATAGGCGGCTCCGTTCTCGGTCATGTAGAGCGGAATGCCGGCCGGGCCCGTGTACTCCCGCTGGAGTCGCGTCAGCAGCCGGAACAGGCCCTCGGGCTGGACCTCCCAGCCCATGCCGGTCACCGGCAGCCCGCGCGGCACCGAGTGCACGCCGTCAGCGGAGACGAACGGCGACGCCGGGATCCGGCGCGCGGACTCCGGCGCGGCCTGCGCCGTGGTCGTCACAGTTTCCGGGCGCTCCGTATGGTCTGCCGGGGACGCCGTCCTGGTGAGGGCTTCGCCCTGGTAATAGTTGACGCCGAGCAGGTCCAGTGCCGCTGAAATGACGTCAAGATCACCCGCCTGGACAACGGTGTCGAAGCCGAGCCCGGCAACATCGTCGAGCACGTCGGCGGGGTACTCACCGCGGAAGAGCGGATCCAGGAAGATCCTGTTGTGCAGCCCGTCGATGCGGCGGGCCGCGTCACGGTCGACGGCGGAGTCGGGATCGGCCGGATCCGCAACCGTGAGATTCAGGGTGATGCCCAGTTTTGCGTCCGGGTCGCGCCGGCGCAGTTCGGCAACGGCGAGCCCGTGGCCGAGCAGCAGATGGTGCGCGGCGGAGAGCGCGGCTGCCGGTTCCTGACGGCCCGGCGCGTGGACACCGGAGGCGTAGCCAAGGAACGCCGAGCACCAGGGTTCATTGAGCGTGGTCCAGATCCGCACCCGGTCGCCGAGGGCCTCGTGCATCACGGCGGCGTAGGCGGCGAAAAGCCGGGAGGTCTCCCTGTTGGCCCAGCCGCCCTCGTCCTCCAGGGCCTGGGGCAGGTCCCAGTGGTACAGCGTCAGCCAGGGGGTGATGCCTGCGGCCAGCAGTTCATCCACCAGGCGGGAGTAGAACGCGATCCCCTCCGGGTTCGGCGTCCTGCCGTCCGGCATGCAGCGGGCCCAGGACACGGAGAACCGGTACGCCTTGAGGTGCAGCGATTTCATCAAGGCGACGTCCTCGGCGGTGCGGTGGTAGTGGTCGCAGGCGACGTCGCCATTGTGGCCATCGGCGACCGCTCCGGGAACCCGGCAGAAAGTGTCCCAGATTGAGTCTTTCCGGCCGCCGAGGTGGGCGGCCCCTTCTATCTGGTAGGCGGCAGTGGCCGCCCCCCACAGGAAACCCTCGGGAAATGAGAGTGGGGTGGTGTTCATCCTTTTACTGCTCCTTGCATGATTCCGGAAACGAGCTGGCGGCCTGCGGCGACAAATAGCAGCAGCAGCGGCACGGTGGCCAGGACTGCGCCCGCCAGGACCACCGAGTAGTCCACAAAGTGTGCGGCCTGCAGCAGCTGCAACGCCACTGGCAATGTGGGATTTGAGGGGTCAAGGACGATGAACGGCCAGAAGAAGTTCGTCCAGGTGGCGACGAAGGTGAACAGCGCCAGCATCGCGGCCGCCGGGCGGGCGGCCGGGAATCCGATGTACCAGAAGGCCTGGATCATCGAGGCGCCGTCCATCCGTACCGCTTCGATAAGTTCGTCCGGGAGGGCGTCGCGGAGATACTGGGTCATCCAGAACACGCCGAAAGCCGTGACAACACCGGGAATGATGACGGCCCACAGCGAGCCGGTCCAGCCGAGCTTGGACATCACGATAAACAGCGGGACCACGCCCAGCTGAGTCGGGACGGCCATGGTGGCGACCACAAAGACCAGGAGCACCTTGCTTCCCCGGAACCGGAGCTTGGCGAAGGCGAACCCGGCGAGCGTGGAGAAGGCCACGACGGAAGCCGCCGTCACACTGGAGACGATGAGGCTGTTGCCCATGGCTTTCCAGAACGGGATGCTGTCGAAGACCTTCGCCGCGTTGGCGAGGAAGTTCCCTCCCGGCAGCAGCGGGATTCCTCTGCTGAGGACGGTGTTGTCATGGCTGCCAACGAGGAAGGACCAGTACAGCGGAAAGAGGGACGCGAGCAGGACTGCTCCCAGGAAGCCGTAGGTCAGGAATCCTGGCCGGCGCACGCCGGCGCTGCCCGTTTTTCGTCCGGCGCCGGGCCTCCGCCGGGCTGCGGACCGCGCAGCGCCCTTGCCGGCGTTCTGTTCGATCATGGGGATGGAGCTCACTTGCGGCCTCCCTGGCTTGCGATGCGCTTGGTGATGACGAAGTTGAGCAGGGCTATCAGCACGATCATCATGAAGAGCAGCCACGCCACGGCCGAGGCCCTGCCAAAGTTCCGCTGGCCCCAACCGAGTTCCCAGATGTACATCGTCAGGGTCTGCCACTGCCTGTCCGCCCCGCCCAGCCCGGACTGGTCAAAGACACGTGCCTCGTCGAAGATCTGCAGTCCGCCGATAGTGGACGTGATGACGACGAAAATCACGGTCGGCCGCAACATGGGAACCGTCACGGAGAAAAACTGCCGGAGCCTCCCGGCGCCGTCGATCGTCGCAGCCTCGAACACGTCCCGCGGGATGGCCTGCATGGCCGCGAGGAAGATGAGGGCGTTGTAGCCCGTCCAGCGGAAGTTGACCATGGTGGCGATCGCCGTATGGCTGGCGAGCGAATCAGAATGCCAACGGACCGGGTCAAGCCCCAGTGCTTTCAACATCTCGTTGATCAGGCCGAACTGGTCGGCGAAGAGATTGTTGAAGATCAGGCCCACCGCGACTGGTGCGACGACGAACGGCACCAGGACCCCCATCCGCCAGAATGTCCTGGCCCTCAGATTCGCGTCCAGCACTGCCGCTATCACCAGGGCAATGACGACCTGGGGAACGGAGGACAGGAGGAAAATGCTGAGCGTGTTGCCGACAGCGTTCCAGAAGTAGGGCTGCGACAGGACGAAGCCGTAGTTATCCAGTCCCGTGAACTTCCCCTGCCCGCCGATGAGGTTCCAGTTGTGCAGCGAAACCCAGCCTGTGTAGATCAGCGGAAATAGTCCAGTGATGGCAAACAGGATGAAGAACGGGGAGATGTACAGATAGGGGGAGAGCTTCACGTCCCACTTGGAGACCTGCTGGGAGAGCGCCAGACGCCGGACGCTCCTTCCGTCCCCGGGAGGCGACGGCTCGTCACCTGCGCTCTGCGGCTTGACCTGGTCCGTGACTGTCATTGCTTACAGGGACTTTACGGCGGTGACGAACTTCTCCCAGGAGGAAGCGGCGTCGTCCGTCTTGTCGACGTCCACACGGGTGAGGGCCTGCTGCATGGCGTCATTGATGGCGAAGAACTTGGTGCCCTTGAACGGGGTCACCTCTACGGCTTTGGCACGCTCGGCGAAGATCTGGCCGGTGGGTGCGCCGTTGAAGAAGGCGTTCGTCTGGCCCAGCAACTCGCTGCTCTCCAGTGCCTGCTTCTGGCTCGGGAAGGTGCCCTTGGCGGTGAAAGCCTTGACTTGCTGCTCGGGGGCGGTCAGCCAGCCGGCGAGCTTCTTTGCCTCGGCCTGGCTGTCGCTCTGCGTGGGGACCGTCAGGTAGGAGCCGCCCCAGTTTCCGCCGCCGCCGGGGAAGACGTTGGCGACGTCCCAGCCGGTGACTCCGGCCGCGTTGCCTTCAATGACACCGAGCATCCAGCCGGGGCAGAGGGTCGTGGCGAACGCTCCGGTCTGGAATCCGGAGGCCCAGTCATCGCTCCACTGGCCGAGGTGGGCTGAGAGCCCGTCCTGGGTGGACGCTTTCAGGACCTGGTTGTAGGTGTCCTTGACCTTCTGGTTTTCCGTGGCGATTACGGTGCCGTCCTCCTCCTCATAAACCTTCTCAAGCTGGTTGCTCATGCCCTGGTAGATCGCCCCCGCGGAGTCGAACCAGGCAGAGTCCGGGTTGGCTGCCTTGAACTTCTTTCCGGCCTCGAAGTAGCTTTCCCAGGTCCCGCCCAGCATCTTCGCCACTTCCCCGCGTTCGGTGGGCAGGCCCGCCTTTTTGAGCAGCTCGGAGTTGTAGCAGACCGCCTCGGGACCGGAGTCGGTGCCGTAGCCCAGAAGCTTGCCGTCGGCGGTCTTCGCGGCATCGACCTTCCAGTCCAGCCAGCGTCCGTCGACCGCCGGATCGCTCAGGTCGGTGAAGCGGTCGGGATACTGGAGCAGTTCGGGCAGCCAGTCCACCTCAACGGCTTCAATGTCGGACAACCCGGATCCGGCTGCCAGCCGGGTGGTGAGGTTATCGCGGGCTTCGTTGGTGGTCGCCGCTTTCTTGTGCTCGATCGTGACGTTCGGGTTCAGCGTTTCGTACTCTTCAAAAAGCTTCTCGTAGCCGAACTCATTAAACGTGCCAACGGTCAGGGTCACCGGCTTGGAACCGGTGGCCCCGTCGGCGCCGGATTTTTCCGGGGCGGAGGAACCGCAGGCCGTCAGCGACAGGGCCAGGCAGGCGGCCGC
>DATIUQ010000244.1:0-20983 GCA_035466775.1 Arthrobacter sp.
CCCGGCTGCAGCACCACAATCCGGTCCACGAGGTCCTTCCAGACCGCGACGCGGTGCTCCACCACCACCAGGGTGGCCCCGGTCTTGTCCAGGCAGCGGCCGACGGCGTCCCGGACTTCCAGGACCCCGGCGGGGTCCAGGTTGGCGGTCGGCTCGTCGAGCAGGATCAGCCCGGGCCGCATCGCGAGGATGCCCGCGAGCGCCAGCCGCTGCTTCTGGCCGCCGGAGAGGGCCGACGTCGGGTGGTCCAGCGGCAGCCGGCCCAGCCCGACGTCGTCGAGCGCCTCCGCGACGCGTGCCCAGATCTCCGCCGGGGGCACGGACAGGTTCTCCGCGCCGAAAGCGACGTCGTCGCCGAGGCGCGAGAGCACCACCTGGGTCTCCGGGTCCTGCTGCATCAGCCCGGCCCGGCCGCGCCGGGCGCGGGGCGGGGCGCCGTCAATCAGCAGGCTGCCGGTCTCGTCCGCGTCCTCGGCGTCCGCAGCGCCAGCTGCCCGGCCGGAGTCGCCGGCGGAGCTGTCGCCCAACACCCCGGCCAGGGCGTGGAGCAGCGTCGACTTGCCGGCGCCCGAAGGCCCCAGCAGCAGCACGCGCTCCCCGGGCCGGATGTCCAGGTCCAGGCCGCTGACGGCGGGCCGGGGCCGGCCGGCATGCCGCCAGCCCCAGCCCCGCGCGGTGATCGCGGCCGGGCGGACCCCGGCGCGGGCGGACGCATTGTCGGCGTGCATCAGGAGAAGACAGGCTCCGTGGCCGCCTTGCGCGAGGCAAAGGAGCTCAACACGCCGGTTCTGGCCAGGCCCCGGGTGGCGAGCCAGGACAGGCCGCCGGCGATCACGGCACCGGAGATGGCAGTGAAGATGATGTAGGCAAGCTTGTCGCCGCCCGCGTAGGCAAGGTTCCAGCCCCAGGGCATGAACGAGTCGTTCAGCCCGCAGAACAGGCCCGCGCCGGCCCCCGCCAGCAGGGACACCGGCAGGTTGAACTTCCTGTACATAAACGCGGCGAAGACCAGTTCGGCGCCAAGGCCCTGCAGGAGCCCGGAAATGAGCACCGTGGTGCCGTACTGCGAGCCCATGATCAGCTCACCGGTGGCGGCCACGGCTTCGCAGAACAGCGCGGCGCCCGGCTTGCGGATGATGAGCATGCCCAGCACCGCCGGGATCATCCAGCCGCCGGCATAGAGCCCGGTGAGCGGCGGATAGAACGCGTTGACGGGGGCGGAAATGAGGTTGGCGCCCTGGGACCAGGCCCAGAAGATCACGCCGCCGGCCACCGCGATCAACGCGGCCACCACAATGTCCACCACACGCCAGTTGTAGCTGCGTCGGGTGCGTGTTTGTTTCACGGATGCAGCAGATGTATCAGTCATGTCGTCCTCCTGAGGAACAGGAGGGGAGAGTGCCCCGGGTTGCGGCTTCTGCCGCCGCTCCCGGGCACTCTGAGAACTCGACTCCCTTGCGCCGGTACTAACCGGATCAGGTTCGAGGGTCTGCGGCTGTCCGCACTCTCAGCGCCCACCTGTGGTTTCCCCGGATTTCTCCGGTGATGCCCGACGGCGGCGCTCCCCTGTCGTATTGAAAATAGCCCTTGTGGGCGTGGCCCAGTTTACACCCGGAGGAAGTTGTTTTCCGGGCCTGGCCGTCACAATCCGCCGGCTTCGGCGCCGGGGACCTGCGGACCCGTGCTTGGTAGAGTCGGCAGGGCAGGCGAACACCGGACACCGCCGCGGCCGGATGGCGACCCTACGGCGGCCAACTAACGGAAGCTGAACCACGTGACCACCTCACCAGATCCTTCACCCGGCTACGATCCGGACTCCACCGAACCGCAGCCGCACGGCTCGCTGGCGGCACTCATCGGCAGCATCCTGGCCGAAATGGACGAACTGCAGTTCGGGTCGTTCAGCAAGGACGACGCCCTGGACCTGGGGCTCCGCCTGGTCGAACTCGGCAGGCAGCGCTCCCACCCGATCGCGATCGACATCACCAAGGGTGAGCAGGTGCTTTTCCATGCGGCCCTCGAGGGCGCCACACCGGACAATGAACGCTGGATCAGGGCCAAGCAGCGCACGGCCGTGCGGTACGAGGTCCCGTCGCTGCTGGTGGGGCTCCGGGCGCGGGCTGCCGGGCGGCGGATCGAGGACAACGCCTGGTTCGATGAGAAGGAGTTTGCCGCCCACGGCGGCGCCTTCCCCATCTACGTGCGCGGAACCGGGATGGTAGGCACCGTCACGGTGTCGGGCCTGCCGCAGAAGGCCGACCATGAGCTGGTGGTCGAGGCCCTGGCGGATATCCTCGGCCGCGCTGCGTCCCTGGCTGGACCGCAGGTCCAGGGACGCTAGGCTAGGGGAAACCTGTTTCCGCCCGCAAGGAGTTGCGAAGAATGAACCTCTTCATCAAACTGTTCGGCGCCGGCATCAGCCTGCTTGCCGGCTACGTCGGCACCAAGCTCGTTGACACCATCTGGGAGAAGTCCACCGGCAACAAGCCGCCCAAGGGCGACGACGAGGACGTTCCCACGACGCTGCACTCGGCCCTGACCTTCGCGCTGATCTCCGCGTCCGTCAGCGCCATCATCCAGGTCCTTGCCAACCGCGGCACCCAGCGCGCGATCACCCGTTACGCCAAGTCCCAAGACATCGTGTAGGGCGCCTGGTTTAGGGCGCAGCGTTTGAGGCGGGTCTGTTAGGGCGCATACTCCCAGCCACTACCGCCCGCCGGTGACCCCTTCGCCGTCGTCGTCGGTGAAACCGCGCGCGCCGGCCGCCTGCTGCACTACGGCTTCCAGTTCGTCGGTGCTGAGCAGCTCGGGGTGCAGGTGCTTGGTGCGGTAACCGGCCCGGCCCACCATGTGCGCCGACACCGGCACCGTCAGCAGCTGGAAGATCCATGCCACCACCAGCACCGGCCAGACCCACCAGGTGCGCATTTGCAGCCCCAGCGCGAAAAGCAGCAGGAACAGCCCCAGCACCTGCGGCTTGGTGGCCGCGTGCATCCGGGTCATGAGGTCCGGGAAGCGCAGCAGCCCCACCGCCGCGGCGAGGGACATCAGCGCGCCGACCACGAGAAAGACCGCCGAGACGGCGTCGATCACGGCATCGCCGGAGAACGTCTCAGGATTCACGGGGCTGCTCCCTTCGGTCGGCGACGAACCGGGCCACCGTCACGGAGCCGACGAACCCGATCAGGGACACCGCCACGAGCAGCATGAGGTTATTCAGGTGCCGGTTCACGGCCATGTCGATACACAGCGCCGCTCCCAGGATGGCCAGCAGCACGTCCGCGGCGAGCACCCGGTCCAGCAGCGACGGGCCCCTCGCGATCCGGATGATCGCTCCCCCGGCGGCCAGGGACAGCACGACGGCGGTGACAGTCAGGACAAGCTGCATCATGGCACCAGCTCCTGGTTGAGGGCGGACAGTTCGGCCGGGGTGCCCATGATCCTGATCAAGCCGGCTTCGGTGTTGCGGACGTCCTTGCGCAGTTGTGCGGCATCTTCGGCGTGGCGGACGTTGATGCCGTGGATGTAGAGCGTGGACGTGGAGCGGTCCACTTCCACCACCAGCGATCCGGGGATCAGCGCGGTCACGTGACCGGTGGCGGTAACCAGCAGGTCGGAGTGGCTGCGCAGCGGGACGGCGACCACGGCGCTGATGACGTTGGGGCCCTTGGCGACGGCCAGGAACAGGACCTGGAAGCTCGCCGCCACGACCCGGACCAGGAACATCAGGGCGAACGGCACGGCGCGCAGCACGTTGAAGCGACCGCCGAGTTCCACCGGCGGCAGGTAGAACAGCCGGGCCACCAGCACCGCGATGAGGGCGCCGAAGAGCAGGTTGCCGGGGCTGAAGTTCTGCCACAGGGCGCACCACACAATCACCAGCCAGACCAGCAGCGGCAGCTCCTGGCGCAGGGATATCCGCTTCCGGCTCATTTGCGCTCCTCACCGCTGGCCGGCGGAACGCCGGCGGGGTCCGGGCCGGGCTGCGAAAGCGCCGGGACGGGTGTGCCGTCGCCGAGGACCGCCTGGATGTAGGAGCTCCGGTCCAGCATGTCGACGGCGGACTGGTCCGCCACCCGGAACAGCGGCCCGGCGAAGACCGTCAGCCCGACGCCGAAGAGGACCAGTCCCAGCGTGGAACCCACCATGGTCCGCGGGAGGAGGGTGACATTCGTCTTTCCGGCCCGGTCGCCCGTGGCCGAATCGGCGGGGTCCGCCAGCAGGACCGGGTCGGGGTGTTCGGCGTCCTCGGGTTTGCGCCAGAAGGCGCGGTTCCAGACCCTGGCGATGGCCAGCAGGGTCAGCAGGCTGGTCAGCACCCCGCCGATCACCAGCGCATAGGCCAGTGGAGTGCCGAGCTGGACGCCTGCCTGCAGCAGGCCGAGTTTGCCCAGGAAACCGGAGAACGGCGGGATGCCGGCCAAGTTCATGGCGGGGACGAAGAACAGCACCGCCAGCAACGGCGACAGCTTGGCCAGACCGGCGACGCGGTCCATCGAGGAACTACCGCCGCGGCGTTCGATCAGGCCCGTGACGAGGAACAGGCTGGTCTGGATGGTGATGTGGTGGGCGACATAGAAGACGGCGGCGCCCAGCCCGGCCACCGAGGACATCGCCAGGCCGAACACCATGTAGCCGATGTGGCTGACCAGGGTGAAGGACAGGAGTCGCTTGATGTCGCTCTGCGCCAGCGCGCCGAGGATCCCCACCACCATGGTCAGCAGGGCGGCGACCATCAGCGGCGTGTTGAACGTGTCTCCCGGGAACAGCAGCGTCTCGGTCCGGACCATGGCGTACACGCCCACCTTCGTCAGCAGGCCGGCGAACACGGCGGTGACCGGGGCCGGCGCGGTCGGGTAGGAGTCCGGCAGCCAGAAGGACAGCGGGAACACCGCGGCCTTGATCCCGAACGCGACGAGCAGCATGACGTGCAGCAGGTTCCGGGTGCCCGGATCCAGCTCCGCGAGTTTGAGGGCGAGGTCGGCCATGTTGATGGTCCCCGTGGCCCCGTAGATCATGGCGATCGCGATCAGGAAGAGCACGGAGGACACCACCGAGACCACCACGTAGGTCACTCCGGCCCGGATCCGCGGACCGGTCCCGCCGAGTGTCATCAGCACGTAACTCGCGGTCAGCAGGATCTCGAATCCCACGTAGAGGTTGAACAGGTCCCCCGAGAGGAAGGCGTTGGACACACCGGCCACGAGGATCAGGTACGTGGGGTGGAAGATCGAGACCGGCGCGTCCCGGTCGCCGTCGGCCATGCCCTGCCCCGTGGCGTAGATCAGCACGGCGAGGCTCACGGAGGAGGACACCACGAGCATCAGCGAGGAGAACTGGTCCACCACCATCACGATGCCCCAGGGCGGAAGCCACCCGCCGATGTTGACTGCCGCGGTGCCGCCGTCCCAGACGGAGGCCAGCAGCCAGCATTCGAGCAGCAGCGTCACGGAAAGCACCGCGATGCTGACGGTCCGCTGGGCCCGCGAGTGCCGGATCAGCAGGAACGTCAGGGCGGCGCCAAGGATGGGAAGGAGGACGGCGAGCGGGGCGAAACTGGCAATGTTCATTGTCCGCCTCCTTCCTGCTTGGGTGCTTTCACGTTGAGGGAACCGGGTTGTTCTTCCGACGCCGTCTCGTCGGCCTCGAGCTTGTGGTCGCCCACCTTCACGGTGGCGCCGGAGGCCCCGGCGGCCCCGGCGGGAACGTTGGATACGGCGTCGCCGTCCCCGCCGATCATCGTCAGGGGGAATTCGGACGTTTCCACCGGGATCACGGAGTCGTCCTCGACGTCGAAGCTGGGGGTCTTGGCGACGCGCCGGTCCTCGGCGTCGTCCTGGATCTCGTCCTCGCGGGCCAGCACCCAGGTGCGGTAGATGAGGCCGAGCATAAACGCCGTGACGGCGAAGGAGATCACGATCGACGTGAGGATCAGGGCCTGGGGCAGCGGATCGTTGTACTCGCCGGGATCGGTGTCCTTGCTGAACAAAGGCGCCAGGCCCGCGTAGCCGCCCGTGGTGAGGATCAGCAGGTTGGTGGCGTTGGTCAGCATCATCAGGCCCAGCAGGACCCGGGTGAGGCTGCGTTCCAGGATGAGGTAAATGCCGCAGGCATACAGTGCCCCCATGACCGTGAGCAGGGTCAGGTTGACGCTCATGCTTTTCCCTTGCCTGTAGTTTCGGCCGGGACGTCGCCGGCTTCCTGGTCGTCCGACGGTTCCGCCGGGTGCTCCTCGAAGTGCTCGTCGATCTCGGCGCCCAGGCTGCGCAGGACATCCAGGGCCAGCCCGACGACCACGATGTACACGCCGATGTCGAAGATGGTGGAGGTGACGAACTTGACGTCGCCGAAGACCGGCAGCCAGAACTCGAGAATGGCGGTCTGGAACACCTGGCCGCCCAGCAGCAGCGGCGCCACGCCGGAGGCCGCGGCGGTGGCGAGGCCGATGCCCAGCAGCGCGCCTGCACTGACCGGCGTGGCTTCGCGCAGCTCGAAGCGGCCGCCGGCCAGGTAGCGGATGGTGAGGGCAAGCCCTGCGGTGAGGCCCCCGGCGAAGCCTCCGCCGGGGAGGTTGTGGCCGGCCAGCAGGAGGTAGAGCGAGAAGACGATCATCGAATGGAAGATCAGCCGCGTGACCACTTCGAAGATGATCGAACGGCGTTCCGGCGCCAGGGTCCGCCCAGCAACGAGCCACGCATCGCGGCTGGAGGCGGCGAACCGGCGGCTCATGGCCAGCGCGGCGTCGTCGCGGGTGTTGCCCCGGCTTGAGCCGCCGGGCTTCCGGCGTCCGACGGTGCCCTCCGCGACACTCGACGAGACCGGGCTGCGGTCGCCGCGGCCCCGGACGAAGATGAGGCTGGCGACGCCAGTGGCCGCAAGGGCCAGCACGGAGATCTCGCCGAAGGTGTCCCAGGCCCGGATGTCCACGAGGGTCACGTTGACGATGTTCAGCCCGCCGCCTCCCTCGTACGCCAGCCGCGGGAATTCGAGCGAGACGGGCGCCGCCACGCGGGCGCCGAGGGCGTAGATGGCGGCGAACACCATCGTGGTGCCGAAGGCGGCGCCGATGATCACGCGGACCACCCGGTACCGCCCGCCGGTGCGGTCCCGCAGCTCCGCCGGGAGGCTGCGCATGGCGAGGACGAAGGCCACCAGGATGATGGTCTCCACCAGCATCTGGGTCAACGCGAGGTCCGGGGCGCCCTGCAGCGCGAACATCAAGGCGATGCCGTAGCCGGTGACGGACACCATCAGCACAGCAAGGAAGCGTTTGTTGGCGCGCACGGCGGCGAGCGCGCCGATCACGATCCCCGCGCCCACGACGATCTGCAGCGGCGAGTTGGGGTCGATGAAGTAGAGGTCCGCGGGCAGCGGCTTGTTGGCCAGCACCAGCGCGGTGAGCGGCAGGACGAACGCGACGGTCAGGATGACGGACAGGTAAAAGTACAGCGAACCGCGCTGGGTCCGCCCGGTGATCCAGACGGCGACGTCGTCGAGGGCGCCGATGGTCAGCTGGTAGGTGCGGTCGCCGTCGATCCAGCCCGGGACCAGGCCCTGGACGCGGGCGACGGCGTTGCGGCCGTAGAACATGGCCAGGCCGAGTGCGAAGGTGACGGCGGTCAGCCCCAGGGCGGGGGTCAGGCCGTGCCACAGCGCCAGGTGGCCGGCGGCGGCCGCCACGTCCTCGCCGGCGGGCACGAACAGTGCCGCGTACGGCTGGATCCAGCTGTCCACCGGAGCCGGCCACAGTCCGTAGACGATGGTCAGGAGGCTGAGGACGGCGGGGGCGGCCAGGAAGGCCGGTTGGATCGGCTTGAAGGGGGTGGCCTCGACGCCGGGCTTGACGGCGAAGGCGCCCCACATGAACCGTGCACTGTACGCGAAGGTCAGGATGGACCCCACGACCAGGCCGGCCAGGACCACCGGCCCCCACAGGCCGGCGGCAGGGTCTGAAGCGTAGTGGACAAAGGCTTCGAAGACCGATTCCTTCGCGACGAAGCCGGCCAGCGGCGGGATGCCGGCCATCGAGGCGGCCCCGATCGCGGCCACGATCGCAAGGGCACGGGAGGACCGGTAGACACCGGAGAGCTTGCGGATGTCCCGGGTCCCGGCCTGGTGGTCGATGATGCCCACCACCAGGAAGAGGGTGGCCTTGAAGAGGCCGTGCGCGAGGAGCAGCGCGATTCCGGCGAGGGCCGCGTCGGGTGTGCCGAGGCCTACCACCATGGTCAGGAAGCCGAGCTGACTGACCGTGCCGTACGCCAGGATGAGCTTGATGTCCGTTTGCCGCAGCGCCCGGTAGCCGCCGACCAGCATCGTGGCCAGACCCAGGCCGAGCACCATCGGCAGCCAGAACGTGGTGTCCGCGAACCCGGGCGCCAGCCGCGCCACAAGATAGATGCCGGCTTTCACCATGGCCGCGGCATGCAGGTAGGCGCTCACCGGGGTGGGGGCCGCCATGGCGCCGGGGAGCCAGAAGTGGAACGGGACCAGCGCGGATTTGGTGATCGCGCCAATCAGGATGAGAACGACGGCGGCGCTCACGGCACCGGCCGCGGGCCCGGTTGTGAGGGCGGGCGCCTGCTCGAGGATCGCGGAGATCCGGTAGGTCCCGGCGTTGAAGCCCAGGATGATCAGGCCCACCAGCATGGCCAGGCCCCCGGCGGTGGTCACCACGAGGGCCTGCAACGCGGAGCGGCGCGCGGACAGCCGGGTCCGGGCGTAGCCGATCAGCAGGTAGGACAGGACGGTGGTCAGTTCCCAGAAGATGAACATCAGGAGCAGGTCATCTGCCGTCACCAGGCCGAACATGGCCCCGGCGAAGGCCAGCAGCTGGGCGCCAAACCCGCCGAGGTAGTCGTCCTTGTCCTTGAAATACCGGGCGCAGTAGACCAGGACCAGCGCCCCCACGCCGAGGACCAACAGGGACATCACCCACGCCAGGGCGTCCAGCCGGAAGGCGAGCTCAATCCTCAGCTCGGGGATCCACGGCAGGACCTCGGACACACCGGGGCCGGCAGTGCCGGCAGTGCCGGTCTGGTTTTCACCGGTGCCGGGATAGACGGCGCCGTGCTGGAGGATCAGCCAGACGAACGAGCCCGCGGGCACGGCCGCGAGGGCGAAGAACGAATTCCGGCCGAACTTCCGGAAGAGAAATGGCGCCACAGCAGCCACCGCAAAGTGCACGGCAAGGACTGTGATCACTGGTATCTCCGCAACGTCAGGAATTCGATTGTCAAAAGTTGGAGCAGGCGGGGCATTGGTTAGGTTCAGTCCGGACAGTTTACCAAGCGTGGACAAATTCTTTTCGCAGAGTTTCTTTCGCACGGCGCACCAAGCCGTGCGCCCGCTGCGGATAATATTCGGGCTATGAACTCCGCCGCCGCCGCCCCCGAGGCCATGCGTCCCGCCTCGGAACTGGAATCAGGAAGCCAGGTCTCCCGCAAAGGCCGCATCCTCGCCTGGGCTGCCTGGGACTGGGGCTCGGCGGCCTTCAACGCGGTCATGACCACCTTCGTCTTCACCGTCTACCTGACCTCCAATGCCTTCGGCGGCGAGGACCAGGCCTCCGCTGTCCTGGGCGGCGCACTCGCCATCGCGGGCGCCGCCATTGCCCTGCTCGCCCCCGTCACAGGGCAGCGCTCCGATTCGGGCGGACGCCGGAAGCTTTGGCTCGGGGTCAACACCGCCGCCGTCGCGCTCCTGACCGCGCTGTGCTTCTTTGTTTTCCCCCGGCCGGAGTTCCTGCTGCTCGGCGTGACACTCATTGCAGCGGCGAACGTGTTCTTCGAGTTTGCCGGCGTGAACTACAACGCCATGCTGACCCAGATCTCCACCCCGCAGAGCATCGGCAAGGTCAGCGGCTTCGGCTGGGGCATGGGCTACCTCGGCGGCATCGTGGCGCTGCTGGCGGTGCTCCAGCTGTTTGTCCAGCCCAGCTTCGAGTGGTTCGGCGCCTCGACGGCGGACGGCCTGAACATCCGCCTGGTCGCTGTGTTCTCCGCCCTGTGGTTCTTCATCTTCGCGCTGCCCGTGATGTTCGCCGTCCCGGAGGTTCCCCGGTCCAGGCAGGGTCCCAGCCTCGGGTTCCTGGCCTCCTACGGCCTGCTGGTGCGGCGGATCAAAGCGATCTACCGGACCAGCCCGCACACCATCTACTTCCTGCTGGCCAGCGCCGTGTTCAGGGACGGGCTGGCCGCGGTGTTCACCTTCGGCGGCATCATCGCCGCGGGCACCTTCGGCTTCGCGCTCAAGGACGTCATCTTCTTCGCCATCTTCGGGAACGTCGTTGCCGCGGTCGGCGCCATCCTGGGCGGCTTCCTCGACGACCGGATCGGGCCCAAAGCGGTCATCACCGGTTCGCTGATCGGCCTGCTGACCGCCGGCACCGCGATCCTGGTCCTCGGCAACGAAACCCATGCCGTCGCCGGCATGGCATGGGCCGGCACCACCACCTTCTGGGTTTTCGGCTTGTTTCTGTGCCTCTTCGTGGGGCCGGCGCAGTCCTCCTCGCGGGCCTATCTGGCCCGGCTTGCCCCGCACGGAGAATCCGGGGAACTGTTTGGCCTCTACGCCACCACGGGCCGGGCCGTCAGCTTCCTCGCCCCCGCCCTCTTCACGTTGTGCATCGCGGTTGCCGCCCCGCTGGTGGAGCCGGGCGAGGCGCAGCGCTGGGGCATCCTTGGCATCATGGTAGTGCTCCTAGCCGGGCTGCTGCTCCTGCTCCCGGTCAAGGCTCCCGACAAGACGGAAATCGCCGTCATCCCGGCCTCCTGACGCTGCCCGAAAAGCCATCCGGCGCACTAGGCTGGAGGAATGAACGTGGATGAAACAGACCTCCCGGGACTGGGCCGGCGCAAGGACTTCATGACCGCCTCAGGGCGGCGGATCGGCGTCGTGGAGTACCGCGAAGGCCAAACCGAACTGATCGTCTCCACGTGGGATGATCCGGACACCTGCCAGGCGTCCATCCCGCTGACGGCCGACGAGGCTGCCGCGCTGGGTAACCTGCTGGGCGGCCAGCGCCTGGCCATGCAGCTTTCGGAGGCCCACCGCGAGGTCCCCGGGATCGTCACCCGGCAGTTCTCCATCGCCGCCGGTTCCCCGTTCCACAACCAGCCGATGGGCAAGGCCGCCATCAGGACCCGCAGCGGCGTCTCGATCGTCGCGATCATGCGCGAGGGCGAGGTGGTCCCCTCGCCGGGACCCGACGTCGTCCTGCACCCGGGCGATCTCCTGGTTGCGGTAGGAACGCAAGAAGGCCTCGACACGGCAGCCGGCATCCTCCGCAACGGCTGACGGCATGGATCCGCTCGCACTGACCCTGATTGAACTCGGGGCCGTCGTCTTTTGCCTCGGCATGCTGGCGAGGCTGGCCGGGCGGATCGGTATGTCCCCCATCCCGCTGTACCTCATCGGCGGCCTGTTCTTCGGGGCCGGCGGCGTGATCAAGCTCGAAGGTATGCACGAGTTCGCACATCTCTCCGGCGAGATCGGCGTGATCCTCCTCCTGCTTATGCTCGGATTGGAATATACGGCCGCCGAGCTCGTGACGGGTCTGCGCCGCTCGTGGCAGGCGGGTGTCCTGGACCTGGTGCTGAACTTCCTGCCCGGCGCCCTGCTCGCGATACTGCTGGGCTGGGGCATCGTCGGAGCGATGGTGATGGGCGGCGTCACGTACATTTCCTCGTCCGGGATCGCGGCCAAGGTGATCACGGACCTGGGCCGGATCGGCAACCGCGAAACTCCGGTGGTGCTCTCGATCCTGGTGTTCGAGGACCTCGCCATGGCCATCTACCTGCCGATCCTGACGGCGACCCTGGCCGGGGTCAGCTTCGTCGTGGGGCTGCAGACCGTCGGGATCTCACTCGCCGTCGTCACCGTGGTCCTGGTGGTCGCCCTGCGCCACGGCCACCACGTGTCCAAGGCCGTGCACAGCGAAAACTCCGAGGTGTTCCTGCTCAACCTGCTGGGGGCCGCGCTGCTGGTGGCCGGTCTCGCCGCGGCCATGCAGGTGTC
The DNA here is from genome assembly GCA_035466775.1 of Arthrobacter sp. GTDB lineage: Bacteria > Actinomycetota > Actinomycetes > Actinomycetales > Micrococcaceae > Arthrobacter. The sequence continues at coordinate 12,019 of DATIUQ010000244.1, forward strand.
CGCGGCGGTGGGCGCCTTTATGCTCGGAATTGCGATTTCGGGGGCCACCGCGCACAGCGCCACGCGGATCCTGGAGCCGTTGCGGGATCTCTTCGCGGCGATCTTTTTTGTGGTCTTCGGCCTCAACACGGACCCCGCGACCATCCCGCCCGTGCTCGGCTGGGCCCTTCTCCTGGCCATCGTCACGGCGGCCACCAAGATGCTGACCGGGATCTGGGCGGCGAAGCGCGCCGGGATCGGCGTGCCGGGCCGCTTCCGCGCCGGCGCCGCGCTGATCGCCCGCGGAGAGTTCTCGATCGTGATCGCCGGACTCGCCGTGGCCTCCGGCGTCGTCCCCGCGGAGCTCGCGGCGCTGGCGACGGCCTACGTGCTGATCATGGCCGTGACGGGCCCGCTCGCGGCCCGGTTCGTGGAGCCGCTTGTGGCGATGCTGCGCCGCCGCCCGGCGAAGCCGCCCGCGGTCCGGACGGCCGACGGGATCTGACCGCACCGCCGGCCTGCACACGCAGCCAGTCGGCCCCGCGCGGCAGGAGGGCGTTAGACGTCCGTGCGGTGGAAGTTCAAGTGGCTGCGGCTGGCCGTCGGGCCCCGCTGGCCCTGGTAGCGGTTGCCGTACTCGCCGGAGCCGTACGGGTGCTCTGCGGCCGAGGTGAGCCGGAAGAAGCAGAACTGGCCGATCTTCATGCCCGGCCACAGCTTGATCGGCAGCGTCGCCATGTTGGACAGCTCCAGGGTCACGTGGCCGGAGAAGCCCGGATCGATGAATCCGGCGGTCGAGTGCGTGAGCAGGCCCAGCCTGCCCAGCGAGGACTTGCCCTCGAGCCGGGCGGCGATATCGTCGGGGAGGGTCACCGTCTCGTAGGTGGAACCCAGCACGAATTCACCGGGGTGGAGGATGAAGGGTTCGCCGGCCTCGACCTCCACCAGGCGGGTCAGCTCGGGCTGTTCCTCCGCCGGGTCGATGTGGGCGTACTTGTGGTTGTCGAAGAGCCGGAAGAACTTGTCGATCCGGACGTCCACCGACGATGGCTGCACCATGGCGGGGTCGTACGGCTCCAGAACGATCCGTTGGGAGTCAATTTCGGCACGAATGTCGCGGTCTGAGATCAGCACAGTGTCAAAATTACCGTACCCGCGGGGAACAGATGTGCGCGGCCGGTGTTGGAGCGCCGGTGTTACGGCTCAGACTGTTCTTCCAGTTGGTCTTCCAGCACCGATTTGAGCTGTTCCAGCTGGCAGACTTCAGCCTTCATCCGCCGGCGGAACGGGGACCTCAGCCGGGCCAGGATTCCCTGGGGCTCGCGTTCGAGGGCGAAGCGGACGCGGGTGCTGCCGCCTTCCGTGCTCAGGTAGTAGCCTCCGTGCGTCCGCTCCGGCCCGGCCAGGGCCCTGTACTGGATCTCCGCCCCGGGCCGCGCCTCGGTGATCTCGAAGTCTCCGTTGAGCGTGCGTCCGCCGGGGCCCGCGATGGTCTGCCGGTAGACGGCACCCTTGGTCCCGGCGGCGCCGGATTCCAGCTCAATGCTGCGGATGCTTGCGCGCCAGGCGGGCAGGTTGCGGGCGTCCAGCAGGAAGTCATACACGCTCATGGCATCCCGTTGGATGACGACGTCGTACTCTGCGATTGCCACGGAAATCCTTGCTCGGCGGACAGCTGATGGGCGTAGCCCGCTTCCCCGGAACTGCAGCTAACCCCTTCAGGATAGACAGCAAGGCCCGTCCCGCGCGGCTGCGGGGACGGGCCTTTATCGAAGAGTTATGGGCCTCCGGGCTGTGCACGGACTGTGTACTGCCCGGTGACTCCTTCGCAGTGGCTGATTCAGGTCCTACTTTTCGGTCAGCTTCGGCACCGAGAACACCACGATGGCGCCGACCACGGCGAAGGCCGCGAACATGTAGAAGTTGAGCTGCCAGCCGAAGGCCATGCCGGCGATCAGCCCGCCGATCAGCGGTCCGCAGATGGCGCCGATGCGTCCGATGCCCAGCGACCAGCTGAGGGCGGTGGCGCTCAGGGACTGCGGGTAGTGGGTGGCGCAGTAGCCGCCCACCAGGATCTGCGTTCCCACGGAGCCGAGGCCCGCGAAGGCAACGATCACGAGCAGCATCGCCAGCGGGAGCTGGAGGCTCAGCATCAGGATGGCCACGAAGGCCAGGATGAACGACGCCGTCACTACCTTGCGGATGCCGATCTTGTCCGCCAGCACGGAGGCGCTGATGGAGCCGACGATCGCGCCGGCGTTGAGGACCAGCAGGAACGTCAGGGCATCCCCGAGCTGGAAGCCGGCCTGGCGCATGATCTGCGGGAGCCAGGTGTTCAGCCCGTAGACCAGCAGCAGTCCGCAGAAATTGGCGAGCGCGAACAGGACCGTGGAACGGACCCACTTGCGGGTGAACAGGGTCTTCATGGCTGATTTCGGCGCCTCGGCGCCGGTCTTGACGTCCTCGGCCGTGACGATGTCCGAGTACACCAGGCCGTAGCGGTCCGCGGTGGCCCGGGCCTCTTCGATGCGCTGCTTGCGGGCCAGGTAGGCCACCGACTCGGGAAGGAGCTTCCAGGCGATGGGAAGCAGGGTGACCAGGGGCAGGGCGCCGATGGCGTACATCCAGCGGAAGTCGATGTGCTGCAGGAGGTTGATGGCGAGCAGCGAGGCGCCGACGCCGCCCACCGAGTACCCGCTGAACATGACGGCGTTGGCGATCTGGCGGCGCTCCTTGCGGGCGTACTCAACCGTCAGCGCAATGCAGGTCGGCACGATGCCGCCCAGCCCCAGGCCGGTCAGGAACCGCAGGAAGCCGAAGACCTCTGCGGACGGCGCGAAGGCCGTGAGCAGCATGCAGGTGGAGAACCACGCGATGCAGGCCAGCATGATGCGGCGGCGGCCCAGTTTGTCGGTCAGGATGCCGACGGAGAGCGTGCCGACCAGCATCCCGACCAGGGCCAGGCTGCCGATCAGGCCTGCCTGCGCGGGGTTGACCCCCCATTCCTGGAATTTCAGGATGGTGGGGACGGTGGAACCGTAGACCACCAGGTCATAGCCATCAAAGACAATGGCCACGAAACACAGGATGAGGACCGCATGGCCCTTCCAGCGAGGTGTGGCCTCGTTGCGCAACTCAGTCGACATTGACTGCGTCATGGATGTACCTCTCGTTGAGATTTCGTCAGGGAATTGTGTGGTAGCTCACATGCTGTGCCCACTGTGTCACGCTTTGATTCCGACAGTAAAGAAATCAGCATATATCGTTTGGGTAACGATCGTCAGTCAATGCGCAAGGCGTCAGTGCCCCTTGAACGCCTCGGCCAGCCACCACGCGCCGCCGTCGGACGCGATCTTGGCATCGATGACCAGCGGACGGGAGGGACGCTCGCGCACCCAGGCCCGGACCTCCTCGAGGTCCGCCACGCTGCGGACCGTCACGGCGTCCGCGCCGAAGCCCCGGGCGATCGCGGCGATGTCCGTGTCCGGGAAGGTGACGGTACTGAGATCTACAGCGGGACCGACGCCGGGACCGCCGCCATCCGGGCTATTCGCGCCGAAGTGGTGGACTTCCGCACCGTAGCCGGCGTCGTTGTAGATGATGCAGACCAGGGGCAGCTCCAGCCGGACGGCGGTCTCCAGTTCGCTGATGCCCATCAGGAACCCGCCGTCCCCGGCGCCGAGCACCGGCAGCCGGTCCGGCCTGGCCATCGCGGCCCCGATTGCCGTGGAGAGGCCCAGGCCGATCGACTGGAAGGCCTGGGTGAAGCAGAAACCGAACTCGTCCGGGACCCTCAGGTAGGTGCTGGGGTAGCCCATGAAGTTGCCGGAGTCGATCGAGACGATCCGGTCCGCGGGCAGGATGGCGTCCAGTTCGCGGCTCAGCACCCGCGGATCGATCCGCCCGCCGCCGGAGAGGTCCGGCGTTTCGACGCCGTTCCAGCGCGAGCGTTCCGCGATGGACTCCGCGTTCTCCGCGGTGCGGTACTTCCGGGACGGTTCCGGCTGGAGCGTCCGCAGCTCCGCGAGGACATCCGCCGCGGTCAGTGCGGCATCACCCACCACGCCCAGGTCGACGGGCCGGTTGGCGCCGAGCGCGGAGTCCTCGACGTCGACCTGCACCACGGCGGTCCCCTCCGAGATGAGGTGGCCGTGCCGCATGGTCCACATGTTCAGCGCGCAGCCCCAGCCGATAACCAGGTCGGCGCCCTGGATCAGCCCGGAGCTGAGCGGCGAGGAGAATCCGCCGGAGATCCCGAGGTTGAAGTCGTCGTTCTGGAACAGCCCGTTCGCCACCGCGGACGTGGCCACGAGCGCGCCGGCGTGGGCTGCCAGGCCAAGCAGCTCCTCCCTGGCGTTCCGCGCCCCGCGGCCTGCCACAAAGACCGGGCGCTCGGCGGCGTTGATCAGGTGCGCCAGGCGCCGGACGCTGGCGGCTGCCGGGCGGACCGGCTGGGCGGCGGCGATCGCAGCCGGGTGCGCAGCCGGGTGCGCTGCGGGGGCCGGCGCGGACTGGACGTCGAGGGGCAGGTTGAGCACCACGGTGCGGCGTTCGTTCCGTGCCGTGCGGAAGGCCCGGAGGGTGTCCGCGACGGCGGTCGCGGGGGAATGGATCCGCTCGCTCACTGCACCGACGCTGCGGGCGAGGGCGTCCTGGTCGATCTTGAAGTTGGACCGGACCGCGGAGGCCTGGGTGTCGGCCGTCAACACGATCAGCGGCGTGCGGCTCTTGGCGGCTTCCCCGATCCCGGTGATCGCGTTGCTCAGCCCGCAGCCCTGGTGGGTGCTGACCACGCCCACCCGCCCGGACATCCGGGAGTAGGCATCGGCCATCGTGGCGGCGCCGCCCTCGTGCCGGGCGGCGGTGAACGGCACTCCGGCCAGGCGCAGGGCGTTGGTCACCTCGAAGTTGCCGCTGCCGACGACGCCGAAAACATGCCCGACGCCGAGCTCCGCCAGGGTCCGGCCGACAAGCTGGGCGACGGTCGCCGGAACAGCCTCCTGCGGGGCATCGACGGCCTGCACCAGCGTGTCCGGGGAACTTTGTGAAACTACTAGCATGGACTTACCTCCCACTCAGTAATGCACTCGTATTGCTCTTCGAACTTCCAGGCGGCGTCCATGAACCCCACCCAGTCCCTCCCCTGCACTGCCACGACGGCAACCCTGGTGCGGACCATTGAATGGGTGGATACGGACGCCGCGGGGCACCAGCACAATTCGGCGGTGCTCCGCTTTGTCGAGGCCTGCGAGGCCCAGTTGTTCCGGGACCTGGATCTGCCGGAGTACTTTCCGTCGGCGCCGCGGGTTCGCCACGAGCTCAACTACCGGGCGAAGTTGTACTTCGGCCAGCGGGTCACCACCACCGTAGTGGTGGAGAAAATCGGCCGCACGTCCATGACGTTCAGCTTTGAGGTGTGGGGCGAGGAGTTCCGGGGCGAACCCCGGGTCCTCGCCGCCCACGGATCCTTCGTCACGGCCCATGTGGCCCGTGGCGGCACGGCCGCCACCCCGTGGCCGGGGGACCTCGCGGCCAAAGTCACCGCCCGCCACGGCTAGCCGCTAGACCGACGCCGGCACCTTCGCGGGCGTCCAGCGCAGGTGCGTGGGAAGCTCGGCGATCTCCGGCTCCCGCACGAGCGCCAGCCGGGGCCGGACCGCGTCGGTGCGGGCCGCCGGCGGCTTCCGGCTGCCGGCGCGGAACTGCTGCGGCCAGTCAGCGCCCGGCCCGCGGTAGTCCTGCTCGATCGCCGCATGCAGGGTCCACTGCGGGTCAAACAGGTGCGTGCGGCCGAGGGCGCACAGGTCCGCCCGGCCTGCCAGCAGGATTGAGTTGACGTCGTCGTAGGAGGACACGGCCCCGACGGCGATCACCGCCACGCCTGCCTTGTGGGCCACTTCCTGGCGGATGCGGTCCGCGAACGGGGTCTGGTAGCTGCGGCCGTAGGCGGGCTTCTCCTCCTTGACCACCTGTCCGGAGGAGACGTCCACGCCGTCGGCGCCGTGCCCCACGAACGCCCGGGCAATCGCGACGGCGTCGTGCTCGTCGTTGCCGCCGGGGGCCCAATCGGTGGCCGAAAGCCGCACGGTCAGCGGCTTGCCGGAGGGCCATGCGGCGCGGACGGCGTCGAACACCTCCAGCGGGTAGCGCAGCCGGTTCTCAAGCGAACCGCCGTATTCGTCGGTGCGCCGGTTGGCCAGCGGCGAGAGGAAGGAGGAGAGCAGGTAGCCGTGCGCGCAGTGCAGCTCCAGCAGGTCGAAGCCGGCGGCGGCAGCACGGACGGTGGCGGCGACGAACTCGTCGCGGACCTGCTCCATTTCGGCCCTGCTGATTTCGCGGGGGGCCGGGCTGCCGGGGCCGTAGGGGATGGCCGAGGGGCCCACGGGCTCCCAGCCGCCGTCGGGCAGCGGCTCGTCGATGCCTTCCCACATGAGCTTCGTGGAACCCTTGCGGCCGGAATGCCCCAGCTGGACGCCGATGGCCGCGGTGGAGCGGCTGTGCACGAAGTCGACGATCTCCCGCCAGCTCTCCTGCTGGGCCCCGTTGTAGAGGCCGCTGCAGCCCGGCGTAATGCGGCCGGACTCGGAGACGCAGACCATCTCGGTCATGACCAGGCCGGCACCGCCGAGGGCCTTGCTGCCGAGATGGACCAGGTGGAAGTTGCCCGGGACGCCGTCGGTGGCGGAGTACATGTCCATCGGTGAGACGACGATCCGGTTCTTCAGTTCCAGCCCGCCGATCCGGTACGGCTGGAACATGGCGGGGGCGCTGCCGGCGATGCCCTGGGTGCGGGCGAATTCCTCGTCCACCCGGGCCGCGAACTCGGGGTCGCGCAGCTTGAGGTTGTCGTAGGTGATCCGGCGGCTGCGGGTGAGCAGGTTGAAGCAGAACTGCACCGGGTTCTGGTCCTTGTACATGCCGATGTTCTCGAACCATTCCAGCGAGGCCTGCGCGGCGCGCTGGGTGGACTCGACCACCGGCCGGCGCTCCGTTTCGTACGCTTCCAGGGCGGCCTCAAGCTCGGCGTGCTCGTGCAGGCAGGCCGCCAGGGCAAGGGAGTCCTCCATGGCCAACTTGGTGCCCGAGCCGATGGAGAAGTGCGCTGTGTGGGCGGCGTCGCCGAGGAGCACGATGTTGCCGTGCCGCCAGGACTCGTTGCGGACCGTGGTGAAGTTGATCCACTTGGAGTTGTTGACCAGGACCTCATGGCCCGCAAGCTCCTCGGCGAAGATGGCCCGGATGGCGTCCACGGCGGCCTCGTCGCTTTCGCCGGGCCGGAAGGCCTGGTGCTCGGTGGCGTCGAAGCCGGCGCTGCGCCAGACGTCCTCGTGCATTTCGACGATGAAGGTGCTGCCCTCGTCGGAGTAGGGGTAGCCGTGGATCTGCATGACTCCGTGCTCGGTGTCCTTGACAAAGAACTTGAACGCCTCGAAGACGAGGTCGGTGCCGAGCCACATGTACTTGGACTTGCGGACGTCCAGGCTGGGCCGGAAGACCTCGGCGAAGCGGGAGCGGACGGCGGAGTTCAGGCCGTCCGCGGCGAGGACCAGGTCGTAGTCCCGGCTGAGTTCCTCGACGTCGGGCGCCGGCGTGCTGAAACGCAGGTCGACGTCGAGCTCGGCGCAGCGGCGCTGCAGCAGCTCGAGCAGCTCCTTGCGGCTCATGGCGGCGAAACCCTGCCCGCCGACCGTGTGCTGCGCGTCCTTGAAGTGGATGTCGATGTCGGTCCAGCGGGCGAAGCGCTCGGACATGTACTCGGCGATCACGGTGTCCGCGTTGCCGATGCCGCCGAGGGTTTCGTCGCTGAAGACGACGCCGAAGCCGAACGTGTCGGACGCGGCGTTGCGTTCCCAGACGGTGACCTCGTGGTTCGGGTCCAGCTGCTTCATGAGGGCGGCGAAGTAGAGTCCGCCCGGACCGCCGCCGATGATTGCGATTTTCATGTGGTGCCTCTCAAGCGTTCTGGTGTTCGGGGGTGGCGGTGTCAGCGGCCAGCTGCTCGCGCAGCCGGAAATGCTGGAGTTTGCCGCTGGGGTTGCGGGGCAGCCCGTCGACGAAGTGCACCTGGCGCGGGTACTTGTACGGGGCGATGGCCTGCTTGACGAAGTCCTGGATTTCCTTGCGTTTCGCGTCGTCGGCCTCGACGCCCTCCCGGAGCACGATGAAGGCGCAGACGACGCTGCCGCGGTCCGCGTCGGGCCGGCCGACGACGGCGTTTTCCATCACATCCGGGTGCTGGTCAATCGCGGCTTCGACCTCCGGGGCGCCGATGTTGTAGCCGGAGGACACGATCATGTTGTCGGAGCGGGCCTGGTAGTAGAAGTAGCCGTCGCCGTCCCGGCTGAAGGTGTCGCCGGTGACGTTCCAGCCGTTGACGACGTAGTCCGCCTGGCGGGAGTCGTTGAGGTAGCGGCAGCCGGTGGGGCCGATCACGGCGAGGCGTCCGACGGCGTCCGGGCCAAGTTCCTGGCCGTCCTCGTCAAGGATGGCGGCCCGGTAGCCGGGGACGGCGGTGCCGGTGGCGCCGGTGCGGATGTCGTCCCCGGCCGCGGAGATGAAGACGTGCAGCATTTCGGTGGCGCCGATCCCGTTGACCAGCTTCAGGCCGGTGCGTTCGTGGACGGCGCGCCAGGTCTCGGAGGGCAGGTGCTCGCCGGCGGAGACGGCGGTGCGGAGGCTGGCGATCAGCCCCTCGGCGCCTTCCTTGAGGATCGCCTTGTAGGCCGTCGGGGCGGTGAACAGGATGGTCGCCTGCGCCGCGTGGACGGCCTGCGCCAGTTCGAGCGGGGTGGCGCGTTCGGTCAGGAGCGCGGCGGCGCCGAAGCGCAGCGGGAAGACCACCAGACCGCCCAGCCCGAAGGTGAAGGCCAGCGGCGGGGATCCCGCAAAGACGTCCTCCGGCGTCGGCTTCAGGATGTGCCGGGCGAAGGTGTCCGCGTTGGCGAGGATGTCCCGGTGGAAGTGCATGGTGATCTTCGGCGTTCCG
>DATIUQ010000245.1:0-2064 GCA_035466775.1 Arthrobacter sp.
TGGATCGACGGCCTGGACATCCCGTTCGTGCATTACGCCGACGCCGGGTTCTTCGAGTTCGGCACCGAACGCGTCACGGACGAGGCCACCCCGGACATCTCCCGGTCCGAGCGCCTCTGGGCCCACCCCGGCCTTCGCCCGCTCTCGGGCCTGGAGGACACCACCAGCTCCCCCATCGCCGCCTACCGGTGGAAGTACACGGACGCGGCCCTGCGTGAGCAGTTGCTGCTGGAAGACGAGGGCCACCCGGCCACCGTCTCCCAGGGCCACGCCGCCGTCCGCTACACCAACCCCACCACAGGCGGGGACGTCATGCCCACCATCCGCGCCGAGTTCCACCGCCTCCGCGCCGGCGCCGCCACCGAGACCGTCCGCGAGGTCGGCTCGAGTGTCTGGCAGGTCTTCGAAGGCACCGGCTCCGTAGTCCTCAACGGCGAAACCCGGCAGCTGGCCAAGGGCGACCTCTTCGTGGTCCCGTCCTGGGCCGCCTGGTCATTGCAGGCCGAGAGTGAATTTGATCTGTTCCGCTTCAGCGACGCCCCCATCTTTGAGCGCCTGAACTTCAACCGCACCTATATCGAAGGACGCAGCAAGTAATGAAACTCCTCACCCTCCGCACTGCTGACAGCACAGGAACCAAGGGCACCGTGGCGGTCCGCCAGGACGGCGACACCCTCACCGAGATCTCCGGGTTCGCCGACGTCGGCGCCCTGCTGCAGGACCCCGCCTGGGAAACCACCGCCGCGGCGGCCAGCGGCGCAACGCACGCCCTCGACGGCGCGGACCTCGCCGCCGTCGTGCCCTCGCCGGGGAAGATCATCTGCGTGGGCCACAACTACCGCAACCACATCAAGGAAATGGGCCGGGAAGTGCCCGAATACCCCACCTTGTTCGCCAAGTACGCCGAGTCCCTGATCGGCCCCAACGACGACCTCGCCCTGCCGCAGGAATCGGACACCGTGGACTGGGAAGCCGAACTCGCCGTCGTCATCGGCAAGCAGGGCCGCCGGATCAGCGAGGCCGACGCCGCGGACCACATCGCCGGCTACGCGGTGCTGAACGACGTCAGCATGCGCGACTACCAGTTCCGCACCATCCAGTGGCTGCAGGGCAAGACCTGGGAGAAGTCCACCCCTTTCGGCCCGGCCCTGGTCACCAAGGACGAATTCACTCCCGGACCGCTGATGACCTCCGCCGTGGACGGCGACGTCCAGCAGTCCACCCCCACCTCGGACCTGGTGTTCACCCCCGAATTCCTGGTGTCCTACATCTCCACGATCATCACGCTGAACCCGGGCGATGTGATCGCCACCGGCACCCCCGGCGGTGTGGGCCACGCGCAGGACCCCAAGCGCTACCTGCAGGAAGGCCAGGTCCTGGTGACCACCATCGAGGGCCTGGGCCAGCTGAAGAACCGCGTGGTCAAGGAAGCCTGATGGTTGCCCGCCACGACCAGGCCACCGACCCGGCGCTCCTGGAGGCACTGCTCCAGGCGCGCCGGGGCACCGCGTTCTTCGCCCGCAAGCTCAACGAGCTTTCCGACGCAGAGCTCGACGGCGGCACCCTCCTTCCCGGCTGGACCCGCAGGCATGTCGTGGCACACGTGGGCTACAACGCCCGTGCCATCGCGCGGCTGATCGAGTGGGCCGCCACCGGCGTGGAAAACCCCATGTACTCCTCGCCCGAGGCCCGGAACCACGAAATCGATTTCGGGTCCACCCTGTCCCCGATCGCCCTGCGGCACCTCTTCGACCACTCAGCCGTGCACCTGAACATCGAATGGCGCGACCTGCCCGCTGACGCCTGGCACCACAAGGTCAAGACCGCCCAGGGCCGCATCGTCCCGGCGGAGGAAACCGTGTGGATGCGCACCCGCGAGGTCTGGATGCACGCCGTGGACCTGGACAACGGTGCCACTTTCAGCGACATCCCGGTCCCCGTCCTGGAACGCCTGCTCAGGGACATCACCGGCGCCTGGCACACCCGGGGCACCGACACCGGGCTCCTGGTCAAGGTGGACGGTACGGACCTGGCGTTCGGCGACGTGGGCGCCGCTGACCCGAC
>DATIUQ010000246.1:0-6545 GCA_035466775.1 Arthrobacter sp.
TTACTTGACGCTACCGGAATACGAGCGCGTCAGGATTCCCGCGCGTCGTAGAACATTGTCCGCCGCGCGGCCATGCCGCGCCGCCGAAAAGTGCTGGCCCTACCCGGCCTTCGGCCCGCTGCTGGCCCGCACGACGAGCCGCGCGGGGTAGATCACCGGATCCCGGCCCGCCCCGGGGTTCTCGATGTCAGCGAGGAGGAGACGGCCCGCCTCGGTGGCCATTTCCACCATCGGCTGGTTGATCGTGGTCAGCGGCAGCTCGCCCGGAGCCGTCAGATGGTCATCGAAGCCGACAACGGCGACGTCCGCGGGGACTTCGCGCCCCGAGGCCCGGATGGCCGTGATCGCGCCTCGGGCCATAAGGTCCGAGGCGGCAAAGATGCCGTCCAAGGCGCCGTCCTCGGCCAGCAGCTGTTCCGTGGCCGCGGTACCGCCGGCGGCAGTGAAATCACCGTGCGCAACCGGTCCCGGAGGAAGCCCGGCTTCCCGGAGGCCCGCCTGCCAGCCCTCGAGCCGGTCCGCCGCGGCTGTCATGTCCAGCGGTCCAGTGATGGTTCCAAGCCTCGTGCGGCCGGTCGCCGCGAGGTGAAGCGCGGCCAGCCGGGCGCCTTGAAAGCTGTCCACGTCAACGTAGTGGATTCCCAGATTCGGATCCCACGGCCGTCCAATGAACACTGTGGGAAGCCCGGACGCGGCGAGCTCCTCGGTCCAGCCGTCGGCTTTGTGATGCGAGACCACAATGGCTCCGTCCACGTGGCCGCCGCGCAGGTAGCGGACCGTTCGGGAGGGGTCGCCGCCGGCCCGGGACATCAGCAGAACCAGCTGCATTTCCGTCTCGCGCAACGCCTCCGTCACCCCGGTGATCACCGCCGCGAAGAACGGGTCCATCATGACGCGGGCATCGGGTTCGTTGATGACCAGGGCGATCGAGGAGGTCCGGCGGGTGACGAGGCTGCGTGCCGCCCGGTTGGGGGTGTAGCCAAGGGCGACGACGGCGGCGTCCACAGCCGCCTGGGCTTCCGGGCTCACCCGGGAGCCGCCGTTGATGGCCCGCGAGGCGGTCGAGCGGGACACGCCCGCCGCCTTCGCGAGGTCTTCAAGGGTGGGGCTCGGCCTCGCCGGTTCTGGCCGGACACCCCGGTGGATCTGTTCGCTCATCACCTTGACAATACGACATCCCCGGTCATCCCACGTGCGCGACCGCCTGGCTGGCCGGCAGGGCGTTCGCCGCCGCCACGGTGGCGTACCAGAGGCCGCTAGCCTTGGGGATGCGTTCCAGCGTTTCGTAGTCCACCCGGACCAGCCCGAACCGCTGGTGATACCCGTACGCCCACTCGAAGTTGTCCAGCAGGGACCAGGCGAGGTAGCCGCGGACGTCCGCTCCGGCGTCGATCGCGTCCCGCACTGCGCGCAGGTGCACGTCGAAGAAGGCGAGCCGGTCCTGGTCGTCGACGAATCCGTCGGCGTCGGGAACGTCGGGGTAGGCGGCGCCGTTTTCCGTCATGTAGAGCGGGATGCCGGCAGGGCCCGTGTACTCCCGCTGGAGCCGTGTCAGCAGGCGGAACAGGCCCTCCGGCTGGACCTCCCAGCCCATGCCGGTCACGGGGAGCCCGCGCGGCACCGAGTGCACGCCCTCGGCAGAGACAAACGGGGTGGGCGCCGGCCGCTCGGCCGATTCAGGCGCCGCCTGCGCTGTGGTGGTCACGGTCTCCGGCTGGTCCGCCGCTTCCGCCCGGGCCGCCGCCTTGGTCAGGGCCTCGCCCTGGTAGTAGTTGACGCCGAGCAGGTCCAGGGGCGTCGAGATGATGGCCAGGTCGCCGTCGTGGACCACGGTCTCGAAGCCGAGGCCGGCGATGTCCGCCAGCACATCCGCGGGGTACTCGCCGCGGAAGAGCGGGTCCAGGAAGATGCGGTTGTGCATCCCGTCGATCCGCCGGGCAGCGTCCTGGTCGTCCGCCGAGGAGGGGTCAGCCGGATCTGCCACGGTGAGGTTCAGGGTGATGCCGAGGCTTGCCTCCGGGTCCAGCCGGCGCAGTTCCGCGGCAGCCAGCCCGTGACCCAGGAGGAGGTGGTGTGCGGCCGCGAGGGCTGCCGCCGGTTCCTGCCGGCCGGGGGCGTGGACGCCGGCGGCGTAGCCGAGGAACGCCGAGCACCAGGGCTCGTTGAGGGTGGTCCAGATGCGGACCCGGTCGCCGAGGGCCTTGTGCATGACGGCCGCATAGGCCGCGAACAATGTAGCCGTCTCGCGGTTGGCCCAGCCGCCTTCATCCTCCAGTGCCTGCGGCAGGTCCCAGTGGTACAACGTCAGCCAGGGGGTGATGCCCGCGGCAAGGAGATCGTCCACCAGCCGGGAGTAGAAGGCGATCCCCTCGGGGTTGGGCGTCCTGCCGTCGGGCATGCAGCGCGCCCACGACGTCGAGAAGCGGTACGCCTTGAGGTTCAGCGATTTCATCAGCTCGACGTCCTGGCCTGAGCGGTGGTAATGGTCGCACGCCACGTCGCCGTTGTGGCCATCCGCGACGGCGCCCGGGACCCGCGCGAAAGTGTCCCAGATCGAGTCCTTCCGCCCGCCGGTGTGGGCTGCTCCTTCGATCTGGTAGGCAGCGGTGGCCGCGCCCCACAGGAAACCCTCGGGGAATGTGATCGGGGTGGTGCTCATCCTTTGACTGCTCCTTGCATAATTCCTGAAACGAGTTGGCGCCCTGCCGCGATGAAGAGCAGCAGCAGCGGGATGGTGGCCAGTACGGCACCGGCCAGCACCACCGAGTAGTCCACAAAGTGTGCGGCCTGCAGCAGCTGGAGCGCTACCGGCAGGGTCGGATTTGAGGGGTCCAGCACAATGAAGGGCCAGAAGAAGTTGGTCCAGGTGGCGACAAACGTGAAGAGTGCCAGCATGGCCGCGGCCGGCCGCGCCGCGGGGAATCCCACATACCAGAAGGCCTGGATCATGGAGGCACCGTCCATCCGGACAGCCTCGATGAGTTCATCCGGGAGGGCGTCGCGGAGGTACTGGGTCATCCAGAACACGCCGAAGGCCGTGACAATTCCGGGGATGATGACGGCCCAGAGGGTGCCGGTCCAGCCCAGCTTGGCCATCACGATGAACAGCGGCACCACGCCGAGCTGCGTGGGCACCGCCATGGTGGCGATCACGAAGACCAGCAGTCCCTTGCTCCCGCGGAAGCGGAGTTTGGCGAACGCGAATCCGGCGAGGGTGGAGAAGATCACCACGGAGGCGGACGTGACGGTGGAGACCAGGATGCTGTTGCCCATGGCCTTCCAGAAAGGAATGCTGTCAAAGACCTTTGCGGCGTTGGCCAGGAAGTTCCCGCCGGGGAGGAGCGGGATGCCACGGCTCAGCGCAGTGCTGTCATGGCTGCCCACCAGGAAGGACCAGTACAGCGGGAACAGCGAGGCCAGCAGGACGGCGCCCAGGGCACCGTAGGTCAGGGGTCCGGGACGCCGGATGTCCCCGGCGCCGCCGCGGTTCCGGGGCCGCCCCGCCCGCGGGTTCGGGCGCTTGGCGGCTGCCTTCGCTGCCCCTTTCCCGGCGGTCTGTCGGATCATGGGGATGGAGCTCAATTGCGGCCTCCCTGGTTGGCGATGCGCCGGGTGAGAAGGAAATTCACGAGGGCGATCAGCACAATCATCAGGAACAGCAGCCACGCCACCGCGGATGCCCTGCCGAAGTTACGCTGGCCCCAGCCAAGCTCCCAGATGTACATGGTCAGTGTCTGCCACTGCCTGTCCGCGCCGCCGAGTCCGGACTGGTCGAACACCCGCGGCTCATCGAAGATCTGCAGCCCGCCAATCGTGGACGTGATGGCCACGAAGATCACGGTGGGCCGGAGCATCGGAACCGTCACTGACAGGAACTGCCGGACGCGTCCGGCGCCGTCGATGGTGGCCGCCTCGAAGACATCGCGCGGGATGGCCTGCATCGCCGCGAGGAAGATCAGTGCGTTGTAGCCGATCCAGCGGAAGTTCACCATCGTGGCGATGGCAACGTGGCTGGCGAACTGGTCGGAATGCCAGCGGACCGGGTCGAGGCCCAGGAGGCCAAGGAATTCATTGACGAGGCCGAACTGGTCGGCAAACAGGTTGTTGAAGATCAGGCCCACGGCCACCGGAGCCACAACGAAGGGCACCAGCACCCCCATCCGCCAGAACGTCTTGGCGCGCAGGTTCGCGTCCAGCACCGCTGCGATCAGGAGCGCCAGCACCACCTGCGGCACGGAGGAGAGCAGGAAGATGCTCAGCGTGTTGCCCACCGCGTTCCAGAAGTACGGCTGCCCGAGGACAAAACCGAAGTTGTCGAAACCGATGAACTTGCCCTGGCCGCCGATCAGGTTCCAGTTGTGCAGCGAAACCCAGCCTGTGTAGAGCAGCGGAAACAATCCCGTGAGTGCAAACAGCAGGAAGAACGGCGAGATGTAGAGGTAGGGCGACAGCTTGACGTCCCACTTCGACACCTGTTGCGAAAACGCGAGCCGCCGGACGTCGCTGTTGCCGGGTTTTTCCTCGTCAATTGATTGGCCTTGGGGCCTGACCCGGTCCGTTACTGACATGGCTTAGAGCGACTTCACAGCCGTGAGGAACTTCGCCCAGGAGGACTCGGCGTCGTCCGACTTGTCCACGTCAACACGGGTGAGCGCCTGCTGCATGGCGTCGTTGATGGCGAAGAACTTCGGTCCCTTGAACGGGGAGTCGCCGACTGCCTTGGCACGCTCTGCGAAGATTTTGCCGGTGGGGGCGTCGTTGAAGAACGCGTTGGTCTGGCCCAGCAGTGCCTCACTGGTCAGCGCTTCAGCCTGGCTGGGGAACGTGCCCTTGGCGGTGAACGCCTTGATCTGCTGCTCCGGGGCGGTCAGCCAGGCTGCGAGCTTCTTGGCTTCAGCCTGGTTCTTGCCCTGCGACGGGACGGTCAGGTAGGAACCGCCCCAGTTGCCGCCGCCGCCCGGGAAGACGTTGGCGACGTCCCAGCCCTCGACGCCGGCAGCGTTACCTTCAATGACACCGAGCATCCAGCCGGGGCAGAGGGTCGTGGCGAACTTCTGGGACTGGAAACCGGCCACCCAGTCGTTGCTCCACTGGCCCAGGTGCGCGGAGAGGTTGTCCTTCGTCGAGGCGTTCAGGACCTTCGTGTAGACCTCCTTGACCTCCGGGTTGTCGGCGGCGATGACCGTGCCGTCCTCGTTCTCGTAGGCCTTCGACATCTGGTTGCTCATGCCCTGGTAGATGGCCCCGGCGGAATCAAACCAGGCCGGGCCCGTCCCTGCGGCGACGAACTTCTTGCCGGCGTCGAAGTAGCTGTCCCAGGTGGTGCCGAGCATCTTGGCGACAGACTCGCGGTCTGACGGCAGCCCGGCGGCTTCAAGGAGAGCCCCGTTGTAGCAGACGGCCTCAGGTCCGGAGTCCGTGCCGTAGCCGATCAGGTGCCCGTCCTGGGTCGTGGCTGCCTCGGTCTTCCAGTCCAGCCAGCGGCCCTCCACAGCCGGGTCCTTAAGGTCCACAAACTGGTCCGGGTACTCCTTGAGCTCGGACAGCCAGTCAACCTCGATGGCTTCAATGTCCGAGAGGCCCGAGCCCGCCGCCAGGCGCGTGGTCAGGTTGTCGCGCGCTTCGTTGGTGGTGGCGGCCTTCTTGTGCTGGATCGTCACGTTGGGGTTGAGGGTCTCGTATTCCTTGAGCAGGTCCTCGTAGCCGAACTCGTTGAACGTCGCGAGGCTGAGGGTGACCGGCTCCTTGCCTGTTTCACCGGTGGGCGCGGCGTTTTTGGGGGCATCAGCGCCGCAGCCACTCAGGGCGAGGGTGAGGCAGGCGGCCGATGCCGACAGGGCGGCAAGTTTGCGGGGGAATTTCACGCGGGGACTCCTTTGTCAGGGTGTGGGGACCGGAAGGAAAAAGGGGCCGGCCGCCCCGTTTCGGTGAACGAGAGCGCTCCCAGATCGATCATGGGAGCGCTCTCACAAGCATGGTGTCCTACATCACGCCGTATTGTCAACAGCTGCATCCCGGCCTATTTCGAACCCTTGCCCGGCGCTGGATGCGGTGTTACGCTTCCCGGCGGGAGCGCTCCCACACCTCCGCGGTCACCGGGAGCAGGGCTCCAGTTCCCAGGCAGCCCCGCGTGCCGCCGAAGGGAAATCCGCCGCCAACAGAGAGCAGGACCAGCAATGCCGCTAGCCCACTTCCGCCTCCGACCGGGGGTCGCGCAACCCCGCCTCCGAAGGCCTCTGCGCCTCCACAGCCGGCTGTTCGCTGGCAGCGTCGCCGTTCTGCTGGGCGTGCTGGCCACCGGCGCCGGTGCCGCAACGGCGGCCGATGCTTCCGCACCGGCGAAGCCGGCCCCGGCCCAGCCGCAGCCCGCGAAAGCGAAGACATCGCCTGCGCCCGAGTTCGGTCCCAATGTCCGGATCTTCGACCCCAGCATGCCCGTGGCCGAGATCCAGGCCACCGTCGACGCCATTGCGGCCGCACAGGTCGACGACGAAATGGGTTCCAAGCGGTACTCACTTTTGTTCAAGCCCGGCACCTATGGCACC
>DATIUQ010000247.1:0-4807 GCA_035466775.1 Arthrobacter sp.
CGCCGTCGAACCTTCCGCACTTGGCGAGCCGAAGGCGTCTGCCCCGACCCGCCAGCTCTGGCTGGTCCCCGGGCAGGAAGGCGGTCCGGACGACTGGCACCACCACTTCGTCGACTTCCAGCGCGACCAGTCAGTGGCTGACGTGCTGCGGTCCACGGGAGCAGGCATGCGCTCGGTGGAGCACATCAAGCGTTACACCTCCATCAGCACCGCCAACGACCAGGGCAAGACCTCCGGCGTCAACGCGATCGGCGTCATCGCCGCCGCACTCCGCACGGCCGGCGAAGCGTCCAGGGGCATCGGCGACATCGGCACCACCACCTACCGGGCGCCGTTCACGCCGGTGGCGTTCGCAGCACTTGCCGGACGCCAGCGCGGCGAACTGTTCGACCCCGCCCGCAAGACCTCCATCCACCCGTGGCACGAGGCCAAGGGCGCGCTGTTCGAAGACGTCGGACAGTGGAAGCGCCCCTGGTACTACCCCCAGGCGGGCGAGGACATGGACGCTGCCGTGCTGCGCGAATGCGCCGCCGTCCGCGAGTCCGTGGGCTTCATGGATGCCACCACCCTCGGCAAGATCGAAATCCGCGGCAAGGACGCCGGTGAGTTCCTCAACCGGATCTACACCAACGCCTTCAAGAAGCTCGCCCCGGGCTCCGCCCGCTACGGCGTGATGTGCATGGCGGACGGCATGATCTTCGACGACGGCGTGACCCTGCGCCTCGATGACGACCGCTACTTCATGACCACCACCACCGGCGGCGCCGCGAAGGTCCTGGACTGGCTGGAGGAATGGCTCCAGACCGAATGGCCGGAACTCGACGTGCACTGCACCTCGGTAACCGAACAGTGGAGCACGATTGCCGTCGTCGGGCCTAAATCCCGCGCGGTGCTTGCCAAGGTGGCACCGGCACTGGCAGCGGACGGCGGGCTGGAAGCAGAAGCCTTCCCGTTCATGACCTTCCGCGAAACCACTCTCGCCTCCGGCGTGCGGGCCCGGATCTGCCGGATCTCGTTCTCCGGTGAGCTGGCCTACGAGATCAACGTGCCTTCCTGGTACGGGCTGAACACCTGGGAAGCCGTGGCCGCGGCAGGAGCCGAATTCAACATCACCCCCTACGGCACCGAAACCATGCACGTGCTTCGCGCCGAGAAGGGCTACCCGATCGTCGGGCAGGACACCGACGGCACCGTCACCCCGCAGGACGCGGGGATGGAATGGATCGTCTCCAAGGTCAAGGACTTCATCGGGAAGCGCTCCTACACCCGGAAGGACGCCGCCCGGACCGACCGGAAGCACCTGGTCAGCGTCCTCCCCGTGGACGGCAACATCCGGCTCCCCGAGGGCACCCAGCTCGTGGAGCAGGGCATCACCGTCAACCCCGCCTACGGCCCCGTCCCCATGCAGGGCTTCGTGACCTCCAGCTACCACAGCGCCGCCCTGGGCCGCTCGTTTGGCCTGGCACTGATCAAGAATGGCCGCAACCGCATTGGCGAGAACCTGGTGGCCGTCGCCGGCGACCAGCTGGTCGATGTTGTTGTCGCAGAAACCGTACTGTTTGACCCCGAAGGGACCCGCAAAGATGGCTAATTCAGCAGCACTCGAAGGCATCAATGGACTCCGGGACATCCGCCGCAGCCCCGCCTCACATTTGGCGTCGGCACTGGAGGCCGGCTCCGTCCAGGGCAAGGTTGTCCTGTCGGAAGGCCCCTTCCAGACCATGGCCGGGGTCCGCGTGGATCCCAGCTCGGAGGGCGCTTCGCGGATCGCCGCCGCTACCGGCGGCCTGCCGGCACGCTGCGGTGAAGTGACCGGAACCGACGGCGTCAGCGTCCTTTGGCTGGGACCCTCGGAATTCCTGGTGGTGGCACCGGAGGAGGCCCACGATTCCCTGGGCGGCAACCTCATCGGTTCCCTCACGGAAGCGCTGGGTGACGCCCCGGGCCAGGTGGTGGACCTGTCCGCCAACCGCACCACGTTCGAGCTGTCCGGCCCCCGCGCCCGCGCCGTCCTGGAAAAGGGCTGCGCCCTGGACCTGCACCCGCGCAGCTTCACCCCGGGAACGGCACTGAACACCGTGGTGGGCAACATCCCGGTGGTCCTGCAGAAGACCGGAGAGGAGAGCTTCCGGCTCTTCCCCCGGGCCTCCTTCGCGGACTTCCTGGGCCGCTGGCTCCTCGATGCGATGCGCGAGTACGCCTCGCCTGAGGTTCCCTAGATGGCGCTCAGCGTCCTGGACCTGTTTTCTGTTGGCATCGGGCCCTCCTCGTCCCACACGGTGGGCCCGATGCGGGCAGCGAAGCAGTTCGCCGACGGGCTTAAGGGCGGAGGGCTCCTGAGCTCCACCACCCGGGTCCAGGCTGAACTGTTCGGTTCGCTCGGCGCCACCGGCCGGGGCCACGGCTCGGACAAGGCCGTGGTGCTGGGCCTGCAGGGCCTGGACCCGGAAACCGTGGACACCTTCACCGCCGATGACCAAGTGGCGGCCGCCGCCCTCAACGCCGAACTCCTGGTGGGCGGTGATCACCGTGTCGACTTCAACTGGGACGAGGATGTGGTCCTGCACCGGCGCAAGTCGCTGCCGGCCCACCCCAACGGCATGACGTTCCGGGCGCTGGACCGCACCGGCGCTGTCCTCAGCGAACGGAGCTTCTATTCGATTGGGGGCGGCTTCGTGGTTGACGGCACCGCCCAGGGCGCCGACCAGGTGGTGGCCGACGACACCGTACTGCCGTACCCGTTCACGACCGCCAACGAGCTCCTGGACATCTGTCGACGGGAGGGCATGTCCATCTCCGACGTGATGCTCGCCAACGAACTCGTATGGCACACCGAAGCTGAGCTCCGGGACAAGCTCCTGGCACTCTGGGCCGTCATGCGCCAGTGTGTGGACAACGGCTGCGCGGCCGAGGGCATCCTGCCCGGCGGGCTGAACGTCCCCCGGCGGGCACCGTCGCTCTTCCGGACCCTGACGGCGGACACCGGCGTCACCGATCCGCTCCGGGCCATGGAGTGGGTGAACCTCTTCGCCCTCGCGGTCAACGAGGAAAACGCCGCCGGCGGGCGCATCGTCACCGCCCCGACCAACGGCGCGGCCGGCATCGTGCCCGCGGTGCTGCACTACTACGTCAAGTTTGTTCCGGGGGCCGACGACGACGGCGTCGTCCGCTTCCTGCTGGCGGCGGCCGCCGTCGGGATCCTGTTCAAGATCAACGCCTCCATCTCCGGCGCGGAGGTGGGCTGCCAGGGCGAGGTGGGTTCTGCCTGCTCCATGGCGGCGGCGGGGCTGTGCGAGGTGCTGGGAGGCACCCCGGAGCAGGTGGAAAATGCCGCCGAAGTCGGGATCGAACACAACCTCGGGCTGACCTGCGACCCCGTCGGCGGGCTGGTGCAGATTCCCTGCATCGAACGGAATGCGATCGCCAGTGTGAAGGCCATCAACGCCGCACGCCTGTGCCTGCACGGCGACGGCAGCCACAAGGTGTCGCTGGATAAAGCCATCAAAACCATGCGTGAGACAGGAGCGGACATGAAAACCAAATACAAGGAGACCTCCCGCGGAGGCCTCGCCGTCAACGTGATCGAGTGCTGAGCATGGATACCTCGACCAGCGTCGCCACTGACTACATCCTGACCCTGGACTGCCCGGAGACGCGCGGGATCGTCCACGCGGTCTCCGGATTCCTGCTGGACCAGGGCTGCGACATCCTCGAGAGCAAACAATTCGACTCACAGTTGGACGGCCACTTCTTTATGCGGCTCCACTTTGCCTCGGCCGGGGACCAGGCCACGCTCGAGTCGCTCAAGGATGCCTTCGTGCCCGTCGCCGAGAAATTCGGCATGCACTGGGAGCTGCGGCATCACGGGGCCAAGCGGCGGGTCCTGATCATGGTCTCGAAGTTCGAACACTGCCTCAACGACCTGCTGTACCGGGCACGCACCGGCGAACTGCCCGCCGAGATCGTCGGCGTCGTCTCCAACCACCCCGATCATCGGCGGACCGTCGAATGGCACGGGATCCCCTTTTTCCACGTGCCCGTCACGCCGGACACCAAGCCAGCGGCCGAACAGCGGCTTCTGGAACTGATCGACCGGATGGATGTGGAACTGGTGGTCCTTGCCCGTTACATGCAGGTCCTCAGCGACGACCTCACGCGCCGCCTGGACGGCCGGGCCATCAACATCCACCATTCCTTCCTGCCGTCCTTCAAGGGCGCCAAGCCCTATCACCAGGCGCACGCCCGCGGTGTGAAGACCGTGGGCGCCACCGCCCACTACGTCAATGCGGAACTGGATGAAGGGCCCATCATCTCCCAGCAGGTGGTGGACGTGGACCACACCTACGGGCCCGACGAACTGGTGGCCGCCGGCCGGGACACGGAGTGCAAGGCCCTGTCCAACGCCGTCCGCTGGCACTGCGAGGGACGGGTCTTCCTCCAGGGCAACCGGACCGTCGTGCTGCGCTAGCTTCGCCCCCAACCCAATCCCGCCGCGCTCCTGCCCAGTTACCGGCCGCCGCAGCCGCGGAATCCGGCGATTTCGCCAGGACACGCCGGTGTCGGGCTGTGCCGCGACAAAGTAACTGGGCAGGAGCGCAGCCGGGCATGGGAACAGGCACCCTCAGGCCGTCGGCGCCAGCTCGGCGGCCGGCACCACAACGGTCCCGGTGGCGGTTGAATCCGGGTTCAGCATCCAGCCGACCCGCTTGGCGGAGTTGAGCACCACCACGCTTTCCACGAGCTCGATGCCGGGGATCCGCAGCTGGAGTGCCTGTTCGGCGTTCATGACGTCCGCCAGGGAATGCAG
>DATIUQ010000248.1:0-27715 GCA_035466775.1 Arthrobacter sp.
TACTCCCAAACACGCTCATTTGAGGTGTGGAAGAGGTGGGCGCCGTAACGGTGCACCTCGATGCCGGTCTGCTCGTCTTTCTCGCTGTAGGCATTGCCGCCGATGTGGTGGCGGCGGTCGATAACGACGACCTTCAAGCCCAGCTCAGTGGCGGCCTGTTCTGCGATTGTCAGGCCGAAAAAGCCCGACCCTACGATGACGAGGTCAGCGGTCACAAAATCTCCTGGTTCGAAAGCGGGCAGCGCAACGTTGTGCGTTGTCTGCTGCTCTAGCCTACCCGAGACAAGGTGTGAACCGGCGAATCGAGCCCCGCGGCAGGGCATGCCACCGGCCCCGGCTATTGTCCGTTTCCCAAGGTCAGCACGGCTTTCCACATAGCAGAATCTCCCCGGCCGAGGCCCCGGCTCCCGCGCCTAGCGTGGGATTCAAATCACACCGCGGGAGAGGATCCAGTCGATGATGCTGCACTGCACGCTCGTCGCGGCGCCGGGATCCGCGCTACTGTCCGGACCGCTGGAACTGGCTATCGAGATGCCGGCCGCGTGCCCGGGCGCGGAACTTGAGGCGGCGATCTCCCGGCGCTACGGGACTAAGAAGCTGACAGTGGAGCGGGTCCCGGTCTCGGCGTTCGCTGTCGGCGAGAGGCCCCTCGTCGACGGAGCGATTTTGGTGGACGGAGCAGTTCTGGTGGACAGAGCAGGTCCCGCCGCCACGGCGGACGCGGCACCTCTGGTCCTTGCCGTGCACAGCGGGCCGGGCGCGGGCCTGGTCGTCCCGCTGGCGCGCGGACGGTTCCGAATCGGACGCAGCGGCACCGAGATCGTCGTTCCGGACGCCGAGTTGTCCCGCGAACATGCGCTGCTGGACGTCTCCGACTCCGCTGTCACCCTGCTCGATCTTGGCAGTGCCAATGGGATCAGCGTCGACGGAAAGAGGGTGCATGCGGCGTCACTCTCTACCGACGCCATGATCCGGTGCGGCGGCTCGTCAATGTCCTTGGTTTTCCGTGGCACCTTAACCCCCGGAGTCCAGGCTTCTGCGGGAACCGATGTCTCGGAACCGCTGGTGGTTAGCAACCCCGCGGCGAACAGCAACAGGGCGGCCATGATGCTGGCTGCGGTGCTGCCGCTGGCCATCGGAGCCGGACTGGCAGTGGTGACGGGAATGTGGATCTTCCTGGCCTTCACGGCAGTGTCAGCGGTTTCGGTCTTGGTGCCCGTGGTGTCGGGCAGGAGGCAGCGCCGCGAATTGAGGATAGCTGTCGCCGCGGCCGCACGAGAGGACGAGGAACGACGACGACGGGCGGCGCCGTCCGCCGGCGAGCTGTCCCTGCGGGGCTCATTCGCCGAACCTGCCCCTGTTGTGGAGGTCTCTGCCAGCACGGGACCCGTCTGGCTGCGGATCGGACTGGCGCGGCAAGGCGCGAACATCCGGCTGGAACCGCCTGACTCCGGCTTTCAACCACCCTTGCTCGGAATGATGCCCGTAACCCTGGATTCCCGAAGCACCGTAACGACCCTGCGTGGCCCGGAAGCCAATGTGGCGGGGCTGGTCAGATCCTTTGTGCTGCAGCTTGCCTGCTACCCCGCTGCCCGGCGGACCAGGGTCCTCATTCACGGCCCGACCCCGTCGCTCCTTGCCGCGCGTTTCCTGGCAGCCGCAACTCTCTCCACGCATGCGGCTGCCACTCTGGAAACCCTGGCGGCCGGACCGGGCGGAGACTGCGAGCGCGGAGTGCTGATCATCGTCAACGCCGCTGAAAACGCCACGCTGCGGGCTGTGGCCGTCAGAAACGGCTGGCAAGTGATCGACTGCGCCAGCGATCCGGAGGCAGGTGCGAGGGCAGATTCAGAGTCCGCCATAGTCCTCAATGCCCGCACCGGGAGGCTGTCATCAGCCAACTCCTCATTGGAGTTCACTCCTGACGTCGTTCCAGCCGACGTCTTCGACCGCAACTGCCGCCGGTTGAGGACCAGGCCACCGTCACCGAGCCCCCGGACGGGCATCCCCGCGGACTGTTCGATTGGCGGGCTTATCCCGTTTTCAGCGCGGGAAATTTCCCAACGTTGGACTGAGTCCGCCGCAGCGCGCGGCCTTCCGGTCGTGGTCGGCGTCGGAGGTTCCGGTCCCCTGTGGCTGGACCTCGAGACGGATGGCCCTCATTTCCTGGTGGCGGGCACTACGGGATCGGGCAAATCAGAATTCCTCCGGACCCTGGCCGCTGCGTTGGCGGCCGCCCATCCACCTGGGCGAATCAATATGCTGTTCATTGATTTCAAGGGAGGCTCCGGCCTGCGGCCGCTGGCCGCCCTGGCCCACTGCGTCGGGCTCCTCACGGATCTCGACACCAATGAAGTAGCCCGCGCTCTCGTCTCCTTGGGGGCGGAAGTACGACGCCGGGAGGAACTCCTCGCCGCATCCAAGGCCGCCGATCTCAAAGCGTACGAATCGACGAATCCATCCGGGCCGTCACTGCCTCATCTGGTCCTTATCATCGACGAATTCAGAATGCTGGTCGACGAGGCTCCTGCCGCCCTGGCCGAGCTGATGCGCATTGCCGCCATCGGCCGTTCCCTCGGAATACACCTGATCATGGCAACCCAGCGTCCCCAGGGCGCGGTGACCGCCGACATTCGTGCGAACGTGACCAGCTGCATCGCGTTGAGGGTCCAATCAGAGATGGAGTCCATCGACATCATCAATTCCCGGCTGGCGGCCGCAATCCCGATCACGAGTCCGGGCCGTGCCTTCCTGGTCCGCGGCAACGAGGCCCCGGAGGAGTTCCAGTCGGCCACCGTCACGTCGCCCGTCCCGGAGATGGCCGGCCGTCCCATCGTGATGGAGGCGATGGAATTCCTCAACCGCCCGCCGGCCGGCCCATCCCCTGGCTTGGCGGGCAGCACCGCCCCGCAATCTGCCTTGGCGGTGGCCCAACTGACGGAAACAGTAGCCGCCGTGTGGGAGGCAACCGGCGGCAGCCCACCACGCCGTCCCGTCGCAGAGCCGCTCCGCACAAATTTGCCCTTTCCCGCGGACGGGAGCCGGTCCCGGATCCGGCTGGGGCTGTTGGACCTTCCCGAGGAGCAGCGGGTCGCCGAGTTCGGCTGGCTTCCGGCTGCGCACGGTCATCTGGGCCTGGTCTCGGGCCACCATGGCGGCGCCGGCGCCGTCCTGCAACTCGTCGTCCACCAGCTCCTCAGCTGCGAGGACGAGTGGCATCTCTATCTTTTGGATGCCGCCGGTTCCTTCAGCGAAGCGGCCACGGCTCCGCGGGTCGGGGCCGTCGTGGGGCTGCACGAACTCCGCCGGGCGGTGCGGGTGTTGGAGCGGCTCACGGAAGAAATGACCCGGCGGCTAAGCCCGGCGCACCTGGCTGGCGCGCCCGCCCTCGTCCTCGCACTATGCGGCTGGGGTTCCTGGGTTTCCGCCTTTCGATCCGGCCCGCTGGCCTGGGCGGAAGACCTCGTACAGGACCTCGTCCGCGACGGCGCCAGGGCGGGAATCACCGTGCTTATTGCGGGGGAACGAGAGCTTGTGACCGCTCGGTTCTTCGCTGCCATTCCCAACCGGATCTTCGTGCCCGCCGGATCGACGGAGGAGGGGCGGCTCGGCTGGCCCCGGTTGCCGGTCCTTGACGCAGATCCCGGCCGGGTGGTGGTTTTGGGGCCGGTGTCCCCTGCCTTGTCGCCGACGGGTCATGTGGGCCAGCTCTTCGGGCCGCTCTCCCCCGCGTTCCGGGACGGGAATGTCGCCCTGAGGACCCATCCGTTCCGCGTCGAACCCTTCCCCAGGCTGGTCACGGTGGCCGAGGTCCATTCCCGCACATCGGACTTCCCTCCACCGCCCGGCCATGTGTGCCTTGGCGTCGGAGGCGACGAGCTCCTCCCCGCGGGCATCCATCTGCCCCAGGGCGACGTCCTCGCCGTCCTCGGCGGCCAGGCGTCCGGAAAAAGTTCGCTGCTGGCTGCCCTGCCGGGCCTCAATCCCGGGGCCAGCTGGCTTCGGGCCCCGGCGGCGACGGATCCGGTGCGGTACTGGTCGGGGGTCCACGAAGCCGCGTGCTCGGGCGCCCTCGACCCGGCAGCAATTCTTCTGGTGGACGACCTCGACCTGCAATCGCCCGAGGCCAACAGCCAGCTGCTCCTGCTGAACAGGCTCGGCTGGCGGGTGGTTCTGGCTGCAGGCTTCAGTCCCGGCATCCGGCAGCGGGTGCCGCTGGTGCAGAACGCGACCGGCCAGGTTCGCGGCGTCCTGATCGCCCCGCGCAGCCTTCTCGACGGAGAACTGTTCGGCGTCCGCTTCGACCTTGAGCAAAGTCCTCCCCCGGGGCGCGCGGTCGTGATTTCGGACGGCCGGTCGCAGGCGGTGCAGTTGGCGTTCGATCCTGCGGCAGACAGCAGCGCCAGAGGACCATGAGGCCAGGGCTACAGGGCCGGGGCTACAGGGCGGGCGGTGCCCCGCCTGCACGCGAAGCGAACGCTATGACGCGTTTGTCGAACAGCAGCACGATGGCGAGAACAGCCGGGACCAGCATGGCGAGGCCCGCCAGGGGGTACCCACCCGTCAGCGTTGGAAAACCGATGGTCAGGGTGAAGAGTTGCGCCACGAGTGCGCCCGCGCGCGGCCAGCGGTATCCGCGGTACAGAAAGGTGGCTACCGCGAACAGCCAGGCGGAGAAGGCCACGAGGAGCCCCAGCGTGAACACCGCGCCCCAGAAGGAGAGCACCGGAGCGCCGGTCAGCAGTTGGCTTCCGTACCAGACGGCTGCCACCAGCAGCGCCGCCGCCTCGAGCGCAACGACGATTGCAATCACCAGGATGCCGGAGGGCCGGACAGGATGGCCGGAGCCGGGATCGCCTGCAGGGACACCTGCGGGAAGGCCGTCGCCGTTTCCGGCAGGTTCGGAGGGGTTTTCAGAAGCTCTTGACACACTGGCACAGTACCGGACATAGTCGTCTAGATGTGAGGGCGCCGCCAGCGAATGTGATGCATCGCTCACGATCCCGAGGCATATTGAAGCGGGTTATCCCTTGTTTACGCAGCGTTAACATGACACGCTTAAACCAGATGACCGAGGGGGCCCCAGAGGGCCCCTTTCTTATGAAGCCTCTAGTGAATAGTTTCACAAAGGCATTTAACGAGTGCCCAGGAAATGGAGTGACTGATCAGCATGGATTGGCGTAACCGCGCAGCGTGCCTTGACAAGGACCCGGAGCTTTTCTTCCCCGTAGGAAACACCGGCCCAGCCCTCCTGCAGATCGAGGAAGCCAAAAGTGTGTGCCGGCGTTGCCCTGTTGTCGACACCTGCCTTCAGTGGGCGCTGGAGTCCGGCCAGGATGCCGGTGTCTGGGGCGGCATGAGCGAAGACGAGCGCCGCGCCCTGAAGCGCCGCGCAGCCCGCGCCCGCCGCGCCTCCTAGAGACGCACCTCCTCAAGACCCCGTTCCTGTCGCCGGCGATCCCCAGCGACGGGACAAGCAAAGGCCGTAGACCTCCAGTCTGCGGCCTTTGCCGGTTAAGCTGGCGCCGGGCGGACGGACCGGTTCAAAGATCCGGCCAGCCGCCAGCCGACTGTTACCGTTTCGCCAGGCTCAGGACAATCTGGACAGCTGTTCCGCCGCCCTCCCTGGCCTTCCACTGAATGCTGCCGCCCAATTCGCTCGTCACCAGGGTGCGCACGATCTGCAGGCCGAGCCCCTCCACATACGGTGTGGCCGGGATGCCGACGCCGTCGTCCGCGACAGTCACGGTGAGCAGTTCCTCCCCGTCCTCGCTTTCGGAGCGGTCCGCAATCAGCCAGACGGTTCCGGTCCGGCCCTCCAGGCCATGCTCGACGGCGTTCGTCACCAACTCGTTGATGACCAGGGCCAGCGGGGTGGCAAAGTCACTGGGCAGCTCGCCGAAGAGTCCCGAGCGCGCCGTCTTCACCTGCTGCGACGGGGATGCCACCTCCGCCGAGAGCCGGAACTGGCGGCCGATGAGCTCATCGAAGTCGACGCTCTGCGTCAGGCCCTGCGACAGCGTCTCATGCACCAGGGCAATCGTGGCCACCCTGCGCATCGCCTGTTCGAGTCCCTGCTTGGCTTCATCGCTGACCATGCGCCGCGACTGCATCCGCAGCAACGCGGCAACGGTCTGCAGATTGTTCTTCACCCGGTGGTGGATCTCGCGGATCGTGGCGTCCTTCGTCACGAGTTCCATCTCCCGCCGCCGCAGCTCGGAGACATCACGGCACAACACCAGGGCGCCAAAGCGCTGCTGTTCATCCCGCAGGGGAATCGCGCGCAGTGACAGGCTGACCCCGCGGGACTCGATCTCACTGCGCCATGGCATGCGTCCCGTCACAACGAGGGGCAGGGTCTCATCCACCATGCGGCGGTCCTTCAGCAGCCCGGCCGTGACCTCGGCCAGGCTCCTGCCCTCAAGCGACTCGCCGTCGCCGAGCCGGCGGAACGCGGAGACTCCGTTGGGGCTCGCGTACTGGACGATGCCCTCGGCGTCGAGCCTGATGAGGCCGTCGCCGACGCGGGGCGCGCCGCGCCGGGAGCCGGTGGGCGAGGCGAAGTCGGGCCACAGCCCGAGGGTGCCCATCCGCAGCAGATCGTAGGCGCATTGCCGGTAGGTCAGCTCAAGCCGGGACGGCATCCGGGAGCTGGAGAGGTCCATGTGGGTCGTGACGATCGCCAGCGTCCGGCCGTTGCGGACCATCGGCACGGCCTCGACCCGGAGGGCCATGTCGCTGCTCCAGTTGGTCTCGTTGGAGCGCTCGATCGTGCGGCTCTCCCACGCCTTGTTGACCAGCGGGAGCAGGTCCGACCTGATCCCCTCCCCCACGAAGTCGGCATGGAACACCGTGTGCGTGGTGGAGGGGCGCACGTGAGCGAGCGCCACGTAGCCGAACTCCGGGTGCGGGAACCACAGCGCCAGGTCCGCGAACGCCAGGTCCGCGACCATCTGCCAGTCGCCGACAAGGAGGTGCAGCCACTCGGCATCCCCCGGCCCGAAATCAGCATGCTCCCTGATAGGGTCCGTAAAGATTGCCACAGCACCTCCATTTGCGACGCCGGCAGCTGCCTAGCGTCGAACGATTGACCTCAAGAGCCTCAATGCTACCGACAGCGACGCCATGTCATCGGCTTCGAGGGCGTTGACCTCGTCAAACATGCTCTTCGCCCGGCCCAGCTGCTCGACGTTCTGGCTTTCCCAGGCCGCAAGCCGCTCCTCTGCAGGCATTCCCGGAGCGGTCGCCTCCAGCACCGCCGTCGTCATGTCCGAAACGGTCGAATACAGATCGTCACGGAGGGCCGCACGGGCCAGGGCCTGCCAGCGGTCATTCCTCGGCAGTTTGGTGATGCGTTCAAGCAGGGAGTCGGCGTGGAACCGGTTGAACACCGTGTAGTAGACGTGGGCGATGTTCTCGACAGGTTCAGGGCTGACGTGCACAATCTTGGCGATGTCCAGCAGCACGAAGCTCTCAAACAGTTCCGCCCACCGGTGTGCCAGGTCCTCCGGAAGTTCCCAACCACGCGCCTTCTCGAGCCATTCGACCACCCGGGCACGGTCGTCGCCGCGCAGGTAGTCCAGCAGGCGCGCCCGCATCGGATCCATCAGCGGCTTGAACTCGCCGACGATCTCCGCAATGGGCCGCGAAGCGTTGCCCTGGCTCAGGACCCACCGCACGGCCCGGTCCAGGAGCCGGCGGATGTCCAGGTGGACGGTGCTCCAATGCTCCGTCGGGAAGGACGCGGGCAGTTCGTTGAGCTCCCCGACCATGATGTCCAGTTCGTAGACTTCACGCAGCGCCACGAATGTCTTGGCGACAGCGGCCTCGGTGGCCGAGGTCTCCTCCATGGCGCGGAACGCGAAGGTGATGCCGCCCATGTTGATCATGTCGTTCGCCACCACTGTCGCGATGATCTCGCGCCGCAACGGATGGGTGTCGAGGTCCGCGTCGAACCTGTCCCGAAGCTGCTGCGGGAAGTAGGCCCGCAAGGTTTCCCGGAACCACGGATCGTCGGCCAGATCGCTGTCCCGGAGCGCCGAGGCGAGTTCGATCTTGGCGTAGGCCGCCAGCACGGACAGCTCCGGTGAGGTCAGTCCCTGGCCCTGCTCCAGCCGCTCGTGCAGCGTCTCGGTCGTCGGCAGCGCCTCCAGATCGCGCTTCAGCTCGGCGTGCTTCTCCAGCCAGTCCATCAGTCGTTCGTAGCTGGGGCTCCATTCGGACACCCGCATCCGGTCGTTGAGCAGCAGGATGTTCTGATCGATGTTGTCCTCCAGCACAAGCCGGCCGACTTCATCGGTCATTGAGGCCAGGAACTCCGAACGCTCCGCAGGATCCAGCTTCCCCGCAGCCACCATCCTGTCCACGAAGATCTTGATGTTGACCTCATGGTCGGAGCAGTCCACCCCGGCGGAGTTGTCGATCGCGTCGGTGTTCAAGATGACGCCCTGGAGCGCGGCTTCGATGCGTCCCCGCTGGGTCATGCCCAGGTTGCCGCCCTCGCCGACCACCTTCACGCGCAGGTCCCGGCCGTTGACACGGATGGAGTCGTTGGCCTTGTCGCCGACCTCGGCATTCGTTTCCGTGCTGGCCTTGACGTAGGTGCCGATTCCGCCGTTGTACAGCAGGTCCGCCGGGGCCAGCAGGATCGCGCGCAGCAGTTCGGGCGGGCTCAGCTGTGTGGTCCCCTCGGGCAGGCCGAGCGCGGACCTCACCTGGGCCGAAACGGGGATGGACTTCGCCTGGCGCGCAAACACGCCGCCGCCTTCGCTGATCAAGGCCTTGTTGTAGTCGTCCCAGGAGGACCGGGGCAGCTCAAAGAGCCGCTGGCGTTCGGCGAAGGACACGGCCTCGTCCGGGGTGGGATCGAGGAAGATGTGCCGGTGGTCAAAAGCCGCGAGCAGCCGGATGTGCTTCGAGAGCAGCATGCCGTTGCCGAACACGTCACCGGACATGTCGCCGACGCCGACCACCGTGAACGGCTCGGCCTGTGTGTCCAGGTCCAGCTCGCTGAAGTGGCGTTTGACCGACTCCCAGGCCCCGCGGGCGGTGATGCCCATGGCCTTGTGGTCGTAGCCGACCGAGCCGCCGGAGGCGAAGGCATCGCCGAGCCAGAAACCGTATTCCGCGGCAAGGCCGTTGGCGATGTCGGAGAACGAGGCCGTGCCCTTGTCGGCAGCCACGACGAGGTAGGAATCGTCGTCGTCGTGCCGTACGACGTCGGCCGGCGGCACAAGCTGCTCGCCCTCCGGCGTCGTGATGAGGTTGTCGGTGACGTCCAGGAGGCCGCGGATGAACGTCTTGTAGCTTTCAACGCCCTCCGCCATCCAGGCACTGCGGTCCGCCGCCGGGTCCGGGAGCTGCTTGGCATAGAACCCGCCCTTGGCACCGGTGGGCACAATCACGGCGTTCTTGACGGTCTGGGCCTTGACCAGGCCGAGAATTTCCGTGCGGAAATCCTCGCGGCGGTCAGACCAGCGCAGGCCGCCGCGGGCCACCTTGCCGAAGCGCAGGTGAACACCCTCGACCCGGGGCGAGTAGACCCAGATCTCGAACATGGGCGTGGGGAACGGCAGCCCGTCAATCGCAGACGGGTTCAGCTTGAAACTGAGGTGCGGCTTGTTCTGGTAGTAGTTGGTCCGCAGCGTCGCCTGGATCAGGTTCTTAAAGGTGCGCAGCACGCGGTCGGCGTCGAGGGTCGCGACCTGTTCGATCGCTGCGTCCAATTCGGCGAGGACCTCCTTTTGCCGGAGCCTGCGGTCGTCCTCGCTGAGGGTGGGATCGAAGCGGGCCTCGAACAACGCAATGAGTCCGCGGTTGACGTCGGGGTTGGCCAGCAGGGTGTCGGACAGGAATCCGTAGGAGTTGGTGTTGCCCATCTGCCGCATGTACTTGGCGTAGGCACGCAGCACGACGACCTGGCGCCAGTGCATCCCCTCCCGCAGCACCAGCCGGTCGAAGCTGTCCGATTCCACATCCCCGGACACCGCGGCGCCGAACGAGTCCGCAAGCAACTGCCCGGTCTTGAGGGGGTCCACCCCGGCCGGGTACTTCAGGCCGAGGTCGTAGAGGAAGAAGTCACGTTGGTCCGCCGTTTCGATCTCAAACGGGCGTTCGTCCAGGACTTCCAGGCCCAGGTTGTGGAAGTACGGCAGGATCTGGCTCAGGCTCTTGGGCTCGAGCATGTAGAGCTTGACCCGGGCATCCTCTTCCAGCGTCGCTCCGGCGCCTTCGGGGAGGTAGACGTGGACGCCGGGACGTTCCGTCCCGGTTTCCCCGGCCTGCCCGGCGCCGGCACCGTACTTTTCGAAGCGGGCGATGTCCTCCAGCGCATCTTCCACTTCGTAGTCGACGCGGTAGCTGGCGGGGAACGCCTCCGCCCAGACGGCGGCACGTTCCTTGGCGCCGTCGTCCGCGGTGACGCCGGCGCCGTCGGCGCGGGCGTGCAGGACCTCTGCGATGCCCTCGCTCCACGAGCGGGCCGCCCGGACCAGCCGCTTCTCGAGATCGTCGGTGTTGATGGTGCTGACGTCGGCGTTCTTCGGAAGCCTGATCCGGAAGAAGAGCCGGGCCAGCGCGGATTCCGTCATCCGCGCCTCGTAGTCGATGGAAACGGCATTGAACGTCTCGCGCAACTCCTCCTCGATGCGGAGGCGCACGTTCGTGGTGTACCGGTCACGCGGGAGGTAAACGAGGGCCGACATGAAGCGGCCGTAGATGTCCGGCCGCAGGAACAACCGGGTGCGTCGCCGCTCCTGCAGGCGCTGGATTCCCGTCGCGATGGCGGCCAGATCGGGGATTTCGATCTGGAAGAGTTCGTCGCGCGGGTAGGTTTCGAGGATGCCCAGCAGGTCCTTGCCCGAGTGGGAGTCCGGCGGGAATCCGGCATCGCTCAAGACCGCGGCGACTTTCTCGCGGACCACCGGGATCTCACGCACGGATCCGGCGTACGCGGTGGTGGCGAAAAGCCCGATGAAGCGGCGTTCGCCGTTGACGTTGCCGGCCGCATCGAAGCTCTTGACGCCGATGTAGTCGAGGTAGGCGGAGCGGTGCACGGTGGAGCGGGAGTTGGCCTTGGTGATGACGAGCGCGCGTTTTTCGCGGGCCTTCTTGCGGCCGGCCTCCGTGAGGTGCTGGATCTGGTGCGGGGTGTCCGCTCCCCCGCGCAGCAGCCCGAGGCCGCTTTCTTCCCGGGGTTCCAGTACATCCTCGCCGGATTCGTTCTTGAGGTCGTACTCGCGGTAGCCGAGGAACGTGAAGTTCCCGTCATCCAGCCAGCGGAGCAGTTCCTGGGCCTGGCGAAGTTCGGCGATCTGCGCGGGATTGGCCAGCTTGTCGAGGTCCTCGGCAATCTGGATGGCCCGGTGCCGCATCTTCGGCCAGTCCTCGACGGCGGCCCGCACGTCGGCGAGTACGCGGCCAATGCCCTCGGTCAGCGCCGCGCGCTTCGCATCGTCCACGCGGTCGATTTCGACGGCGATCCAGGATTCCATGTGGGAGGCGTTGTCCCCCTGGGCGATCAGGTGCGAAAGGTTGGGCATCGCTGCCGTGTCGCCGCTGGAGATGCCCAGATGCGAAGGGACGCGCGCAACCTTGACGAGTTCACCGCTCTCCCGGTTGCGGGTCACGACGAACAGCGGATGCATCACAAGGCGGATCGGGGCGTTCTGCCGGACCAGTTCGGCGTTGACCGAGTCAACGAGGAAGGGCATGTCGTCGGTGACAATGTAGACAACACTGCGGTCAGCTTCGTCGGCGATGGTGATGTTGGCGACGCCGGGGAACCGGTGCGCTGCCGTCCGGCGGTGCGTCTCGGCCCGTGCTGCCAGCAGTTCCCCGGGATACGCGCGGGCGTCCTCCTCCGCAAGGTGCTCGTAGTAGTCCTTCAGGTAGCCTTCTCCGGCACCGATCGAAACGGGCTGATCCTCCACGCTGGACCCAGACGACATCGACAAACGCCTCCATCAAAAAGTTCATTGCCGCTTCGTTGCGGCCCTCATGGCGAGCCTAGCCCTTTAGCCGACGCTTCGCTGTGGAAGAAAATACAGAGGATCTGTGATTTCGCTGGACGGGTGCACAAACCAGTGCTGCGATGCCCATCCGGAGCGGGGAATCCGGCGCGGCCTCCAGCAGGAGGGATCCCGAGAGGAGTGCCGCATCGCTCGCGGCTGGATCGGCCGGGAGAAAGGCAGAGAGCGGGACGGTGGGGCCGTACCGTTCCCAGGCCTCGCGGAGCTGCCGCTCCGGGGAACGACCCACCGCGGACTGCCGCACTTTGTTCAGCACCACCCGCGGGGACACTTGCGGAAGGGCCGATTCAAG
The DNA here is from genome assembly GCA_035466775.1 of Arthrobacter sp. GTDB lineage: Bacteria > Actinomycetota > Actinomycetes > Actinomycetales > Micrococcaceae > Arthrobacter. Next base: position 12,322 of record DATIUQ010000248.1, read on the forward strand.
TTCGGCAAGCCCACGGACCAGCCTCGGCACTCCGATCGAGTCCGCCGCCCCGACGGCGAACACCGTGTCGGCCATTTCAAGGCTCCTCAGCGTCGCGGCATTTCGGCGGGGCGCCATGGAGTCGAAGCTCAGCTCTTCGTCGGATTCAAGGCAAAAACCGGTGTCGATGACGGTGACGTCAACGATTTCCCGTGCCTTGGTCAGCACGAGCGAAAGCGCCGCGGCGCGGAGTTCAGTCCAGCGGCCCGCCCGGGTGATTCCGGTGAGCACGCGGAAGGTCCCTGTTCTGGTGGCCACCGGTGCCGCAATCCTGAGCAGGGCCTCCGCGTCGAGGAGCCCCTGGTCCGCCATGCGGCAGGCCTGCGCCAGCCCCGCCGCCTCGTCCAGCAGTCCAAGCATGGCGGCGACGCTGGCACCGTAGCTGTCGGCGTCCACCAAGAGCACCGACTTTCCCTCGGCTGCGAGTTCCGCCGCCATATTGGCCGCCAGCATGGTCCGGCCCGGCGACCCGGCAGGCCCCCACACCGCAATGATCTGCCCCGCGGGGGATCGCTCCGGCCATCCCTCGACTGTGCCGCCGGACGGTCCGGGCGCGGGGCCGGCGCCGGCCCCGCCCGGGGTGTCACCATGCCGGGGCGGATCAGTCCCGGCGAGCAGGGCGACAGCCCCTGCGATGCGGTAGGCGAGGGCGGCGGCGTCGACTCCGGTCACTTCGGCGGCCACGCCGATCCCCCGGAGCCGGACGTTTTCCTCCGGGCTGTCTGTTAGGGCCAGGACCGCAACTCCGACGGCGGACAGCCGGTCCACCAGCGACGCCGTCAAGTCCTCGCTGCCCTCCGCGACGACGGCTGCCCGGGCCAGTCCACCCTGGCAGGCTGCCAGCAGCTCCGCCAGTTCGCTGCACCGCCGAACAACGGATACTGGCCCGTGAAGTCGCTCCAGCCGGCCGACGAGGTCTTCGCCCGAGTCGCCGACCGTGACGACTGGGATGCTCACCGGCCCGCCCCGCCCGGATTCCAGACAACCGAGATCTTGGCCTTGTTGGCCTGCGCTCCCAGCAGATCCGGCATCTGCCCGTCCGCGACCAGCACCATAACGACGGTGGACCGGGCTGAGCCCAGGGCGGTGCTGCCTGGAGTGATCTGGGCGATCTCCGCGCCCGGCAGCAGCAGGGTTGGCTTGCTGAACCCGTTCCGGGTATCGGGCAGCGCCACCCAGACGTCCACCCGTGAGCCCGCAACTGCCTGGGCCGGCAGGGTCTCGTCAATGGTGACTGCGACCGGTTTCCGGCCCAGTCCGTCAGGCTGCCCGAAGCTCTCGCGCGGCACCAGCTGGTCCTTGCCGATTCTTTGCGCGGCCACGAGTCCGTCAGCCACGCCGGTCGCCGGCGTCAGGTAGTGCTGCTCAAGATCGCCTAGGCGGACCCTGACGCGATTCAGTTTGTCCACGGTCAGCGTTTCGCCCACGGCGATCGGCTCCCGTGCGGTGTACGCCTCGGCGGTTTGATCTGCGGCCCCCACGAGGGAAATGACTCCCACGACCGAGGCCAGGACGAGCAAAATGCCGACGATGAGCTTGGGATCTTTCCAGGATGGCTTCTTCAGCCTCGCCCCGCCAGCCACTGTGCCCACGCTCATGCGCCCGCTCCCCCTGTAGTCGCCGCCCGAAACTGGCCGGGCAAGATCATTGTTACGCCTTCGTGGCCCGGCGGGAAGCCTCAGGAACAAAGAAGTGCAAACTGTGGATAACAGCCCCAGACGAAGTCATCAGTGGCAAAATGGAGTCATGCCCCGATTCCTGACCCTCGCCGACGTCGCAGAACAGCTCCAGATCAATGCTCCGGCCGCCTACGCGCTGGTACGCAGCGGCGAGCTCAAGGCCATCCAGGTGGGCGGCCGCGGCCAGTGGCGTGTCGAGGAGAAGATGCTCGAGCAGTACATCGAAGAGCGGTATGCGGAAGCCAGCCGGATGATCGAAGAGGCCAAGTCCAAGTCCCGCTGAGCCGGACGTGCCGCGGCCGGCGGCCACGCCGGACCTGGCCGCCGCCTACTGGCCGGGCGCCGGATAGCCGGGAGTCCGGGCCGACCTGATTCCGGCCAGCGCTGCGAAGGGAATGGTGGCCAGCTGCCGGACATTGGCCGCCCGACGCTCCTCGCCGTCCCCGGTGACCGCCAGGTCAAGGTAATCGCGCCCGACCCGGTCAATCACGCCAAAGAGCGTCGTTTCCCCCGTTGGACCGCCCCACAGCAGGAGCCCCAGGCCGGCTCGGTCCCGGGAAAGCCCGCGCAAGGCGCTGGCCAGGCCAAGCCGTTGCCGGACCTTGGAAGGCTCGGCTACGGCCAGCCGGGAAAGCCCGAGGTAACGGACCGCCGACGCATAGGGAACCAGGACCTGGTGCCGTGGTTCGTCCAGCACGAGCGCTTGGCTTCCCGCGTGGCTCAAGGTCCCCTCGATCGTCGATCCGGACGCGAGCTGGACCACAATCAGCCGACCCAGCGAACCGCGAAGACGGTCCGAGAGTTCCACTGTTGCTTCCTCCGTCCGCGTCCGCTCCGAGATTTCCGCGTCGAGATCCAGGCGCTCCCCCGCAGCCATCTGGGTTTCCAGATCGTGAAAGAGGGCATCCCAGCGCATGCCGTCAGCGTAGGCGAGCCCTTCCTCACGGGTCAACCGCGCCCTTTTGAATCGACTCTGGACAAAAAGGGCATTTAGGGATCAAACTATCTCTAAATGCACCAAACAACATCAAATGCCATCTTGTTGACCCACTCTACTGTGAGGCGGACAGAACATGAGAGCCGCAGAACCCCTGAAGCCCCGGCGCCGGGGCGTGCTTCCCGCCGATGCGGCCATGGCGGCCGTCATCCTGATGCTGGGACTATTCCTCGCCGTCACGGGAGGCCTTATGGTCCAGCGGTGGCGTTCCTCCCCGGCCCACCATGAGTCCCTCGGGTTCGAAGACCAGCTCGGCATCGTGGCGAACATGGCTGGACTCATCGTGACCGCCTGGTGGGCCATGTCCCTTGCCATTGCCGTCGCGGCGGCGCTCCTGGAACGGTCCGGGAAGGACCGCGCCGCTTCGGCTGCGGGAAAGTTCGCCCCCGCTTTCATGCGCCGCCTCGCCCTTGCCGCCGTCGGACTCCAACTGGTCACAGCACCGCTCGCCTCTGCCTCCACCGTGGAGTCGGCAAACACCGCGCCGGCCCCGCAGAACGTGGCAGTCTCCGCCCCGGCCGCGGCATCTGCTGGATGGACCCCGACGGCGGCCCCGGCCCCGCCCGCCGTGCCGCCCGGCACCCCGGTTGCCGCCCATCCGCAATGGCGGCCGCTCAGCCCGGTCATCGAACCTGGCCCGCTGACCGCCCGGCCGCTGCGCCCCCAGCAACCCGCGGGAGCGGGAACAGAGGTAATAGTGCGCCCCGGGGACTCACTGTGGAGCCTGTCCGCAGCCAGGCTGGGGCCGTTCGCCTCCGACGTCGACATAGCCCTGGACTGGCCCCGGATCTACCAAGCCAACAGGGAAGTCATCGGCGCCAACCCCGACCTTCTACGGCCGGGGCAGATCCTCAGGATTCCGCCCAACCCCTGACACACCATCGACACTGTCCCGCCTCGACGCCGTGCCGCCTCGACACGTTCGGCCGCGATCCTTCAGAAGCAAACCCACCAGCAAAGGAAGAACCATGAGCGCCATGACCAGCCCCCGCGGCAGCGCGGAAGCCCACGTATCCGCCGCTTCGCCACTGCGCCTGGTCCCAGGCGGCCCGGCACCGGAAGGCGTCCCGGACACCCCTTCGGGACCAGCGGGACCAACAGGACCAACAGAACAAGAAGCGCCGCCCCTGCGGGCCGCCGATGAAACCCGGGAGATCTGTGCGATTTCCCGCAGCACGGTTCAGGCCGCCATTGAGGTTCTGGCCGGCATCCGGCCGGCGCAGCAGCTCGCACGGAGACTCGACGAGCGCTGCCTCGCTGCCCTGCAGCACCGCGCGGCCCTTACCCGCAGGGTTCCTTGCGGGGCGTCGCCAACCGCGGGACGGCTGCACCGCAACCCCTCCGTCCGCTCGGTCCGGGCCAGCAGGGTGTCGGCGGATGTCTATGAGGCCAGCGCCGTCGTGGTCGAGGAGCTGCGGGTCCGGGCCGTCGCGCTGAGGCTGGAGCGCAGCAGGCTGGCATGGCGCGTCACGGCCCTGGAAATCGGCTGACCGCCGCCGCGCCCTGATACCGGCAGCAGGCTGGGGCTGACCGACTGCAGCGAGGGAAGGAGGAGAACGCGACAAGGAAAGAGGACCGGAACATGTTCCGGTCCTCTTTCCTTGCCGCACTATTTATTGCGCCGCCAGCCGCGTCCGTGTCGGGACAGCCAGCCCGCCGATCAGCTAGCGCCGTTTCTTCTTGTTTGCACGGCGCGGGCCATCCTGCGCCGCGGCCTTGGCCGGGTTGCCGGAACGGCCGGAAGCCTTGGCCTCGACACGCGTCTGGGCCGATCCGTCCTCGCCGGGGGCCGTGTACTGCAGCTGGGCCGGCTTTTCCGGCGCTTCCAGCCCTGCGGCCCGGATCTGCGGTTCGTGATGTTCGGTGTGCTGGCCCGCTGCGTCCGCGACCACCACGTCCTCGGCGGGGGTCACCTCAACCTCAAGATTGAACAGGAAGCCGACGCTTTCCTCCCGGATGGCTTCCATCATGGCCTGGAACATGATGAAACCTTCGCGCTGGTATTCCACCAGGGGATCGCGCTGGGCCATCGCGCGCAGCCCGATGCCTTCCTTCAGGTAGTCCATCTCATAGAGGTGTTCCTGCCATTTGCGGCCGATCACTGACAGGACAACGCGGCGCTCAAGCTCGCGCATGCTCTCGTGGCCAATGGCTTCCTCGCGGGCCTGGTAGACCAGACGCGCGTCGGAAAGGATCTCTTCCTTGAGGAAGTCCACGGTGATCCGCGACTTGCCGCCGGCTTCGTCGATGAGGTCGCGCGGTGTGACACTGACCGGGTAGAGGGTCTTGAGGTTCGACCACAACAGGTTGAAGTCCCAGTCGTCCCCGGTCCCCTCGGCGGTGGCCTCGTCGATGAACGCGGTGATCGTGTCTTCCAGGAAGTACTGGACCTTTTCGTGCAGGTCGTCGCCTTCGAGGATGCGGCGGCGGTCGCCGTAGATGGCTTCGCGCTGGCGGTTCAGGACGTCGTCGTACTTGAGGACGTTCTTGCGCTGTTCGGCGTTGCGGCCTTCCACCTGGCCCTGGGCCGAGGCGATGGCACGCGAGACGAGCTTGGATTCGAGCGCGACGTCGTCGGGCACCGAGCTGTTCATCAGCCGTTCTGCCGCGCCGGAATTGAACAGGCGCATGAGGTCGTCGGTCAGGGACAAGTAGAAACGGGACTCGCCGGGGTCGCCCTGGCGGCCGGAGCGGCCGCGCAACTGATTGTCGATCCGGCGTGATTCGTGCCGTTCGGTACCCAGCACGTATAGGCCGCCGAGGTCGAGGACCTCCTCGTGCTCGTCCTTCACGGACTGCTTGGCAGCCTCGAAGGCTGCCGGCCAGGCCGCCTCGTATTCTTCGGAGTTCTCTTCCGGGTCCAGCCCGCGCTTGGCCAGTTCGGCGACGGCGGTGAACTCGGCGTTGCCGCCGAGCATAATGTCGGTGCCACGGCCTGCCATATTGGTCGCCACGGTTACGGCACCCTTGCGCCCGGCCTGCGCCACGATCGCGGCTTCGCGGGCATGGTTCTTGGCGTTGAGGACCTCGTGCCGGACGCCCTCCTTGGCCAGCAGCCGGGAGAGGTATTCGCTCTTTTCGACGCTGGTGGTGCCGACCAGGATCGGCTGGCCCTTGGCGTGCCGTTCGGCGATGTCCTTGACGACGGCGTCGAACTTGACGGCCTCGTTCTTGTACACGAGGTCCGGCTGGTCAATGCGCTGCATGTCCCGGTTGGTGGGGATGGCGACGACGCCGAGTTTGTACGTGCTCATGAACTCGGCGGCTTCGGTCTCGGCCGTGCCGGTCATGCCTGCCAGTTTGTCGTACATACGGAAGTAGTTCTGCAGCGTGACCGTGGCCAGGGTCTGGTTCTCGGCCTTGATCTCGACGCCTTCCTTGGCCTCGATCGCCTGGTGCATGCCCTCGTTGTAGCGCCGGCCCGCGAGGATGCGGCCGGTATGCTCATCGACGATGAGCACCTCGCCGTCGAGGATGACGTAGTCCTTGTCCCGCTTGAAGAGTTCCTTGGCCTTGATGGCGTTGTTGAGGAAACCGATCAGGGGCGTGTTGGCGGACTCGTAGAGGTTGTGGATGCCGAGGTAGTCCTCGACCTTTTCGATGCCGGCCTCGAGCACACCGACCGTGCGCTTCTTTTCGTCGACTTCGTAGTCGTCCTCGGGCTTGAGCCGGGTGACGACCTTGGCGAACTCGCTGTACCAGCGGTTGGTGTCGCCCTGCGCGGGGCCGGAGATGATAAGCGGTGTCCGCGCCTCATCGATGAGGATGGAGTCGACCTCATCGACGATGGCGAAGTGGTGGCCGCGCTGGACCAGCTCCGACTTGTCCCACGCCATGTTGTCGCGCAGGTAGTCGAAGCCGAATTCGTTGTTGGTGCCGTAGGTGATGTCCGCGGCGTACTGTTCGCGGCGCACGGCGGGGTCCTGGTTGGACAGGATGCAGCCGCTGGTGAGTCCCAGGAACCGGTAGACCCGGCCCATGAGGTCCGACTGGTACTCGGCCAGGTAGTCGTTCACGGTGATGACGTGTACGCCGTTGCCGCCCAGCGCGTTGAGGTAGGCCGGAGCGGTGGCCACCAGTGTCTTGCCTTCACCGGTCTTCATTTCGGAGATGTTGCCCAGGTGCAGGGCAGCGCCACCCATCAGCTGGACATCGAAGTGGCGCATGCCCAGGGTGCGCGAGGACGCTTCGCGCACGGCGGCAAACGCCTCAGGCAGGAGGTCGTCGAGCTTCTCGCCGTCAGCGTGGCGTGCGCGGAGACGGTCGGTCTCTTCGCGCAGTTCGGCGTCGGTGAAGGTCTGGAAGGAGCTCTCGAGGGCATTGATGGAATCGGCATAGTTCCGCAGTTGCCTCAGGGTCTTTTTATCACCCGTGCGGAGAAGTTTTTCGATAAGTGATGCCACGTGAAGTTGCTCCCAGTCTCAAGCTGCCGAATTCTGGCGTGTTTAGTCTACGGGAGAGACGCAGCGCAGGTTACGCCTGTTCCCTCAGAGCGGATACCCCGTTCCCCGCGCCGGACACGGCGTCAGCAAGTGACGGCGCAAGGTCCCCTTTCGGGGAAACCACAATCCGGTCCAGTCCCAGCCACTCTGCCATGAGCTGCAGTTCCGCGGCGAGTTCGACGGCGGTGTCGGCAGGAGCGCCGGGCTCCGCGTGGGCAGCCCTGGCCAGGAGCAGGCCGTTGGCCCGGTCGGCCTTGAGGTCGACGCGGGCCACGATCCCGTCGCGCAGGAGGAACGGCAGCACGTAGTAGCCGAAACGGCGCTTCGGCTCCGGGGTGTAGATCTCGATGCGGTAATGGAAACCGAACAAGTCCTCGAGCCGCCGCCGCTCGAAGACCAGCGAGTCGAACGGGCTCAGCAGGGCGCGGCCCGTGGCCGTGCGCGGGAGTTTTGCCTCGACGTGCCGGTAGACGGGCTTGTTCCAGCCGGCCACGGTGACCGGCAGCAGCCTGCCGGCGTCGACGAGGTGCTCCAAGGCTGTGGCGGACGCCCGCATGGGCGTCCGGAAGTAATCGGCGAAACACCGCAGCGTGCCGATCCCGTGGGCCCGGGCGGCGGCATCGATCAAGCGGACCAGCGCCGCCGCCGGCTCGTGCCCGACGTCCGCGGCGGCGTTAACGTCCACGTCGTGGCGTTCTGCGTCAAGCCTTTCGGGCAGGACCTTGGCGGTAAGGGTGTAGCGCCGTTCAAACGACTCCGTGCGGGACGCGGCAGAAATGAGTCCGGCCTCGAAGAGGTGCTCGAGCACCCGCTTGACGACGTTCCAGTTCCACCCCCAGTTGTCCTGCAGCCGGTCCTCCACGTGGCCCAGGCGGGCAGTGAGTTCGGCGGCGGTCATCGGCCGGCCGGCGGCCAGCGCCTCGAGCACGCGCTCGGCGACACCGCTTCGCAGCTCGGGGTCCATGGCGTGCGCCCCCACCCATTTCCTGCTTTGCCACAGGACCAGGTCCCGGAAGTGGTCTGGCCGGATGAAGCTGGCCTCGTGGGCCCAGTACTCCATCATGCGGCGCGGGTGCGTGCCGGCCATTCGGTGAAGGATCGTGCGGTCGTAGTTACCCAGGCGGGAAAAGAACGGCAGGTAGTGGCTGCGCGACAACACATTGACGGAGTCGATCTGTACCAGGTGAAGGCGGGCAAACGTACGGCCCACCGCCCGTGCAGTCACGGGTCCGGCGGGCCGTACCTTGTCCAATCCCTGGGCTGCCAGTGCGATCCGCCGGGCCTGCTTGAGGCTCAGCAATTCCTGCACGTCAGTCCTTTCGTCGGATGGTCAGCACCAGCTTATGCGGTGGCCGGCTCATCCTCGGAACGGTAGGCGAGGATCTTCTCTTCCAGCGCAGCAGCACCGGGTTCACAGGTCTGGTCAAGGGAGATGACTCCGTAAGTCCACCCGTCCCGGCGGTACACGACGGACGGCGCCTTGGTCTCCTTGTCCACGAAAAGGTAGAAGTCGTGCCCCACGAGCTCCATGTTGTCGACGGCGTCGTCGAGTGTGAGGGACGCTGCGGGAAAGACCTTCCGGCGGATGAGCACGGGCGAGTCTCCGGCCGGGATATCGTTCTCGACCTCATACGGCGATTTCTCGGCGGGGGCTGCCTTGGGCTCAAGCCAGTGATTCGCCTCTTCGTAAATGGGCTCGCTGGTGCTCGCGGGCTCAAGGGTTGCCGTCGCTTCGGTGACGGACTTGGGGGTATGCCTGCCGTGATGGACCTTCTTGCGGTCCTTCGCCCGGCGCAGGCGTTCAAGAAGCTTGTTGTAGGCAAGATCGAACGCGGCGAACTTGTCGGCGGCGCTGGCTTCGGCACGAATGACGGGGCCACGGCCCAGGACGGTCAGCTCAACCGTGAGCATCTCGTCGGTCTGCCGGGCCTTGGTCTCCTTGGAAACCTTTGCGTCCACCCTCTGGACTTTGTCCCCCAGCGACGCGATCTTCGAGATCTTCTCGTCGGCGTACTCGCGGAACCGGTCCGAGACCGTCAAATTGCGTCCGCTGATCATGAACTCCATGGTGCCCTCCAAATGACTTCGGTGACACGACGGCGGCACTTCCCGGGGCTGTTCTGACTGACAGTCGAGCCCCTTTCCGAGCCGCTATCGACAGGTACATCTGTTCTTGGTACCCATCTCCGACGTTAGTTCATAGGCACCTCTTATTCATCCTTTTTTGGTTTATTTTTTTCCTTGACAGGCCGCTTCCCTGCCAGTGCGGGGCCGGCAGCGCCGAAGTCGCGCGTGACGGGCGGGCGTGTCGCGGCGAGGACGACGGCGCCCCTCACCAACGCTCCGGCCGCCCGCAACGCCCGGGCCGCCTCGGCCAATGTGGCCCCCGTTGTGAGCACGTCATCAACGATGATGCACGGCCTGCCGTTCACGTCCGGGGCAAAGGGCCCGCGACGGACCCGCATGGATCCCCGCACACGCTGCGCACGGTCCCCGCGGCCCAGCCCCTTTTGCCCGCCGGGCTGTCCCCGCAGGCCGGGGAGACCGTACAGGAACCCTGCCGACACGGGGGCCGCGGGTCCCCGCCCGGCTGTCTTCCTGCCGGACCACCGCCCCGTCTTGCGGAGGGCGTGGGTCGTGGTCAGGCCGGTCTGCCGGCCGGCGCCCGGCCCAGGGTGTGGTCCGGGCCCGCCAAGCAGCACCTGGACCGGGCTGAAGCCCCTCCTGCGATAGGCGCCGCCGCTTGTCGGCACCGGTATGAGCAGCACCCCAGGGGCCTCCCCGGCGGCCGCCCTGATGGCCCGGGCCAGGCCCGTCGACAGCACTCCCGCGAGCTGTGCCTGGCCGTGCTTCTTGAAGGACAGCAGCGCCTGGGCCAACTCCGCGCGGTAGGCGCCGGCAGCCACGACCGGCAGGAGCACCGAGCCATCCACGTCCATGAGGGCCGGGGCCTGCGCTTCCGCCCGGAACGGTGTGCGCGTCAGCAGCCGGACCTGCCGTTCGCAGCCGCCGCAGAGCGCCAGGTCTTCAGCTCCGCAACAGACGCAATCCACCGGCGCGGCGAGTGCCACCACTTCGGCCGCAGCGGCCGCCGCCCCGTCCACCAGCCGCGCCAGCGGCCGCCGGTAGGCACCGCGGTGCCTCGCCGCAGAAGGTGCCCCCGGAGACAGGTCAGGGTCCACGGCCCGCCTCGGGCCCCGGGCCGGATGCGGCCCGGTCCTCTTGCCGCTGGCCCCGCCGCTGCCACGTCCAACACGGTCGAGGTCACGGAGTTCTCTGAAGATCACCACATAACAAGGTTCCGCGTGCGCGGCTCCCTGCGGGAGGCCCCGTGTGCGCCATGTGGAAAGCCGCGGCCGCTAGCCCGGATAGGACGGGTCGATCGGTCCCTTGAGCTGCGGGGACCATCCGTTGCCGATCCGCTGGAAGATCCCTTCCGTTGACTGGGCGTAGATTTCCTCCCCGCCGTTGCCCGCGCTGAGCGCCGTCAGTCCGGGCCATGGCGCCAGCTTCTGCGGCTGGGACGACGTGAGGAACAGCAGTTCGGGGGTGACGGCGTCGCTTGGCGAGGCCTTCATCACGGCCACCGTAGAGTCGTCGACCCACACACCCTGATCCGGGTCGTTCGCCGCGAGCAGGGTCATCGGCACGGTCAGGTCCTTGGGCGTGCCGTCCGCTGCCCGGACGATGCCCGTGACCTGGACCTTCGTTTTGCCGTTCTGCTCCGTGATGATGAGGGCGCGGGTGCCCTCGCGTGAGACCTTGAATTCCTTGACTGTCCGTCCGGAGAGCCATGCCGGCGACACTGTCACGCTGGGCACGCCGGCGCCTTCTGCCACACCGGCGGGCCGGTAGGCGACCGTTTCGGTGGCGCCGTTGGCGCCCGGACCGGCCGTCCAGACCCAGTCGTACCGGTCGAACGAGGGCCTGGTAAGGGTGGCGCGGCTGGTCAGGGACCGGGCGGGCTGGCCGGGCACGATGGAGTACAGGGTGCCCCGTCCGGCGTTGAGGAAGGCCGCGGATTGTGACACGGGAGACTCCGCCGGTGCCCGCGGCGACAGGGATGTGACGGACTGGATGTCCGGAAGCGGTGAGATCCTGTTGTTCTCATACCGGACCAGGTCGCTGTTGCTCACGGCGATCTGGCGGGCCGGGACGTTCTTGTCCCGGATCGGCGGGAGGACCGATCCGTTGTCTTCCACGCGCACCAGGTCCTGGTTGGCCCGCAGTTCCACGTTGATGACGTCGGGCTGGCTGCGGAAGGTGAGGGCAAGCTGGGTCTGCATGCGCAGCCGGTCCTCGTTGGAAGCCTCCACAAGGTCCTTCGCCGTGAGGTCCACCTGGGCGGCGCCGGAGACCACCGGAACCGACTCGCGGGCCAGTTTGATGCCCGAGGGGAAGGCGCTGACGACGGCGCCCTTCAGATACGGCGCCGGGCCGCCGAGCAGTGCGCTGGTCATGGCCTTGACGGTCTTCTTCTTGATGAACCAGCGCACGTCGGGCACGGCGTACGTGAACGTGGGGTCGTAGAAGTAGATCGGATAGGCGCCGTAGATGACTTTGAAGGTCTCCTCCGGGATCGCCGTGCCGTCCGGGAGTTCGGCAATCCGCCATTCACCGTCCACCTGGGTCAGTGTGGCCGGAATGTTCTCCTTGGTTCCCTCCGGCAGCTGGGTCGCAACCCCGTCCGCGTCGACAGAGTACGACAGGTCAAGTTCGTAGTTGAAGACGTTTTCGACGCCGGTCGGCACCACCCGCGCGGCGCGGAAGACGAGCACGCGCTGGTCAGGTTTCCAGGTCACGGACGACGCCTGCGTCAGGTACTGGCGTGCCACCGCGTAGTCGTCCTCGTAGCCGCTGCCGGCGAGATAGAAGTCCTCGATCACCGCTTCCGGCCCGGCACCCTCACGGGGTGCGGACGGAAAGAACACAGGGGCATTATTGGGGTTTCCCGCGCTCTCGTCAGTGCTCTTTCCCACCGGACCCGAGCGCGGGATCTGCGCGCAGGACGTCAGCAGGAACAGCAGCACTGCCAGCAGCGCGGCTGCGGCACGGGCGGCCTTCCCATTGGCACCGCTCATGACCCCTCCTTCGTTCCGGTTCCCGGTGTGCCGGTCTTCGCTGTGCCGGTTCCCGCTGATCCGGGGTCCGTGGTTCCGGTACCGGCCCTGCCGGCGCCGTCGCCGGCGGGGTCGGCGCGCGGGGCCGGCGAAGGGTCCAGCAGCAGCATGGTCCGTTCGCTTCCCGCGCCGTGAAGTCCGACGTCGACCGGCTCCAGCTGAAGGGGCGATTTCGTGATGGCCTCCCCCTGGCGGAGCGGGAGGGTAAGGCGGAAGTTGGCGCCGCTGCCCTTCCTTCCCCATGCCTGGAGCCAGCCGTTGTGCAGTTTTGTGTCCTCGGCGGCGATGGACAGTCCGAGGCCGCTGCCGCCTGTCGTGCGCGCCCGGGCCGGATCGGCGCGCCAGAACCGGTCGAAAACGCGTGCCGCTTCCGCGGGGGTCATGCCGATGCCGTGGTCGCGGACTGCGACGGCCACGGCATTGCCGTTGGCGGCCACGGAGATGTTCACCGGACGGCCTTCGCCGTGTTCCAGGGCGTTCAGGATGAGGTTGCGCAGGATCCGGTCGATCCGGCGGTCGTCCATATCCACGATGATGCTGTCCTGCGGCGCGTTGAGGGTGACGGCGGAGCCGTACTCGGCGGCCACCGGGGCAACGCCTTCCATCACGTGCGAGACGAGCTGCACGACGTCGCCCGGTTCGGCGTCGAGCGTGGCGACGCCGGCGTCGAAGCGGGAGATCTCCAGCAGGTCGGCCAGCAGGGACTGGAACCGTTCCACCTGGTTGTAGAGCAGCTCCGCGGAGCGCTTGTTGATCGGGTCGAAGTCCTCGCGCGCGTCGTAGAGGACTTCTGCGGCCATCCGCACGGTCGTCAGCGGAGTACGCAGTTCGTGGGAGACGTCGGAAACAAACCGTTGCTGCATCTGGGACAGGGTGGCGAGCTGGGTGATCTGTTCCTGCAGGCTGGCGGCCATGTGGTTGAACGAGGCCCCGAGCCGGGCCACTTCGTCCTCGCCCTTGACCACCATGCGTTCCTGCAACTGCCCCGCCGCGAGCTTCTCGGACACGAGCGCTGCGTGGCTGACCGGGCTGACGACATTCCGGGTCACGTACCAGGCCACGGCGCCGATCAGCAGCGCCAGCACCGCGCCGCCGGCCAGCAGCACGTTCTGGATCTCGTCGAGGGTCTTTTGTGCCGTGTTGAGGTCATAGATCAGGTAGAGCTCATAGACCGTGCCGTTGAAGGTGACCTTGTTGCCGACGGCAATTCCGGGCCGGTCTTCGGTACCCACCGGGAACTCCGTGGAAGCCCAGAACTGCTCCTTGCCCGAATCCTGCACGGCCTTGCGCAGCTCGGGAGGAATGACGCTGATGGTGAGCTGGTCCGAAGCCCGGGACTCCACCCAGCGGTTGCGGGGTTTGGTCTGTTCCGGCATCGCCTCAAAAACGTAGCGCCGCTGAATCACAGAACCGCGGCCCTCGACCGCGTTCAGGGTGTCGTAGACAAGGGTGATGACGCTTGACTGGTCGGTGACCTGGGCGCCGTCGAACGTGTCCTGGACCTGTTTTACGCTGTACCGCGTCTCCGACTCGGCCTGGACGAGCCGTTCCTGGAAGAGGTTGTTGGCGATCTGGTTCGACAGGTACGCCCCGACGAAGGCGAAGGACATGATCGCCAGCATGAGCGTCGTCAGCACGGTCCGGAACTGCATCGACCGCCGCCACTTGCTGTGCAGTGACCGGAGCAGGTAGCGGATCCCCGGAAGCAGGCGGGTGGCTCCCATCCGGACCAGCCTCGCCACGCGCACGCCCACAATCCGGGCGCGCTTCACCCAGATCCTGGTCCGGAAGACCACCGCATGCCAGCCGGCGGCCGGACCGCCGCGGTGCTGGGTTGCTGTGGCGGTATCGGGTCCGTCGGTGCCGGGTCCGACACGGCCGGGTTCGACAGGGCCGGATTCGGCTACATCGGGTTCGACGGCGGCCGGCTTCGGCGGGCCGGCAGCGGGAACGGTCGGTCCCGGCTCGCGAAGGTCAACCGATGCGCGGGCAGCACTTTTGGGAGCGGCCCCGTCACCGGGGGCGCTCACCGGACCAGTTCCGGGGCGGCCGTCCGACGGTTCAGGACCCTGCTTTGTAGCCGACACCACGGACCGTCAATACAACTTCGGGGGCTTCCGGGTCACGTTCGATCTTTGACCTCAGCCGCTGGACGTGGACATTGACCAGCCGCGTGTCGGCGGCGTGCCGGTAGCCCCATACCTGCTCCAGGAGGAGTTCCCGGGTGAAGACCTGCCAGGGTTTGCGGGCGAGGGCCACCAGCAGGTCGAATTCCAGCGGAGTCAGCGAGATGCGCTCGGTGCCGCGGCTGACCAGGTGTCCTGCGACGTCGATGGTGACGTCCGCGATGCGCAGCGTCTCCGGGGCCTTCTGGTCGCCGGGCCGCAGTCGGGCCCGGACCCTGGCGACGAGCTCCGCGGGTTTGAACGGCTTCGGGACGTAGTCATCGGCACCGGACTCAAGGCCGCGGACCACGTCTGAGGTGTCCGCTTTGGCGGTGAGCATCACGATCGGCACGTCGGATTCGGCGCGGATCTGGCGGCAGACTTCAATACCGTCTATGCCCGGCAGCATGAGGTCCAGCAGCACGAGATCCGGCTTGGCGGAGCGGAACACTTCCAAAGCCTTCCCGCCGTCGGCGCAGAAGACAGGCTCGAACCCGTCATTGCGCAGCACAATACCGATCATCTCGGCCAGAGCCTCGTCATCGTCCACTACCAGAATGCGTGCCTTCATATGTATATATTCCCCTATTGAAATGGCTTTGTCGTATTCGGCGGCGCCCCGGCATGGCGCCGCCGGCGTCCGGGCCGCACTTGAACGCAGCGCCCGGGGGTTGTGACAAACCTGTGTCCGTGCCGCAGGCTGTAGTCAGGAACCCGGCATCGGGCCAGGAACGCAGGAGGATTTTGTGAGCACGCCGATCTACGAGCTGGCGCTCGGCGCGGACTTTGCGCGGCTGCAGCCGGAGCTGCAGGAGTACTTCTCGCTCGTTCCGGGATCCGGCCACTACGGCGTCGGCGAGGGTGTGTTCGAGGTGGTCGGCTGCCGGCAGAAATGGCTGCGTCCGCTGCTGCGCCTGGCCGCCGGGGAGGAGTCCTTCTTCCCGAAATACGG
>DATIUQ010000249.1:0-2828 GCA_035466775.1 Arthrobacter sp.
GGCGGCGTCGAGGTGCGGATCCACGAGGAACTGGCTGCCGAGGTTGGAGGTCAGGACCAGGATCACGTTCCGGAAATCCACGGTGCGCCCCTGGCCGTCGGTGAGGCGGCCGTCGTCGAGCACCTGCAGGAGGATGTCGAAGACCTCCGGGTGGGCCTTTTCCACCTCGTCCAGCAGCAGCACGGAGTACGGGCGGCGGCGGACGGCCTCGGTGAGCTGGCCGCCCTCCTCGTAGCCCACGTAGCCGGGAGGGGCCCCGACGAGCCGGGCCACGGAGTGCTTCTCCGAGTATTCGGACATGTCGATCCGCACCATGGCGCGTTCGTCGTCGAACAGGAAGTCCGCGAGGGACTTGGCGAGCTCGGTCTTGCCGACGCCGGTGGGGCCCAGGAACAGGAAGGACCCGGTGGGCCGGTTGGGGTCGCTGATCCCGGCCCGGGCGCGGCGCACGGCGTCCGAAACTGCGGTCACGGCCTTGGCCTGGCCGATCAGCCGTTCGCCCAGGACGTGCTCCATCTCCAGCAGCTTCTGGCTTTCACCCTGCAGCATGCGGCCTGCGGGGATCCCGGTCCAGGCCGAAATCACCTCGGCGATGTCGTCCGCGGTGACCTGCTCGGCGACCATCTGGCTGGACTTGTCCGTGTTGGCGGCTTCCGCGGCGGCGGCCGCGTTCAATTCGCGCTCCAGGGCGGGAATCTCGCCGTAGAGGATCCGCGACGCCGTTTCCAGGTCGCCTTCGCGGGCCGCCTTGTCGTAGGCGGAGCGGAGCTCGTCAAGCTTCGCCTTGAGGTCACCCACCCGGTTGAGCCCGGCCTTCTCGGCTTCCCAGCGGGCGTTGAGCGCCGCCAGCTCCTCCTTCTTGTCGGCCATGTCCGCGCGGATGGCGGCCAGGCGTTCCATCGAGGCGGGGTCCTTCTCGTTGGCCAGGGCCAGCTCCTCCATGGTCAAGCGGTCAACCTGGCGGCGCAGCTGGTCGATCTCCTCGGGCGCGGAGTCAATCTCCATCCGGAGCCGGGACGCGGCCTCATCCACGAGGTCGATCGCCTTGTCCGGCAACTGCCGGCCGGAGATGTAGCGGTTGGACAGCGTGGCGGCGGCCACCAGCGCGGAATCTGAGATGGTCACCTTGTGGTGCGCCTCGTAGCGCTCCTTGAGGCCGCGCAGGATGCCGATGGTGTCCTCCACGCTGGGCTCGCCGACATAGACCTGCTGGAAGCGGCGTTCCAGCGCCGGGTCCTTCTCGATGTTTTCGCGGTACTCGTCCAGCGTGGTGGCGCCGATCAGGCGCAGCTCGCCGCGGGCCAGCATGGGCTTGAGCATGTTGCCGGCGTCCATAGAGCTGTCCCCGGTGGCGCCGGCGCCGACCACGGTGTGGATCTCGTCGATGAACGTGACGATCTGGCCCTCGGAGCTCTTGATCTCCTCCAGGACGGCCTTGAGCCGTTCCTCGAATTCGCCGCGGTACTTGGCGCCGGCGACCATGGATGCGAGGTCCAGCGCGACCAGGGTCTTGCCGCGCAGGCTTTCGGGCACGTCCCCGGCCACGATCCGCTGGGCAAGTCCTTCGACGACGGCGGTCTTGCCGACGCCGGGCTCGCCGATGATGACGGGGTTGTTCTTGGTGCGGCGGCTCAGCACCTGGACGATGCGGCGGATCTCGGCGTCGCGGCCGATCACCGGGTCCAGCTTTCCGGAGCGGGCAATCGCGGTGAGGTCGGTGCCGTACTTCTCCAGGGCCTGGAAGGAGTTTTCCGGATCGGCGTTGTCCACCTTGCGGTCGCCGCGGACACCCGGCAGGGCGGCGAGCAGGGCCTCGTGGGAGGCGCCGGCGTCGCGCATCAGCTTCCCGACGGCGTCGCTTCCGGACGCGAGCCCCAGCAGCAGGTGCTCGGTGGAGACGAAGCTGTCGCCGAGCCGCTCGGCCTCGTTCTGGGCATTCTTGATGGCCTGCAGCG
Organism: Arthrobacter sp.; assembly: GCA_035466775.1. Taxonomy (GTDB): domain Bacteria; phylum Actinomycetota; class Actinomycetes; order Actinomycetales; family Micrococcaceae; genus Arthrobacter. The sequence goes on from DATIUQ010000249.1 coordinate 1,956, forward strand.
CGGTGCGGGACAGCTGCGGCTGCTGCACACTGCTCCCGGAGGTGGCGGGCAGGGCCTTGATGGCGCTGCTGGCCTGGACGCTGACGGAATCCGGGTCCGCCCCCGTGGCGCGGAGGAGTGCGACGGCGACGCCCTCGCGCTGGTCCATCAGCGCCTTGAGCAGGTGGGCGGGTTCGAGCTGGGGGTTCCCAGCCGTCGAGGCGTTCATGGCGGCAGCCGCGAGAGCCTCCTGGCTCTTGGTGGTGAATTTGGCGTCCAAAGAGAGCTCCTTCCGGGAACATGCTGGTACTAAAGTTGAGTGTACTCCGCTCAACTTCGCATCGAGTCCCTTTGAGTCCATGTTTGCCGACGGCGAAATGGCTGTCTAGGGCCGGAGTCCCCGCGGCGCCCGGTCCTCCCCGGGACACCCGGCACGCCGCCCGGCGCGCCGCCCTGGGACATGCCCTCCGCCCGCGCCCACCACTGGACATAAGCCACTATGCCCACTCGCCGGGCCCAGGGCTGGACATGCCCCGAACGATTGTGCCCAGGACTGGGCATGTCCCTGCCGGCTGGAGTGCAGAGCGGGGCAAGTCCCCCCGGGGCCCGGCACACAACTCCGGGCCTGCAGCGTTCCCGCCCTGCCGGAAAATCACTTAACGTTGCTTAATGCCGAACGGCCTCCCTAATGTAACTGAGGTCACAGGAGCCAACAACGCGGAGGAGGGCAGGATGCGCAGGAACGCCACAAGGGTTGCCGCGGACCGCCCCGCCCCGCATGTATCGGCCGCAGCTGTGGCCCGGGCGGCAGGGGTCTCCTCCGCCGCGGTGTCCTACGTTCTCAACGGCAAGGGCGGCGTCTCGCCGGAAACCCGGCGCCACATCATCCACGTG
>DATIUQ010000250.1:0-3270 GCA_035466775.1 Arthrobacter sp.
GCTGACCGTCCGGCACGTGGCGGCCGCGCCCGCCGTCGACGTTCTTGCCGGCGGAACCGCTGTGATTGAGGGACTCGAGAACCCTGACGAGAAAGTGCTGACGCTGAAGGCTGGGACCGTGTCGGCCTCAGTTGCCGCCGCGGGCACCACCGAGCCACTGATCGGCCCGGCCGATATTCCGGTCAAGAAGGGCAAGAACACCATTGTGTACGCCTGGGGCAGCCTTGCCGACGAGACTCTCGACGTAGCGGTCCAGGTGGTCGACTCGGACAAATGGCATGGCGACGACTGAGCCGTCCGGCCGGTCCTGAAAGCCCGCCCTTAGCGGCAGTCAGCGGACCGGCCGACGCCGCGCGGCAGCCACCCTAGCGCTGCCCAGCAGGACACCGCCCAGCAGGATCGCCCCGCCGGCAAGCCCAGCGGCCGGCAGGAGCGATCCTGCGCCGGTGTTCGGCAGTTGGCCGGTGCCCGCCGGAAGGACGGGTGCCGCGGCAGCCGGAACATCGGGCTCTGCCGGGGCAGCGGGGAGTGCAGCGGGCGGGGCCTCGATGGTGAAGGTCACGAGCCGCGCGGCCGAGGCAACGCCGTCCACGGACTGGGTGACAGCAAGGGTGTGCGACCCGGGCGTGAGGCCTGCCGGGAACGGCACGCTCCAGCGTCCGCCAGCCACCAGGACCTGCGGGACCAGGGAGCGGACCACTGCGCGTGCGCCGACGCCGGCACCCCCGGCGCCGGCCTGCGCAGCACCCACCGGAATCCCGTCGATCGAAACCGTCACGTCGGCGCCGTCGACGCCGGTCCCGGAGATCGTCTCGGGAAGGGCGTCCTGGCTGAAGCGCGTACCGTCCGGAATAGTGGTTTCGGCAGGCATCGGCGGAATGACGGTGAAAGTCTGGGTGATTGAAGGACTGTCCACCACACCGTCGGACGTCTGGACGGCGTGCACTGCGAGCTGGCCGTAGGCGGGCACGCCAACGGGAATGCTCCACCGGCCGTCCGGCTGGACGGCTGCTGAACCACTGATGTCGCCGGTAAGCTTCACCGTCAATCCGGGGGTTCCGGTTCCGTCTATGCGGCTGAGGGTCATCAGGGCCGCTCCCCCTTCAGGGGCACCGATTACCGGAGCATCAAGGTCAGAGACGTCGACGGCCAAAGAAACCGCTCCCGATGTGCTGAAGCCGTTGACAGTCTCCGCAGTGAATCTCAGAGCGCCTGCGGTCGCGGGGGCAGGGAAGGACCAGTTACCGGACGGGTCGACCGGCACGTCCGCAGGCTGCTGGCCCTCGACAGTGATGCGCACTCTCGAGGCCGCGGCAACGGCTGCCGCGGGAGCCGCCGGGACCCTGCCAGTGATGGGTTGGCCGGCCTTGAAGGTCAGGTTTTCCGGGGCCACGAGCTCGGGTTTGTTCAGGAACAGCTGGAGTTCAACCGCGGTCGGGAACTTGGTGAGCGCGTCCTGGAGCGTCGTGGCGATGGCGAAGTTTTCTCCCGACGTCTCGCCTGCCGAATGCGTGCCCACGGCAAAGTTGCCACTGATCCAGGGACCGCCCGAGTCTCCGCCACTGGACTGGACATCATTGGACAGGAAGCCCTTGAAGGCGCGGAGGTCCGCCGGATCGGTGGTTCGCCCGCCCACAACGTACGTCCCGACTTCAGCAACGGTTCCGCAGGACCAGCCGGTGGTCCGCCCTGAGCGGCAGACTGCCTGGCCCTCGAAGGGAGCAACGACGCCGATGATCTTCACTGCGGTGGGGCCCGGGTTCGTGGCGTTGGCCCAGTTGGTTGTGGCCGGCTGGACGTTGATTCCGCCGTTCAGGGCCTCGATGAGGGCGATATCGGTACCGACGTTGCCAGGGGTTTCGTCGGTGCCCGTGATCCAGCTGTTGAGTGTTCCGCCGAACTGGCTGAACCCGAAGGTGCCGAGCGGGGCCAGGGTGCCGGGCAGGGGAGCCGATCCACCCGCTGTGGCCGATGTCGGGGGCTCAAGCTCGGCGTTCCGGGCCGTGCCGTCTTCGGCGCAGTGCCCCGCTGTCAGGACGACCGGCAGTCCCGCCGCATTGAACGCGCCAAAGCCCGTCGAGCAGATCGTCCGCCGGTCAATGGCGTAGCCCTCACCGCCGTAAACATCCGCTTCCGTCGTCACCGGAGACCCCTGCTCCAGCTGGACATTGGCGTAACGGGCCACGAAGTCGGCGGGGGAAATCTTCCCGGGCGCCGCGTCGGTCGTCGCCGCTTCCGGGTCCAGGACGGCTGGCAGCGCGGCTTCGGCCGCATTCTTTCCGCCTGTGCGGATGATGAACCTTCCCCCGGAGTAGGCCACGGCCTGCAGAGCGGCGGGCCCCACCTCGCGGACATAGGCCTGGAACAGCTGCTCGGTGCTGGACGCCACCAGATCCGCCGCGGAGGGGACGGCGGCCGGAGCCGCTTCCCGAGCCGCGGAAGGCTGGGTCGCGGGAGCAGCGGTGGGCTCAGCCGACGGCCCAGCCCCCGGGGTCACGAGCACGAACAAGGCCGCGGTTCCGGCCCCGTTGAGTTCCTTCACCCGCGCCTGAAGATCTGCGCCGCTGCCTTCGACGTGGATTTTTCCGTCCTGCAGGCTGATCCCCAGATAGCCGGGGAGGTCCCGCAGGGAAGGAACGGCGTCGGCGGCGGTCCTGGCGAGCTGGCCTGCGGCGTTGAACTCCTCGAGCGTCATGCCCAGGTCGCGCCGGACCGCCTCGGCGAGCCCGGCGTCGCTGACTTCCGGCGCCGTTGCCGGGGCCGCTGCCGTTGCCGGTGCCGGGGGGCTGGCCGTGGCCGACGGCGAAGCTGCAGCCAGTGCCGCGGGAACAAACTCCGATCCCCCGCCTTCAGCCACCGCGGGAACAGCGTAAAACGAACCCGCGAGCGCGATGGCGGCCGCCGCCACCGCACGCACTGTCAGCTGAAACCTGGGAGTCTTCACCCGGTTACTCTAGCGCCCCAATTTGACCCGAATGGCCGCCAGTTCTGGTTCCGTTACACCATTGTGGCGTAAGTACTCCTCGGCCTTCACACTGTGCACAAACCGGAGCAGACTTTCCAGCCGCGATTCGAGCAGGGGCGCGAGGACGTCCTCCGGCAAATACCGCTCATGCGGATGCGGGACCCCGGACACGCGATGGTGTTCGTTGATGCCGCGCACGGCCCGCTCGTAACCGCGGGCAATGGCGTCCTCACCCGCCCCGGCGAGGTCCTGGAGCATGGCTGCGATCATCCCGCTGCGGTCCCGTCCGGCCGAGCAGTGGATCA
>DATIUQ010000251.1:0-13123 GCA_035466775.1 Arthrobacter sp.
CAGTTACCCGGTGCTGGGGTGGGTGTCAGCTGCGTGAAACCTTGGATTACCGGGGTTGGCTGGGTGTGGTGGGGTGAAGTAACTGGGCTGGAGCGTCGGGCCCGGGCGGTCCTCGGTGCACAGCTGCCCTCGGCGTGGCCATCTACTGACGCCTACTGACCCTGGCGTCCCTTCCTTGGTGGTACCCGGCCTGCACCGCTGGGCAGGCGGCTGCCCTCGGCGTAGCCTGTGCCCGATCCCGCGTCCGTTGCGTGGGGGCGCCCGACCCCCTCCCGGAACTGACGTTCCTGCAGCGCGTCCCTTAGCCGTGGGCGCCCCAACCGCATCCGAAGCCGACGTTCCTGCCCAGTTGCTCGGTGCTTGTGTACGTCTCAGCTGAGTGAAACCGCGGATTCCCGGGGTCGGCTGGGTGAGGTGGGGGAAGTAACTGGGCAGGAGCGTCGGCCCGTCCGCAGCCCCGTCCGCAGCCCCGTCCGTTCAGGCCCTCTCGTAGGCCCGACGCCTGGACCTTCGCGGCAAAGGACGTTTCCCACAGCATGTTCCGGTTTTCCACAGTGCGACCTTCCCAACGAGCTCTATGTCCTGCAGCCACTGCGGCGCCCCGTCTCTCAAAATGGGCCGGGCCGGGACAGTTGTCCACAGCGGTTATCCACACTGTTGGTAACTTACATGGCTGTAGTTCATGCTTCGGTGCCGGATCTGAGGGCCACAACTGGCGATTTTGCACCGAAAGCCTTGGGGATCTCCACAATTGTGGATAACTCCTGTGGGTGGCCCTGTGGTTAAGTGGACAACCCCGCTCCCAGGGCACGGAATTGCAGTCTGCGGGAGGGTGCGGATGTTGACTTCACTGCGGTGTAGTGGCCAACCGCCATACCCAGGGCCCCATCAAATCTGATTTCAACAGGGTTATTCACAGTGTTAATAACCTCCCCTCGATGGGATCCGGGGAAGAATTCGCGCCACGGGGCGCCAGAATGGCAGGGACAGGCTCCGCAGCATGCACTTATCCCCACCTGTGGATAAGTTGTGGGTACCGGCATGTTGTTAAGTGGATAAACCTCTCGGCGGCACACGCTGGCAGGAAGACAAGTAAGAACCCGGCGCGCTGCGGCTCACGATTCCAGTTCGGAGGCCGGGTTTGGGCAGATGCGGAAATTATCCACAGGGAATCCACACTGTTAATAACTCACGTGCCTGTAATTCCGCGGACATCATCGGGCGGGGCGTCCCGCTGAGAGCCACAGTGCGCGGGGAATGGGGCAAACGCCGTCGACGCCCCGAAGAGTTATCAACAATGTGGACAACTTTGCCGAAGTTGTGCACAGCGTCAGCGGGGCCAGACTCCTGAGGCCCCACGGCGGTGGCTGTCCAGCAGATGTGTGTCGACCATGCCGATCGCTTCCATCAGGGCATACATCGTTGTGGGGCCGACGAACGCGAAACCCCTTTTCCTCAGTGCCTTCGACAGTGCGATCGACTCCGCCGACGTGGTGGGGATTTCTTCGTGGGAGGTCGGCTCGGGCGTGGTCTCAGGCTGGAAGGCCCAGACGAAGTCAACCAGTCCGCCGTCGTCCCTCAGCGCGATCGTGGCCTGGGCGTTGGTGATGGCAGCCCTGATCTTGAGGCGGTTACGGACGATCCCAGCGTCCAGGAGGAGGCGCTCAACGTCCGCTTCGGTAAAGGCGGCCACCGTCTCGGGATGGAAATCGTGGAAGGCAGCCCGGAACGCGGGCCTCTTCCGGAGAATCGTGGCCCAGGAGAGTCCGGCCTGGAAGGCCTCGAGGCTGATGCGCTCGTACAGGCCCTGCTCGTCGCGTACCGGGAGTCCCCACTCGGTGTCGTAGTACTCGCGCAACATCGGATCAACGGCCGCCCACGGTGGCCGGGCCAGGCCGTCGTCGCCGATCACTGAGCCGATTACTGCCGGGGCCATCCGGGTTCCTTTCCTCGCATTGTTCTCCGTCCCAGCATTATCGGCCCCCGGTCCGACATCCCGTTAACGTAAAAGACCGGCACACAGGGTGTACCGGTCTTTCATGGGGTTGCAGCGGGCGTCAGGAACGCCAGCGGGTGGTCATCAGGAAGCCGATGATCGCGATGCCAAACCCGGCGATGATGTTCCCGGATCCCCACGCGGCGACGGGAAGGGTGCCTTCACTGATATAGAACGTGATGATCCACAGGAGGCCAATGATCATCAGGCCGAACATTACCGGTTTGAACCACACCGGGTTGGGCTTGTAGGCCTGCGCGGAAGTCTGCGGCGTTGCGTCGCTAGTCCTCTTACGGCGCTTTGACTCGGGCACGGGTCCTCCTGGGCGGCTGGAACAGGAGCGGGACCCTGGCTTGATATCCTGCAAGCAGGAATACACCGGCGGTCAGCGCGCTCTTGGTCATGTTTGAGTTCTTGTTCGGAGCCAATTCTAGCTGTAGTTCAGGCCACAGTGGTGTCCGCCGCGAATGTCCGGGGAGGAGAAGCCACGTGCTGCAACTGCAGGAGAGATCCGCTGCCGGGCCCGCCGGCCGATGTGGCATTTTCGCCCGCGTCGCATTGCCACCGCGCTGGTGCTGGCCGCAGGCGTGCTGGTATTGATGGTTCAGTTCCTCTTTCCCTGGATGGCACAATTCACCCAGTTCACTGATTCAACGATTGGTTCAGCAAGGCATCCATGAGCACAACCAAAATCCTCGTCGTCGACAACTACGACAGCTTTGTGTACACCCTGGTGGGGTACCTCCAGGAACTCGGCGCGGAGACCACTGTGGTCCGCAACGACGACGTCACCCTGGCCGAGGCGATCGAGCTCGCGGAAGCGCGCGACGGCGTCCTCATCTCCCCGGGTCCTGGAAACCCCGCGGGGGCAGGGGTCTGCATCGAACTGATTAAGTGGTGCGGCAGCCATAACAAGCCCATGCTGGGAGTCTGCCTGGGCCACCAGGCACTCGCGGAAGCCTACGGGGGAACGGTGACGCACGCGCCCGAGCTGATGCACGGCAAGACGTCCCTCGTGGAGCACCACGGCAACAGTGTGTTTGCCGGGCTGCCCTCGCCCTTCACGGCCACGCGCTACCATTCCCTTGCCGCCGTCCGGGAGAGCATCCCGGAGGTCCTGGAGATCACGGCGGAGACGGCCACCGGAGTGGTCATGGGGCTCCAACACCGCACTGCGCCCCTCTGCGGGGTGCAGTTCCACCCTGAATCCGTGCTCACCGAGGGCGGCTACCAGATGCTCGGCAACTGGCTTGAGTCCCTTGGCATGGCCGGCGCCGCGCAGCGGGCCGCGTCACTGAGCCCGCTCATCAAGCACTAGCGGGACAACCCGCCCAGGAGCGATCCGTCCTCCTTGGCGCCCTTGCTGGACGTTGGCGTTGGCGTTGGTGTCGGGGTGGGACTTGGCGATGGCGCGGGGGCTTTCGCCACGGTGACGGCGACGGTCTTGCCCTGGTCGACCAGGGCCTCGGCGGCATCAGCCTGTCCGGTGACCTTGCCGGGTTCCACCTGGGAGTTCTCGACTTCCGTGGCGTTTATGCCCAGTCCCAGGGCCTTCAGCGCGGCCTCCGCCTCAGCGACGGGAAGGCCGACGAGCTGAGGAACCGCCACCTTCCCGGTGGACACGATGATTTCCACCGTGCTTCCCGCCGCAACGTTCTGCCCCGGCGCCGGGTTGGTCGTGATCACGATGCCGGCCGGGACCGTGGCGCTGTTGGCCATGGTGGTACCGGGTGCTCCGGCAAGACCCTTCTGGCGCAACACATCGCGGGCGGCAGCCTCAGTCCGCCCGGGCAGGTCCGCGGGGATGGTGATAACGCTGGGGCCTTCGGAGATGTTGAGGGTGATCTCCGAATTCGGGTCCAGTGAGCTTCCCGTATCCGGCACAGTGCCGACGGCAATGCCCTTGGCGATGGTCTCGTGCTGCATCCGGCTGAGCTGGGGTTTGAGCCCCGCGTTGTAGAGCTTCTGTAGGGCTTCACTCTCGGTCAGCGATGTCACCGACGGAACCAGGACCTTTGCCACGGGCGGCGGAGCCTGGTTCATCATGTTGTAAAGCCACAGGCCGCCGCCGGCCAGAACCAGAACCGTGACGATCACCAGTGCCGCCGTCCACGTCCGACGGCGGGACTTCTGGCGCTGCGTGTGTTCGCGCTCGGGCGGCAGGACCAGCGGCAGGCTGCCGGTATCCGCTGCATCGTAGGCGACACCGTGGGCGGCCAGGGCGTCGTCATCAGCCAACGAATCCTGTGCCGGCCGGAGCCTGCCGGTGGGGGTCTCGTCCAGAAACTTGGCGCCCGTGACCGAGAACGCGGCGGTGGGTGCGCCGTCCGGCGTCGGAACGGTGTTTTGGGGGTCGGTGGCCGCTTCGCTCGCGGCCGGCGGGACCACGCCGACTCCGCTGCGGGCCGCCCGGAGGGCGCGCCGGAATGCCGCGGCGTCCTGGAAGCGGTCCGCGCGGTTCTTCTGCAGGGCCTTCATCAGCACGCTGTCCAGCGCCTCGGAGACATCCGGGTTCAAGCTGCTGGCCAGTTCGGGGATCTCGCGCACATGCTGGTAGGCAACGGAAACGGGGCTGTCGCCGATGAAGGGCGGCCGGCCGGCCAGCATCTCGTACAGCAGGCATCCGGCGGAGTACAGATCGCTGCGGGCGTCCACGGTCTCCCCGCGCGCCTGTTCCGGTGACAGGTACTGGGCGGTTCCCACTACGGCCTGGGTCTGGGTCATGGTCGCCGCGGAGTCGGCCATGGCGCGGGCAATCCCGAAGTCCATCACCTTCACGCTGTTCGAATCCGGGCAGAACATCACATTGGCCGGTTTGATGTCGCGGTGGACGATCCCGGCCTTGTGACTGTAATCCAGGGCGGCGAGCACTCCCAGGGTGAAGTCGATGGCCTGGTCGATGCTGACGTCCTTGGCCCTGATCAGGTCCCGGATCGTCTTTCCGGAAACGAATTCCATAACGATGTAGGGCACGCGGACCGTGTCCTCGTGGTCACCGGGGACTGCGTGGTCTCCGGTGTCATAGATGGCAACGATCGAGGGATGGTTCAGGGCGGCCACCGCCTGCGCCTCGCGCTTGAACCTCGCCTGGAACTGGGGGTCCCTGGCAAGGTCCGGGCGCAGCAGCTTGACGGCCACCGTGCGTCCGAGGCGTGTGTCGATGCCTCGGAAGACGTCGGCCATACCGCCGCGGCCGATCAGCTCACCCAGCTCATAACGCCCACTGAGGACGCGCTGCGTGTTCACGGGGCCGCGGTCCTCCCGGTGTGATGGGGTGCGGGGTGAATTGGGCATGGCGGCCTACGTTCCTGTAGGACTCGGGCTTGAAGTGGCGGCCTTGGCCAGGTGGTACGTGACGACGGAACCGGCAGGCACTTTGCTGCCGGGTGCGGGCTCGGAGCTGACGAAGGTGCCGGCCGGTTCCTTTTTGTTGGTCGGGTCGACAGCGTCGCCCTTGGCCCAGCGAAGGCCGGCGTTCTCGATGGCCTGCTGGACCGCGGCTTCGCTTGCACCGGACTGCAGTGTCGGGACCGTCACGGATTCGGGGGGTTTCGGGCCCTTGGAGTACGACACGGTGATGGTCGTACCGGGCTGGACCCGCCCGGCCGGGTCGATGTTGGTAACCGTTCCGGGGGTGGAATCGTCGAAGACTTCTGCTCCGGTGACGCCCAGCCCCAGGCCGATCAGTTCATTGCGGACCTCATTGTAGGGCCGACCCAGGTAGCTTTCCGGAACCAAATTGATCCCAGCCGGTGTGGACTTGGTCGGGGCCGCGGACGTGGTGGTGGGGCTGGCGCTCGTGGTCGTGGGCGAAGCGCTCGTGGCCGGCGCGCTGGTGACCGCGCTGCTGCTCGCCGGTGTTTCCGGGAACAGGATCCCGGCCTGGGTCAGCACGACGCCCACGAGTGAGAACAGCACCAGCAGGATCAGGGCGATCAGGGGCCAGGTCCAGGGACTCCGGCCGCGGCGTTCGGGCTCATCGACGGGCTCGTCGTAGTCGTCTTCCTCCTCCTGGACCCAAGTGCGTTCGGCGGCGAGGGCGTCGGCGCGCGAGAGCGTGTTGCGGGCTCCGTACGCGCTGGCGGCGGCGGCCCCGGCAGCGAGTCCGGCCGCGGCGCCCGCGCCGGCAGCCCCCACCACCGGCAAAGCTGAAGTGGCCGACGTCGTACGGTCGGCGGCGCCGATAACACCGGTTGCGGCTGTGGGCAGGTCCACTGGCGCGGTGATGGGGCCGGTTGCCTGCTCGAAGAGGAGCATGCCCGGAACGGCGGCGTGCGCTGCGGCGATGTCACCGTTGCGGATGGCCTCGGCGGCTTCGGAGAGCTTGAGGGCGTCGGCCGGGCGGTTCTTGGGATCCTTGGCCAACATGGACATCAGCAGGGCGCGGACCGGTTTGGGCAGGTGTTCCGGCAGTGGCGGCGGGGCATCGTTGACCTGGGCCAGCGCGATGGCGATCTGGGACTCGCCGGAGAACGGGCGGTGGCCGGTGAGGCACTCGTAGCCGATCACGCCGAGGGCGTAGATGTCCGAGGCGCCGGTAGCCAGCTGGCCCGTGGCCTGCTCCGGAGCCAGGTACTGGGCGGTGCCCATCACCTGCCCGGTCTGGGTCAGCGGGACCTGGTCCGCGAGGCGGGCGATGCCGAAGTCGGTCACCTTGACGCGGCCGTCCGGGGTGATCAGGAGGTTGCCCGGCTTGATGTCGCGGTGGACCAGGCCCTGGGCGTGGGCCACCGAAAGTGCGCGCGCAGTCTGGGCGATCATGGAGAGGGTGCGGTCCGGGGAGAGCACCTGCTCGTGTTCGATGATGCTGCTCAGCGGCTGGCCCGGGACCAATTCCATGACGAGGTAGGCGGAGCCTTCTTCCTCGCCGTAGTCAAAGACGTTGGCAATGCCCACATGGTTGAGCAGCGCGGTGTGGCGTGCCTCCGCGCGGAACCGCTGGAGGAAGCCGGGATCGCCGGTGTACTCCTCCTTGAGCACCTTGATGGCGACGATGCGGCCAAGGATCAGGTCTTTGGCTTTCCAGACTTCTCCCATGCCGCCGATCGCAATACGCGTGGTCAGCTGGAACCTGCCGCCGAGGGTGATTCCTGATGAAGGCCTCACTTATTCAACACCGCCTCAAAAATCTTCTTCGCGTTCGGACTGGTTAGCTTTGCGCCGGTGGTGATGTCTACGCCTTCAATGACAATAGTGACCGCCACCTGCGGGTCATTCGCCGGGGCGAACCCGGTAAACCATGAGTTGTTCAAGCCGTCTCCAAGTTCCGCGGTACCGGTCTTGCCGGCCACCTTGACGCCGCGGACTGCCGCCTTGCTGGCGATGCCGTCGTCGACGACGCTGACCATCCACTCGTTGATCTGCCGGGCAATGTCCGGCGTGGTGGAGGTCCGCAGGACCTGTGGTTTGGGCTCGCTGATCGGACGCAGGTCCGGGGAGCGAACGGCCTTGATCAGGTTCGGCTGCATCTGCACGCCGTTGTTGGCGATCGCGGCGGTCATCTGGTTGATCTGCAGCGGGGTGGCCCGGACGTCCCGCTGGCCGATCGACGACTGGGCCAGGCTCGCGTCGTCCAGTTCCTCGGTCGGGAAGAAACTCGGCGCGGAGTCCAGCTTCAGCTGGTCGCCGAACTTTTCCCCGAAGCCGAACTTCTCCGCCTCGTCCGCAATGGCCTTCTGGTTCAGGTCCAGGGCGATGCTGGCGAACGGGGTGTTGCAGGACTGTTGCAGGGCGAAGGCAAAAGTCGCCGTATCGCGGGTGTAGCAGTTGCCGCCGGCGTAGTTGGGCAGCGTGTACTGGATGCCGGGGAACGTCATCTCCGCCGGGTTGGGCAGAATGCTGTCCTTGTTGTACTTGCCGGATCGCAGTGCCGCGGACGTGTCGATAATCTTGAAAACCGACCCCGGTGCCAGCAACGCCCCGGTGGGGCCGCTGACGCTCTGGTTCAGGTTGATCCCGGGAACCTTGTTCAGCTCGGCGAAGTTGGCGGCCTCGGCCACCGGATCGTGGGTGGCGATCAGGTTGGGGTCGTACGACGGCTTGGACACCATGGCAATGATCGCCCCGGTCTTCGGGTTGGTCACCACGATCGATCCGCGCTGGCCGTCGGGAATAAGGTCGAAGGCAAGCTTCTGGATTTCGGGATCGAGGGTGAGCTCCACGGAGGCACCCTTGGGCTGGTTGCCCAGGAAGAGCTGGCCGACCCGGTCCAGGAACTGCTGGTCCGAGCTGCCCGCGAGCTCCTTGTTCATTGAGCTTTCCAGCCCGGTCACGCCGAAGCTCCTGGAGAAGTAGCCGGTGATCCCTGCGTACGGCTCGGGCTGCGTGTAGGTGCGCTGGAAGTTGCAGCTCTCCGTGGCAGGCACGGACTCTGCCACGGGGGCGCCGCCAACGATGATCGCGCCGCGGTCGTTGCAGTAGTTCGCCAGGAGCGTGCGCTTGTTCCAGGCATTGGCTTCCAGGGCGTCTGCGCCGATCACCTGGACGTAGCTGAGGGCGCCGAAGATCAGCACGAACATGGCGATCGAGGCGATCCAGGCGTTGCGGATGGCTTGGTTCACAGCTTCACCGCCTCGGTGGGAGCGTCCGGACTGTTCCGTGCCGTGCGGGGGAAGGCGGCCGGCTTGGAAGGCATGGCAGGAGTGACTTTCTGTGCATCAGGTTCTTCGCCGGGAGCCAGCGGGGTGGTATCCACCGGGCCGCGCGCCGAGTGCGAGATCATCAGCAACAGGCCGACAATGATCCAGTTGGCCAGCAGCGATGAGCCGCCCGCGGCCAGGAACGGAGTGGTGAGGCCGGTGAGTGGAATAAGCCGGGTCACGCCGCCGATGACGACGAAGCACTGCAGCGCGACGGCGAAGGAGAGCCCGGTGGCCAGCAGCTTCCCGAAGGCATCCCGGGTACCGAGCGCCGCGCGGAACCCCCGGGTGAAGAAAAGCAAGTACATCAGCACGATGGCGAAGAGACCGATCAGGCCCAGTTCCTCGCCGAAGGAGGCAATGATCATGTCGCTGTTGGCGAAGGGAACCAGGTTGGGGCGTCCCTGGCCGAGGCCGGTGCCCACAAGTCCGCCGTTCGCCATGCCGAACAGCCCTTCGACGATCTGCAGGCTGCCGCCGAACTCCCGTCCGTAGACCTCGTCGGTGAACGCGTTGATCCAGCCGTCAATCCGGAGCGCGACGTGGGAGAAGACGCGGGAGGCGACGAACCCGCCGGCTGCGATGAGCCCGACGCCGATGATCACCCAGCTGATGCGGCTCGTGGCGACGTAGATCATCACGAGGAAGAGGCCGAAGAACAGGATCGAGGAGCCCAGGTCGCGCTGGAAGATCAGCACGCCGATGCTTACGAGCCAGGCGGCGAGCATCGGGCCCATGTCCTTGAACCGCGGGAACTGGATGGGTCCGACTTTCCGGCCGGCCAGCAGGATAAGGTCCCGGTTGGAGGAAAGATACCCGGCGAAGAATATGGCGAGGGTGATCTTGGCGATTTCGCCGGGCTGGAAGGTCATGGAGCCGAACTTGATCCAGACCCGTGCCCCGAGGATTTCACCGGCCGATATTCCGGGAACCAGCGGCAGGATCAGCAGGACCGCACTGACGGCCAGGGAAATGTAGGTGAAGCGGCGGAGGACCCGGTGGTCCTTGAGGAACCAGATGACGGCAATCGAGACGGCCATCGCCACCAGGGTCCAACGAAGCTGGTTGTTGCCCGTGTCTTCCCCGACCCGGTCCAGCCGGTGGATCATCGCCAGGCCGAGACCGTTGAGGGCCACCACCAGCGGAAGTATTACCGGATCGGCATATTTTGCGCGTAGGCGCAGCACGACGTGGAAGGCGAGGGCCGCTGCGGCGAGCAGGCTCGACTGGAACCAGAAATCGGAATCGAATGCCTTCTGCTGGTCCACGCCCACCAGGGCGTTGGCGCCGATGCCGACGGCGAGGGCCAGTACCAGGAGGACCAGTTCGATATTACGCCGCGGCCTCGGAGTGGGATCGATGGGTGTCACCGGCCCACCTCACAGACAGGAGCGGAGGGTGACGGTGTGGCGGCGCCGGCCGCGCCGGGGCTCGCCGTGGCACCCGGGCTCGCTGTCGCGGCGGGCGTGGCTGGGGTCGGGGAGGGAGTGATGCACTCGTCCGCGGGGGCAGTGGTGCCGGTGCGTTCGAGGTTCTTGACGATCCGCTGGGCGTCATACAGATCCCGGGCGGGGACGGTCTGGCGCACCCGCTGCTGCGAGAATTCGGGGAGGTCTGACATCCGGATTTCGGTCTCCGCTTCGAGGGTGGAAAGCTGGATGGGCCCCAGGCGCTGGGAGACCCCGTTGAAGATGGCCACGTGCTGGTTGTGCTCCCCGATGTAGTAGCGCGTCTGGGTCCAGGCATAGCCCAGCCACAGACCCACGCTCAGAAGCGCCACGATGGCCGCGGCGATGGAGACAGTCACCCAGCGGCGGGGCCGGCCGGCCGGTCGGTAGTCATCGGCCTCTTCCTTCGCCTGCTCCGACTTGTGGGTCAGAACAGTGGCCGCCCGGCGGGCCATGGTGCGTCCCGCGATGGTGGGGATGGAACCGGACTCTGCGGCAGCTGCCGCCGCGCCCACGAGCTCGTGCGGGCGGCCGGACAGTTCCTCGCGGAGTACCTCGGCGGAAAGATGCTCACCCAGGTGCGGATCCGTGGAAGTTGCCGGTTCTGCCTTACCGGCGGGGCCGCCATCCGGGTTTTCACCCGCCGGGCCGGCGTCGGTGGGGGCGTCCGGTGCCGTGGTCGGGACCGGGGCTGCTGCTCCGCCGGCCTGCGGCGCCACGGGCGAACCTCCGGGTTTACCGGCGTCGGGGGACTTCTGCGGGGCCTCGACGGTCTTCGCTGCCCCAAAGGTGCTTCCGGTCCGCCGCGGGGCGTCCCCGGACACTGTCGCGCTCACGGTGGAGGTCGAAGCTGCGGGGATAACCTCGACGGCGGCGGTCCGGACGTCGTCGGTGGTCTGTTCGGCGATTTCCAGCATCACGACCGTGACGTTGTCCGGGGCGCCGGCCTCGAGGGTGAGGTCAACCAGGAGTTCGACGCATTCACGCAGGTTGCTGGTCTCCCGGACTGTGCGCTCCACGACGTGGCCAGCGACGTAGTTCAGGCCGTCGGAACAGAGCAGCCAACGCTCGCCCGGTTCGACGTCGAGGGTGTCCAGGTCCAGTTCCGGGCTAGCGTCGACGTCGCCGAGGACGCGCATCAGGACGTTCTTGTGCGGATGAGTCTCCGCCTCCTCGGGCCGGAGCCGGCCTTCATCGATGAGGCGCTGGACGAAGGTGTGGTCCACACTGACCTGTTCGAATTCGCCGTTCCGCAGCCGGTACGCGCGGGAGTCGCCAATATGGGCGAAGTGCAGCTTGCCCTCGGCCAGGAGGAGGGCGGTGACGGTGGTCCCCATGCCCGCCAGCTTGGGATTGATGTGGACGAGTTCGGACAGCAGGGAATTGGCGGTCTGGATCTCATCTGCCAGGACGGTGCCGGCGTCGCCGTCGTAGTCGTCCGTGTCGAGATGGATCATGTCCAGCACGGTGGCGGCGGAGGCGACATCGCCGCCGGCGTGTCCGCCCATGCCGTCGGCGACGACGGCGAGGTGGCGGCCCACATAGGCGGAATCGTCGTTTTTCGCACGCACACGGCCGACGTCGGAGCGCGCGGCGTATCGCATGAT
Source organism: Arthrobacter sp. (assembly GCA_035466775.1). Lineage (GTDB taxonomy): Bacteria > Actinomycetota > Actinomycetes > Actinomycetales > Micrococcaceae > Arthrobacter. Next base: position 11,690 of record DATIUQ010000251.1, read on the forward strand.
GAGCGGCCGCGGGGGGGCAGTTGTTTTGCCTTCGGCCCTGTCTGCGGGAAGATCCGGGGCAGCCATGGCTACGGCCTCAATTCGATGACCGTCTTGCCGATTCTCACGGGGACACCTAGCTCAACGGGCAGTGCCCTGGTGAGCTGCTGATCGGCCAGGTAGGTGCCGTTGGTGGAGCCAAGATCCTCGATGAACCAGCGGCTGCCCTGCGGGAACAGACGCGCATGGCGACCCGAGGCATAGTCATCCTCCAGCACGAGCGTGGCTTCCTGTGCGCGGCCGAGCAGGATGGGGCTGGCTGCCAGCGGGATCGTGGTGCCTTTGAGGGGACCTTCGGTGACCACCAGCTGGCGCGGCTGCTGTTTGACCGGGGCGGCCGGTTCGGCCAGCGCGGGGTTCTTGCGGACCTGCCGCGCCGTGGGGGCGCCCGCTGCTGCCTTGCGGCCGATCATAAGGTCCCGGCGCATGGCGGCAACAATGCTGAAGATGAGGACCCACAGGAGCAGGAGGAAACCGAAGCGCAGGGCGGTGATGGTCAATTCGCTCACTGGCGGCCACCCGGGCTCGCGGGCAAAAGGCGGTAGATGATCTTGGTCCGTCCCATCGTGATCGTGGAGCCGTCGGTGAGTTCCGAGGAGCCCACGATCTTGTGGCCGTTGACGTAGCTGCCGTTCGTGGAGCCGAGGTCCACGGCCTGGGCAGTGCCCGGCCCCGTCCGGATTTCCAGATGGCGGCGCGAAACGCCCGTGTCGTCAATGAGGATGTCAGCGTCGGAGGAGCGTCCCAGGACGATCGAGGGGGCGTTCAGGGAGTAGCGCTGCCCGTCGATGTCCAGCACGGGCTGCATCCGGGAGGGCTGGCGGGTCGGCGCGGCGGGCATGCCGCCGTGGGCGGGCTGCGCCGGCGCGGAGGGCGACGAGGACTTTTCGGTCCGCGATTTAATTTCGAAGTCGCCGGCGCGGCGTTCCTCGTCGCGGCGGAAACTGATCCGGACGGGACCCTGAAGTGTGTAGCCCTGGCTGCGGACGTGGTTGATGACGACGTCGCACAGCTCTTCGGCGAGCGGGGTGCCCCATTCCTGGGCCCGCTGGAAATCATCGTCGCTGAGGAGGACGTCGAAGACGTTGGGGGCAAGGGTCCGTCCCGCGGCGATGGTGATGGCCTTGTTGTCCACCTCGCGGCGGAGGTGGCTCGCGATCTCGACAGGCTCAACCTGGGCACGAGAACCGGTGGAGAAGACTCCGCGGACGGCCTTTTCGATGCCGCGCTCGACTTTGTCCAGCAATCCCATGGTCCTTCTCCTTTCGTGACGGCTGCAGGGCAGCATTCGTTCCGGAACTCGGTTTCCCACATCTGCGGGAGCCCGCTGGTAACGGGCACTCCTACATCAGATACTACTGGGCGAGTCTGGGAATGGCCTTAATGCGCGTCGTC
>DATIUQ010000252.1:0-2365 GCA_035466775.1 Arthrobacter sp.
TTGCCGTCCACGCCCATGTTGTTGGACACGACAGTGAGGTCCTTGACGCCCGAATCGCGCACGGCCTCGATCAGGTCGGCGGGGATGCCGCTCAGGCCAAAGCCTCCGACGGCGAGCGTCATGCCGTCCCGCAATACGTCCTGCAGCGCGGCGGCCGCGCCCGATTTCACCTTTGACATCGAATCTCCTCGTTGAGCTCTTGACGCAATCCACTTTGTGGACCGTAGTTCTGCTGTTGGAGCCTACGGGGCCGAAAAGGGGGCTGTCAACGGGTTGTTTTGGCGTTCGAGGTGCCGTTTTTACAGTGTGGACGGTAGGATGTCGACTGTCCACAATATGGATAGTCGAGGCCGTCCAACGCTAACTTTCGAGGAAAAAAGATGAGTTCTTCACCGGTCCAGGGCGCTCAAGTCGTCAGCCGCGTCGCGTCCCTGCTCCGCGTTGTGGGACGTAAGCCGGAAGGCTCCCCGCTCGTGGAACTGGTCCGGGAATCCGGGCTCACGCGCCCCACCGTGCACCGGCTGCTGTCTTCGCTGGCCGCCGAGGGGCTGCTGGACCAGGACCCGCAGAGCGGCAACTGGGTGCTGGGACCGGAAATCCTCCTGATGGGTTCCGTGGCCTCGGCGCGTTTCCCGCTGGAGGACATCGCCCGGCCCAGCCTCCGCCGGCTCGCCGAGGAGACCGGCGAAAGCGCGTTCTTCTCCATCCGGCGCGGTGCCGAAACTGTGTGCCTGCTGCGGGAGGAGGGGAGCTTCCCGGTGCGGTCCTTCGTGCTGCACGAAGGAGTCCGCTTCCCGCTCGGGGTGGCGTCCGCCGGCACGGCCATCATGGCGTTCCTGCCGGAGGCGGAGCAGGAGGAGCTGCTGGCCGGCTGGGCAACGCACGCCGGCGATTTCGCGGCCGCGCACACCGAGGACCTGGTCCGCGCGAACCTGGAAGCAACGCGGCAGGCCGGCTATTCGGTGAATCCCGGGCTGGTGCTGGAAGGCAGCTGGGGGATGGGCGCAGCTGTCTTCGACCAGCGTGGCCGCCCGGCCTGGGCGCTGTCGCTGACCGGGATTGAGCCGCGCTTCAAGGGGGAGCGCCAGGAGATGCTGGGCCGGTTGCTGCTGGATGAGGCGCACCGGATCTCGGGCCTGCTGCAGGGGCGGTAAGGCGGGGCGGGGCCAGTGGCTGCCGCCCGGGGGCGCATTGACACGGACACGCCGGGTTGCGGGCGCGAACGGTTTAGTTTGGCCCCAAAGTGCCCCCGGAGGGCGTCCTGGGCCGGCTACTTCCACCAGGTGTCAAAGATGGTGACCGGGACCGTGCGCTTGTGGCGGGTCCGGAGATACTTATGCTCGATGGATTCGGCCACGGCGTCCGGGACCTCGCGGCCTTCGAGGTAGTCGTCGATCTGGTCGTACGTCAGGCCCAGCTCGTCCTCATCCGTGCGGCCGGGCTGGCCGTCCAGGAGGTCCGCGGTAGGGACCTTCTCCCAGACACGGGCCGGAGCGCCGAGCTCGGCGAGCAGGGCCCTGTTTTGGCGCTTGTTGAGTCCGAAGAGCGGCAGGATGTCCGCGCCGCCGTCGCCGAACTTGGTGAAGAAGCCGGTGACCGATTCCGCCCCGTGGTCCGTTCCGATGACCAGGTAATTGTGCTCGCCGGCGAGGGCGTACTGCGCGATCATGCGGGTGCGGGCCTTGGTGTTGCCCTTGTGGAAGTCGGAGATTCCGTTGCCCACGGTCTTCTCGAATTCGTCCTCGAACCCGTCCACGGCCGCGGAGATGTTGAACGTCCACTCGGTCTTGGCCTGGACGAAGTCCAGGGCTGCCTGGGCGTCGTCCTCGTCGTGCTGCACGCCGTAGGGCAAGCGGACGGCAACGAAGTTGGCGTCCACCCCTTCGGCGTCGAGCTCCTCGACGGCCAGCTGGGCAAGCCGGCCCGCGAGCGAGGAATCCAGGCCGCCGGAGATGCCCAGGACGAAGCCCTTGGTGTGCGTGGCCTTGAGGTAGTCCTTGAGGAACGTGACGCGTTTGCGCACCTCCCCGGCGGGGTCGATCCGGGGCTGGACGCCCATTTCTTCAATGATCCTGGCCTGGAGTTCGCGCATGTGATCCAGCCTAGTCAGCAGTGTCAACCATGCTCAACTGAGTCCGCCACCCACGCCCCGCCGGATCCCGGGAGGCCATCCGGGCAACCATCGAGAAAATCCAGGGCAGGTCGAGTTCCAGGGCACGATCAACGAGAACGTCTTCAGCGATTCCGTGGGCTTTCCGGACCGGCGCCACGCGTTCGGACCGGCGCTGCGCGGATCTCCGCCGCATCGGTCCGAAACCGCCGCGCAGGCGTCAAACCGCCGCGAAAACCCCTCCCGCGCCACCGC
>DATIUQ010000253.1:0-8470 GCA_035466775.1 Arthrobacter sp.
CGGCTCGTCGTGCGGGCCAGCAGCGGGCCGAAGGCCGGGTAGGGCCAGCACTTTTCGGCGGCGCGGCATGGCCGCGCGGCGGACAATGTTCTACGACGCGCGGGAATCCTGACGCGCTCGTATTCCGGTAGCGTCAAGTAATTGGCGCAGCGCAGAACAAAAGCGCGCCGCAGGTGCCTCCCGGCCGCTCAGTCCCCTAAAGGCCGCTCAGTCCCCGTGGACGGCGCTCTGCTTCTCTTCCGAGCGGTCGAGGTAGGCCAGGAGCAGGTCCCCGGCCCGGCCCAGCTCGCCGGCCTCGAGTGCCTTGCAGATCTCCTCGTTGTCGTCGAGGTAGCTGCGGTAGAAATGCGCATCCATGGTGGCCTTGTGGAAGAACAGGCGCATCTCGGCCAGGACCTGGCCCATGATCGTGTTGAGGCGCCGGCTTTCGGCCAGGGCCACGATCGCTCCGTGGAAATGCTGGTTGGCGTTGCCCAGCGCTTCCTCGTCGTCCACAGCTGCCGCGGCCCGGCCTTCCTCGACGGCCGCACGGACCGCCGCCACCCGTTCCGGGCTGCCGCCGCCGCGGATGGCGCTCACTTCGATGGCGCGGCGCACGGTGTAGACATCGTGGATGTCGCCCGGTCCCAGGCTCGCGACGAACACGCCCCGGTTCGGATGCCGGACCACCAGGCGCTCGGCTGCGAGTTCGGCGAAGGCCTCGCGGACGGTGTTGCGCGAGACGCCCAGCTCCTCGGAGATGGTTGATTCGGTCAGCCTCGCCCCCGGCAGCAGCAGCCCTTCCGCCAGCTGCAGGCGCAGTTCCGCCGCGACCCGGTCCGCGACCGAGGGGATGGCCACGCGCAGCCGTGCCGCCGCCGCGAGGGCCGCCCCGGCCCCCGCCGCGGCGGCCCGCTTCGTGCCGGCGCGGGCCGGAGTGGCCGGAGTCTGGCCGGAGGTTCCGCTGGTTCCTGCTTCGGGGCTCGTCATACTTCAGAATTTACACGATCGTCACATCGTGGAATCGAAGGATTGTTGAACAATCCGTAGATTTAGTGCATCCTAGTTACGGGGCTATCAATGAGACGAGGATCACAAATGGCAACCATCGACCTGAACAGCGACGTCGGCGAGTCCTACGGGCGCTGGAGCCTGGGAGACGATACGGCGATGTTCCGCTCGGTTTCGAGCGCGAACGTTGCGTGCGGATTCCACGCGGGCGACCCCTCTGTGATCCGCCGGACCTGCCGCGAGGCGGTTGCCGCCGGCGTCGTGATCGGCGCCCATGTCGGCTACCGCGACCTCGCAGGGTTCGGCCGCCGCTTCCTGGACATCGACCCGATCGAACTCGCGGACGACGTCGTCTACCAGATCGGCGCCCTGCAGGCGCTGGCCGCCGCAGAAGGCGGCAGAGTCACCTACGTCAAGCCGCACGGGGGACTCTACAACGCGATCGTGGCGCACACCGCGCAGGCCAGGGCCGTCGTCGACGCCGTCAAGTCCGTCGATCCGAACCTGCCCATCCTGGGCCTGCCCGGCTCGGAAGTACTCCGGCTGGCCGAGGCCGCCGGGCTCCGCGCCGTGACCGAGGCCTTCGCTGACCGGGCCTACAACCCGGACGGCACCCTGGTGTCCCGCGCGCTGCCCGGGGCCGTCCTGCACGACGCCGCGGAGGTCACTGAGCATGTCCTTCGGATGGCCACCGATTCCGCCGTCCGCACCATTGACGGCTCCATCCTGAAGATCCGCGCGGAGAGCATCTGCGTGCACGGCGACTCCCCGGGAGCCGTCACCATGGCCGCCGCAGTCCGCGAGGCCCTGACCGCCGCCGGCATCAGCACGGCCGCATTCGTCTAATCCGACAGAACCACCGCTTCACCGGGGCGCGCCATCCGACCGGCGCCTCCTCACCACACCCAGCACAGGCAGCATCCCGCACCCTGGAGGAAAAATCATGACCGCACCGCACCAGGCCACTCCGGCCGCCCCCAAAAGGAAGGTGCCGCCCGGCGCCCTCAAGGCCTATGCCGCGAGCCTCACCGGCACGTCCCTGGAGTACTACGACTTCGCGATCTACTCCGTGGCCTCGGCCCTGGTGTTCCCCAAGATCTTCTTCCCCGGCAACGACGAGTTCGTCGGCCTGCTCCTGTCCTTCTCCGCGTTCGCGGTGGGCTACCTGGCCCGCCCCATCGGCGGCGTGGTCTTCGGCCGGCTCGGTGACAAGATCGGCCGCAAGTACGTCCTTGTCTTCACCCTGATGCTGATCGGCATCGCGACGGTGCTGATCGGCCTCCTGCCGGGCTACGCGACGATCGGCGTCGCCGCCCCCATCATCCTGGTGCTGCTGCGCCTGGCCCAGGGCATCGGCGTCGGCGGCGAATGGGGCGGTGCCGTCCTGCTCTCCAGCGAGTTCGGCGATGCCCACAAGCGCGGATTCTGGTCCTCCGCCGCGCAGATCGGACCGCCGGCCGGCAACCTGATGGCCAACGGTGTCCTGGCGATCCTCGCCGCGACCCTCAGCGACGAGGCCTTCCTCTCCTGGGGCTGGCGCGTCGCCTTCCTCGCCTCCGCCCTCCTGGTGGTCTTCGGCCTGATCATCCGGCTCAAGCTCGAGGAAACCCCCGTCTTCAAGGCCATCCAGGCCCACGGCGAACAGCCCAAGGCCCCCATCAAGGAGGTCTTCACCAAGGAGCCCCGCGCCCTCGTGGCAGCCGCCCTCTCCCGCGTCTGCCCCGACGTGCTCTACGCCCTCTTCACCGTCTTTGTGGCCGTGTACGCCACCAAGGAACTGGGCATGACTACCGGCAACGTCCTCTCCGCCATCCTGATCGGCTCCGCCTTCCAGCTGGGCCTGATCCCCTTTGCCGGCGCCCTCACGGACCGCTTCAACCGCCGCCTCGTTTACGGCATCGCCGCCGTCGGCACCGCGCTCTACATCCCGCTGTTCTTCTTCATGATCCAGGGCAAGTCCGTCGCCATGCTCACCCTCGGCGTCGTGATCGGCCTGGCCTTCCACGCCTTTATGTACGGCCCGCAGGCCGCCTACATCACCGAGCAGTTCCCCGTCCGGCTGCGCTACGCCGGCAGCTCGCTGGCCTACACGCTGGCCGGCGTGATCGGCGGCGCCGTCGCACCGCTGGTTTTCACCGCCCTCTACGCCGCCACGGGCAACTGGTACCTGATCGCCGGTTACCTCGCGGTCGCCGCGATCGTGACGGTCGTCGGCCTGGCCCTGGGCCGGAACCCGCAGACCAAGGAAGAAGAGCGGCTCCTGCAGGAAGCCCACGCCTAAGCGGCGCGGATCCCATTCGAGGCACCGGCAACGATGAAGGCAGCAGCTGATGATTGAGACAGCGGGGGAAACCCTGGCAGTACAGACGACGGCAGCTCACAAAGTGAGTTCCGTACGGGCCGTGGGCACGCGCGCGGTACTCGCCGAGCTCGCCGGAACCCAGGACGTGCTGGCACTTCAGGCACTGCTCCTGGAGCACCCCCTGCCGGGGCAGCTGGACGTCCTCGCCGCCGCCGAGACAGTCCTGGTAACGGCCGATTCGCCGGTGGCAGCCCGGCGGATCGCGGGCCGTCTGCTCCAGCTCGACCTCACCGCCCCCGTGCAGCGGGACGGCGAGCTGGTGCTCATCGACACCGTGTACGACGGCGAAGACCTCGCCGAAGTAGGCGAGCTGACCGGCCTCGGACCCGCCGGCGTGATCGCCGCCCACACCGCCCAGATCTGGACCGTGGCCTTCGCCGGCTTCGCCCCCGGTTTCGGCTACATGGTGGGGGAGAACCGGGCCCTCGAGGTGCCGCGGCGCGGCTCCCCGCGGACCGCCGTCCCCGCGGGCTCGGTGGCGCTGGCCGGCAACTACTCGGCCGTGTACCCGCGCCGCTCGCCCGGCGGCTGGCAGCTGATCGGGCGCACGGGCGCCAGGATGTGGGACCTGGACCGGGATCAGCCCGCACTGGCGGCCCCCGGCCACCGGGTGCAGTTCCGCGCCGTCCGGGACATCGTGGCGCTGGCGCCGGAGCGCCCTGCCCAGGCCCACGCTCCCGCCCGGGACGTGGCGTCCGGCCTGCGGATCGTTTCTCCCGGCCTGCAGAGCCTGATCCAGGACCTTGGCCGCTTTGGCCACTCCGGCCTGGGTGTCTCCGCGGCCGGTGCGCTGGACCGGGCCTCGCTGCGCCGGGCCAACCGCCTGGTCGGAAACGCGCCGTCGGCCGCCGCGGTGGAGACCGTCGCCGGCGGGCTCACAGTCCAGGCCGTCGGGGACCAGGTCCTCGCCGTCACCGGGGCGCCCGCGGAACTGGCCATCGAGACACTATCCCGTGCCGACTCGGCCGATGACGACCTCGAATCTGGATGGCGGACCGTTCCAATGGCCACCCCCTTCGCCCTGCTCGACGGCGAAACCCTGGCCATCGGCGCCCCGCAGAGCGGCTTCCGCAGCTACCTCGCCGTCCGCGGCGGCGTGGACACGGCTCCTGTGCTCGGCAGCCGCTCCACGGACACCATGTCCGGGATCGGCCCCGCACCGCTGGCCGCCGGCCAGCTCCTCGCCGCCGGAGGCGAGGCCGAATCCGGCGTCGTCGGGCACCCCGAACTGCAGCCGGACTTCCCGGGCACCGGCGTCACCGTGCTCGACGTCGTCCCCGGCCCCCGCGCCGACTGGTTCGACGCCGACGCGCTGGCATCCTTCTGCGGCCAGGACTGGGAGGTGAAGCCGCAGTCCAACCGCGTCGGCATGCGCCTGCAGGGGACCCCGCTGCAGCGCACCCGCCAAGGCGAACTCGCCAGTGAGGGCACCGTCGCCGGCGCCCTGCAGGTCCCGCCGGAAGGGCTCCCGGTGCTGTTCCTGGCCGACCACCCGATCACCGGCGGCTACCCGGTGATCGCCGTCGTGGTCGACTCCCAGCTGGACCGCGCCGCCCAGGTCCCGATCGGCGGCAAAATCCGCTTCCGCTGGGCCGACAGCCCCATCCCCGAGAACGCCACCCCCGAACAAGAAGCGAGTAACTGATGCGCAAGGTCCTGATCGCCAACCGCGGTGAAATCGCCGTCCGGATCGCCCGGGCCTGCGACGACGCCCAGCTGGCCTCCGTCGCGGTCTACGCGGACATCGACGCCGACGCCCTGCACGTCTCCGCCGCGGACGAGGCCTACGCCCTGGGCGGCAACTCGCCCGCGGACACCTACCTCAACATCCCCAAGCTGCTCGCCGCCGCGGCCGAATCCGGCGCCGACGCCCTGCACCCCGGCTACGGCTTCCTGTCCGAGAACGCCGACTTCGCGCAGGCCGTCCTCGACGCCGGGCTCACCTGGATCGGACCCACCCCGGACGCCATCCGGCTGCTCGGCAACAAAATCACCGCCCGCGAGACCGCCGTCCGTGCCGGCGCCCCGCTGGTCGCCGGCAGCGACGGCCCGGTGGAATCCGCCGCTGAGGCCCGCGACTTCGCGGAACAGCACGGCCTGCCCATCGCCATCAAGGCGGCTTTCGGCGGCGGCGGTCGCGGCATGAAGGTGGTCCGCGCCCTGGACGAGGTCGAGGAAGCCTTCGACTCCGCCGTCCGCGAGGCCGTCGCCGCCTTCGGCCGCGGGGAATGCTTCGTGGAGCGCTACCTCGACCGGCCGCGGCACGTCGAGGCGCAGGTCCTCGCGGACACGCACGGCAACGTCGTCGTCGTCGGAACCCGCGACTGCTCGCTCCAGCGCCGGCACCAGAAACTCGTGGAGGAGGCCCCCGCGCCGTTCCTCAGCGACGACCAGACCCGCCAGATCTACGACGCCGCCAAGGCCGTCTGCCGCGAAGCCGGCTACTCCGGCGCCGGCACGGTCGAGTTCCTGGTCGCCGCGGACGGCACCGTGGCGTTCCTCGAGGTCAACACCCGGCTTCAGGTGGAACACCCCATCACGGAGGAAACCACCGGAATCGACCTCGTGCAGGAGCAGTTCCGCATCGCCGCGGGGGAGCCGCTGCGCATCACAGCGGACCCCGTGCCGCGCGGGCACTCCTTCGAATTCCGGCTCAACGCCGAGGACGCGGGGCGCGGCTTCCTGCCCTCGCCCGGCACGGTTGACGAGTTCTCCGGCCCCACCGGCCCCGGCATCCGGCTGGACACCGGCGTCCGCTCCGGCTCCTTCGTCCCGCCGCAGTTCGATTCCCTACTGGCCAAACTGATCGTCACGGGCGCGGACCGGCAGCAGGCCCTGCGCCGCGCCCGCCGCGCCCTCGCCGAAATCAGCATCACCGGCGTGGCCACCGTGCTGCCGTTCCACCGCGCCGTGCTCGAATCCCCGGATTTCACCTCCGAAACCGGACTCGGCACCCACACCCGCTGGATCGAAACCGACTTCGCGGACACCATCTCCGCCGATCCGGGCTACAGCACCACCGCGCCCGACGGCGAACGCCGCACCATCACCGTCGAGGTGGACGGCCGCCGGATGGCCGTGGGGCTGCCCGCTGACCTGCTGGACGGCTGGGCGCGCTCCGGGGGCGCTTTGCCCGGGGGCGCGTTGCCCGCCGGAGTCTCCGTGGACGGATCATCCGACGGCACAGGTTCCGACGGCGGAGCTGCCGCCGCGGACCCGGGGGAGCTGCGCGCCGGCATGGCCGGCACCGTGGTGAAGTGGCTCGTCGCACCGGGCGCCGCAGTCTCGGCGGGGGATCCCGTCGTCGTGCTGGAGGCGATGAAAATGGAAACCCAGGTCGCGGCCCACCGCGACGGGACCGTGACCGGCCTCCGCGCGGAGGCCGGCGGAGTTGTTACTGCTGGAGCGGTGCTGGCCCTGATCGGGTGATGAATGCGACCTTGCTCTCGGGCTGCATGAGTCAGTCCAAGTGTGCACTTTCGCGGCCCGCAGGGGGCCGCCAGGAATACATAGTAGGAAGTCCTAGTAATAATTGGCCCGCCGTACTAAATTGAGTCAAAACCACGCTTTGGAGGACTGGGTATGTTTGAACTCAACGAGGACCAGCAGTCGCTGGTTGCGATGGTGCGGGACTTCGCCAACGCGGCCCTGGCGCCGAACGCCGCGAAATGGGACGAGACCAAACACTTTCCCGTGGACGTGCTGCGGGAAGCCGGCGCCCTCGGTATGGGCGGCATTTATGTGCAGGAGGAGTTCGGCGGCTCCGGGCTAACGCGCAGCGACGCGGTGCTGATCTTCGAGGAACTGGCCAAGGCCGATCCGACGATTGCCGCCTACATCTCCATCCACAACATGGTGGTCTGGATGATCGACTCGTTCGGCAACGATGAGCAGCGCGCCCAGTGGGTGCCGCAGCTTGCTTCGATGGAAGCGCTGGGCAGCTACTGCCTGACCGAGCCCGGCGCCGGCTCCGACGCTGCCGCGCTGAGCACCAGGGCAGTGCGCGACGGCGATGACTACGTGCTGAACGGCGTCAAGCAGTTCATCTCCGGGGCCGGGTCGTCAAGCTTCTACATCGTGATGGCCCGCACCGCCGACACCGGAAACCGGGGCATCACGGCCATCGTTGTCCCGGCGGAAACCCCTGGCCTGTCGTTCGGTCCGAACGAGAAAAAGATGGGGTGGAACGCCCAGCCGACCCGCCAGGTTATTTTCGACAATGTCCGGGTTCCGATTGGCAACCGCCTCGGGGAGGAAGGCAGCGGTTTTGGGATCGCGATGAAGGGGCTAAACGGAGGCCGCGTCAATATGGGCGCCTGCTCCCTGGGCGGCGGCCAGGCTGCCTTGGACAAGTCGGTGGCCTATCTGAAGGAACGCGAGGCGTTCGGCGGCCCGCTGATCAACCAGCAAGCCCTGCTGTTCCAGCTGGCCGACATGGAAACCGAGCTCGTCACCGCCCGGACGCTGCTCTGGAGGGCAGCCGACGCGCTGGACCGCGGCGCGCCCGACGCCGTTAAGCTCTGCGCCATGGCCAAGAGGGTCGCCACGGATGCCGGGTTCAACGTCGCCAACAGCGCCATCCAGCTCCACGGGGGCTACGGCTATCTTTCCGAGTACGGACTGGAGAAGATCGCCCGGGACCTGCGGGTCCACCAGATCCTCGAAGGCAGCAACGAGATCATGCGCCTGATCATCGGCCGCATGGTGGCCGGCACCTAGCCGACAGTTGGCTGTCCCTTAGCCTTGCTTCAGCGATTGGTCAGCGGCATGTTGGGTCGCGGCCCAGCTGGCCAGCAGCCGCAGGGCGTCGCCGGTGGGCGAACCGGGCTCGGCCGTGTAGACCAGAAGTGACAGCCCGGCGTCGGCCGAAAGATCCAGGGACTCGTACATCAGGTGGAGGTCCCCCACCACGGGGTGCCGGAAGTGCTTGCGGCCGGTGTAGTGCAGGCGCACGTTGTGGGCCGCCCACCGGGTCCGGAACTCCTCACTGCGGGTGGACAGTTCCCCCACCAGGTCGGTGAGGCCGCGGTCGTAGGGGTCGCGGCCGGCCTCGGTGCGCAGGATCGCCACCGTGTCATTCGCGGCGCGCTCCCAGTCCGGGTAGAACCCGCGGGAACG
>DATIUQ010000254.1:0-3517 GCA_035466775.1 Arthrobacter sp.
GGCACGCAGCGCCGGCGGCCCGCTGGCCAGGCCTTCTACAAACGATTCGAACCAGCCGCGGAGCCCGGCAACCCACGATTCGTCGGTGATGCCGCCGTCCGCGACGGCGGTCTTCAGCACCGCCCGGCCGTGGTGCAGGGCACCGATCGTCATCTTCACCGGGTCGTCCTCGCCCAGCGCGGAACGCCGGGCGTCGTCGAGCAGGTAGTCGACGACGGCGCCGTCGAGCTCCGTGCGCGAGGCGAAGGACCGCCCGGCCAGCGGAGCCGCGAGTCCCAGCAGGTTCAGCCGGTGGGCGGGGCGGACATGGATGTCCAGTACGGAGTCCACCAGGTCTTCCCATTTCGCGGCGGAGTGCGCGTGCGGGTGCAGGGCCTCCTCCAGCGCCTTCAGGAACTCCTTCGGTTCCGTCAGGACGGCGCCCGGCTGCGAGCGCGCCAGTGTTGAGTAGTAGGCCCAGAGGGCGTCGCGGTGCAGGAGCGGCCAGAGGTCGTGGTCGAAGGCCGGCCGGATGCCCGCTTCCGCGAATTTCGCCAGCGCACTCTCGGTGCAGTATCTCAGCGTCACGGCCTCGGGGTAGTAGCCGGCGAGGGTGGCCTTGGCCCGGTACGGGGTGCCGCGCCGGGAGGCCGCGATGATGAGCGGTTCCCGGCCGGAGGGAAGGTAGCTGAGCCGGCCGTCCGCGCCGGGCAGGAACCGGCCGCCGCGGCCTTCGGTCAGCTGGCCCATGGCGTCAAAGAAATTCAGGCCCATGCCGCGCACCAGCACCGGTTTGACGGCCGGCACCAGCGACCAGTCGACGTCGGCCGGGGCCGCCGGGGGCAGGTACAGCAGCCCAAACTCCTCGGCCGCCGCCTGCAGTTCGCGCTGTTCGGGGCTGAGCCGCGATGCGAGGTGGCCGAGGGCCAGCACCACGGAATCGACGGTGAGGACCGCGCCGCCGGCGAGTTCGACGTCGAACGTCACCCGGCCGCCGTCCGCGTCACCGCGGGCGGCAGTGTGGCGGACGGAGGTCGCCGTCGTGCGGTGGAACTCCACCGTGGCGCCGGCGGGGAGGCAGGACAGCAGCTCCTCCAGGGTGGAGCGGAGGTAGCGGCCGTACAGGGCCCTGCTGGGGAAGTCCGCCGAAGCCAGCCCGGACAGTTCGGCGCGCTCCTCGGCCGTGAGGCCGGGGTGGGGCTGCTCCCGCTGCCGTTCACGCCAGCGGTCGAAGGTGTGCCCGGCCAGCGGCCGCGCGAGGTCCGGGTCCTCGGGGATGACCGTGGGGTAGAACGACTGGGTGTTCATCAGGTACAGCCGGGACTGGCCGGGCTGCCAGACGTGCCCCGGACCCGCGGGATACGGATCAACGACATCGATGTGCAGGGTGGCGTCCGGCCCGGCGGGCACCCAGTTGGCCAGCAGCCGCTCCAGCACGCTCGTGCCCCGGGGACCGGCGCCAATCACTGCCGTCCGGATGCTCTGCGATATGCCCACGGCATCCAGCGTATCCGCTGCGGGCCCGCAGCCCTGACCTGCCTGAGCGGCCCGGGACCCGTTCCGCGGGCTGCCCGCTTGACTTGCTACCGGCGCGCCGATGTTGCTTGGATGGAAAAATGACCGCCACTGAAGCTGCTCCCCCGCCCGAGTCCGACCGTCCCGCCGGGGCCGCCGCCGAGGCGACCGCCCCCGAACCCGTCGACGAGAACATCTGGCTCGAGGAGATCTACGGCGCGGAACAGCTCGCCTGGGTCCGGGAACAGAACGCCCGCACCGAGGAGCTGCTGGAGGATCCGGAGTACGCCGAGCTGGAAGGCAGCATCCTTGAGGTGCTGGACTCCACCGACCGGATCGCGATGGTGGGCAAGCACGGGGACTGGTACTACAACTTCTGGAAGGACCGGCACAACCCGAAGGGCCTGTGGCGCCGGACCACCTGGGACAGCTACCGCGGCGGGTCGCCGGAGTGGGATGTCCTGCTGGACGTGGACGCGCTGGCCGCGGCCGAAGGCGAGGAATGGGTCTTCCACGGCGCCAGCTTCCTGCGCCCGGCCGACGGAGAGCCGCACCGGCTGGCCCTGCTGGCCCTCTCCCCCGACGGCGGAGACGCCAACCGCTACCGCGAGTTCGACGTCGAATCCCGCAGTTTCGTGGACCCGGCGGCTGGCGGCTTCGACCTGCCGACAGCTAAGGGCAACGCCTCGTGGCTCGACGCGGACACCCTGCTGGTCGCCTCCACGGCCGAGGGGCTGCCCAGCACCACGTCCTCCTACGCCCGGACCGGCGTGAAGCTGCGCCGCGGCGGATCCCTGGCCGCGGCGGAACGGCTGTTCGAAATCCCCGAAGACCACATGATGGCGCTCGTGGCGCACGACTCCACGCCGGGCTTCGAACGGACCTTTGCGGTGGACTGGATCAGCTTCTTCGAGAGGACCACCTCGGTACTCCGCGAGGGCCGGTGGGTGCAGATCGATGTCCCGGTGGACGTGAACCTCAGCTCGCACCGCGAGTGGCTGCTGTTCCGGCCCCAGAAGGACTGGACCGTCGGCGCAACGACCTACCCGGCGGGTTCCCTGCTCGCTGCCGGCTTCGAGGCCTTCCTGGCCGGCAGCCGGGACCTGTCCGTGCTGTTCACCCCGGACAAGCACACCTCCCTGCAGTCTTGGAGCTGGACGCGGGACTTCCTGCTGCTGAACCTGCTCCGCGACGTCTCCTCGGAGATCCGGGTCCTCGATCCGCAACAGCCCGGGACGGACACCGCCTGGGCCTCGACCGTGCTGGACGCCTGCCCGCCGCTGCACGACGTCAACGCCTACGCCGTCGACGACGAGGACACCGCCGGCGGCTCGGACGACGACGACACTGACGGCACGGACGGCGCCGCAACGGTGGCCGAGGCCGAGGCTCCGGGAGCCGGGAACGACTTCTGGCTCGTGGCCACCGGCTTCACCACGCCCAGCACATTGACCCGCGGCACCCTGAGGCGGGCCGCCCCCGGCGGCGTGGACAGCACGCACGAGGTGGTCCGGACGTCGCCGTCGTTCTTCAACGAAGAGGCCTACGAGGTCCAGCAGCACTTTGCCGTGTCCAAGGACGGCACCCGTGTGCCGTACTTCCAGGTGGCGTCCAAGGATCTGGTCCTGGACGGCCAGAACCCCACGCAGCTCTCCGGCTACGGCGGCTTCGAAATCTCCCGGACCCCCGCGTACAGCGGCGCGATCGGCCGGGCGTGGCTGGAACGCCGCACCGAGGAATCCGCCGGGCACGAGGGGGACGCCCCGCACACCCGCGGCGGCGTCTACGTGGTGGCCAACATCCGCGGCGGCGGCGAGTACGGCCCGGCGTGGCACCGCGCGGCCCTGCAGGAGAAGCGGCACCGGGCCTACGAGGACTTCGCCGCGGTGGCGGCGGACCTGATCTCGCGCGGCGTGACGTCGCGGGCGCGGCTCGGCTGCGTGGGCGGATCCAACGGCGGCCTGCTGGTGGGGAACATGCTCACCCAGTACCCGGAACTCTTCGGCGCCGTCTCCTGCGGGGT
>DATIUQ010000255.1:0-2865 GCA_035466775.1 Arthrobacter sp.
GCGCTGGACGCCGTCACGGTGAACATGCTCCTCCCCGGCCGGATCGCCACCGACCGTGTGGCCGAACTCGACCAGGCCGCCGCCAAACGGCGCGGCACCACGGTCGAGGAAATCCAGCTCGAGTCCCGCAAGACCATCCCCGCCCGCCGCTACGGCGAACCCGAGGAATTCGGCGCAGCCGCGGCGTTCCTCTGCAGCGCCCCGGCGTCGTACATCACCGGCGTCGCGCTCAGGTGCGACGGCGGCCTGATCCGCAGCCTCTAGACCCTCCCTTTTCCCGACGACCCGAAGGAACCCCATGACTTCCACGGCAACAGACCACACCACCGCCACCGACCGTGCGCTCATTACCGCGCGGCACCTCATCAACGGCGAATGGCTCGGCGAGGCGGGCACCGAGCGGATGAACCCGGCCCGGCCCGGCGAGCTCGCCGCCCTCTCCCCCAGCGGCACCGCCGCCGACGTCGACGCCGCCGTCACCGCGGCCGCCGCCGCCCAGCCGGCCTGGGCCGCGCTGCCCGCCCCCTCCCGCGGCGCCATCCTGATGGCCGCCGGCAACCTGCTCCTGGACCGCCAGACCGCCATCGCCGAGGACCTGGTCCGGGAGGAAGGCAAGACCCTCGCCGAAGCCAAGGGCGAGGTCAAGCGCGCGTCCGACGTGCTGCGCTTCTTCGGCTCCCTCGGCTGGGCCGCCACCGGCGAGGTCCTGCCCAGCGGCCTGCCGGACACCACCATCACCACCCGCCGCGAGGCGCTCGGCGTCGTCGGCCTCATCACGCCGTGGAACTTCCCCATCGCGATCCCGGCGTGGAAGTCCGCCCCGGCGCTGATCAGCGGCAACGCCGTCGTGATCAAGCCGGCCGAGCTCACCCCGCTCTCCGCCACGCACCTCGCCCGGGCCCTGCAGGACGCCGGGCTGCCGGCCGGCGTGTTCAACGTGGTGCACGGCAAGGGCCGCGTGGTGGGCGACGCCCTGGCCCGCGACCCGCGCATCGCCGGGCTGTCGTTCACCGGCTCGACGGCGGTGGGCCTGGGCCTGCAGGAGATCCTGAACGCCCGCCGCGCCCGGGTGCAGCTGGAGATGGGCGGCAAGAACGGCGTGCTGGTGCTGGACGACGCCGATCCCCGCAAGGCCGCCAAGGTGGTCGCCGCCGGCGCGTTCGGGCTCACCGGCCAGGCCTGCACCGCGACCTCCCGCGTCTACGTCACCCCCGGCATCCGGGCCGCGTTCCTTGAAGCGCTCACCGAGGAAGCCGCCGCCTACACCCCCGGCGACGGCATGGACTCCGCCATGGGGGCCGTGGTCAGCCGGCAGCAGTTCGAGCAGAACCAGGCCGCGGTGCGCTCCGCCGTCGAACGCGGCGCTGTCCTCCTGGCCGGCGCGCACGACGGCGACCCCGCCGGGCCGCTGCTTTTCCCGGCCGCCGTGCTCACCGAACTGCCGTTCAACGACGCCGCCGTGACCGAGGAGATCTTCGGGCCGGTGGTGGCCGTGCTGGAGGTTCCCGACTACGAGACGGGCCTGGCCGCGATCAACGATTCCCGCTACGGCCTCACCGCCGGCATCTGCACCGACTCGCTGGCGTTGTCCACGGACTTCGCGGCGCGCGCCCAGGCCGGCGTCATCAAGGTCAACCGTCCGACGGCAGGGCTCGACCTCAACGTCCCGTTCGGCGGCGTGAAGGACTCCTCCACCAACACGTTCCGGGAGCAGGGGAAGTCCGCCCTGGACTTCTTCACCTGGGGCAAGACCGTCTACACGGGTGTGTAGCGCGCCGTGACGTACGTGATCGCGCAGCCCTGCGTGGATGTGAAGGACAAGGCCTGCATCGACGAATGCCCGGTGGACTGCATCTACGAGGGCGAGCGTGCGCTCTACATCCACCCGTCCGAGTGTGTGGACTGCGGCGCCTGCGATCCGGTCTGCCCGGTGGAGGCCATCTACTACTCGGACGATGTTCCGGAGGAGTGGGCCGACTACGTCCGGGCGAACGTGGAGTTCTTCGAGGAGCTGGGGTCGCCGCAGGGCGCCTCGGCGCTCGGGAACCTGGGCCGCGACCATCCCGTGGTTGCGGCCGAGCCGGCGGGGGCTGCGCCGGCGGGGGCCCTGCCTGTGAGTGCCCTGCCTGTGAGTGTCCTGCCTGCCCGCTGACACATCATCCGTTCGCCACAAACGGCCGCTAAGCCTCCTCGCTTGGCGGCCGTTTGCGTCCAATCGCCCCCACTCAGGGGGCGAAAACCTGGACGCGGACCTGGGAATACGGGACACTCGGCAGGTTCCCCGCGGTCCAGGGGCGGTCCGATTTTTCGATCGGAATGTGGCCGCGGCCGTCGCGGATCACCAGCACCACCGTGCCAATGATGGCGAGCAGGGAAACCGCCGCCAGGATGATCAGCAGAACCACAAGGGACCCGGTCATGTCCAACACCTCTGCTATCAATTTTACTGCGGTCCGCGCCTGCGAGAATGGCCAGATGACCGCCATCATCCTGGGCTGGAACCCGGACCGCTGGAACCGCTGGAACTACCCGGCCGCCGTCGAACGCGTCGCCGCGACCGGACTGCATCTGGAACGTTGGAGCGTGGGCCGCCACCGGAACATCGCCGCGGGAACGGACGTCTGGCTGCTCCTGCAGGGCGACCGCGGCCGCGGACTCATCGGCCACGGCGTCGTCCTCTCGGCCCACCCCGAACCCGGGCCGCACGCTCCCGGGCCACACGCTCCCGGTTCGCACGTTCCCGGGCCGCACTCCGTCGATCCACGCGGGGCCACAACGGACCAGACTGACATGTATGTGCAGGTGGCCTTCGATTCGCTGCTGCCGCCCGGCGAGCAGATCGCCGTCGACGTCCTCATGGACGCC
>DATIUQ010000256.1:0-13558 GCA_035466775.1 Arthrobacter sp.
ATCAGGGTGCACGCCAGCACGCTCAGCGCGGCCGACCACCGGGCGCGCAGCCGCACCGTCCCGGCCGGGCTGCAGGTCCTCACCGCCCTGGCGCTCGGCGTCTTCAGGCCACGGCGCAGGATTCTCGGGATGGATGTGGCCGGCGTGGTCGAGGCCACCGGTTCGGACGTCAGCAAGTTCAAGGTCGGAGACGAAGTGGTGGCCATGCTCGGGGCCAAGTTCGGCGGCCACGCGGAGTACGTGACGGTCCGGCAGGACGGACCCCTCACCGCCAAACCGCGCACCATGAGATTCGCGGAGGCCGTCACGCTTGTTTTCGGCGGGCTTCCGGCCCAGCGCTTCCTGGCCCTGGCCGACGTCGAACCCGGCGACACTGTGCTTATTAACGGGGCCTCCGGTGCGGTGGGCGCGGCAGCGGTGCAGCTCGCCAAACACCTCGGCGCCACGGTCACCGCCGTCTGCAGCGGCGGAAACAGCGGGCTGGTGAGCTCCCTCGGCGCAGACCACGTGATCGACTACACCGCCGAGGACTTCACGGCCGGAGGCAAGACCTACGACGTGATCATGGACTGCGTGGGCAATGCCCCGTTCAGCCGGGTCGCCGGCAGCCTGAACCCGGGCGGGGCACTGCTTCTGGTCATCGCCGATCTCAAGGGGATGCTGCAGGCACCAGGCAACAGCCGCCGAAGCGGAAAGCTGGTCACCGCCGGCGACCTCAAGCTCAACTACACCGCGGACGACATGGTAGCCCTCGTCCGCCTCGCGGAGGACGGCCACTACCGTGCCGTCATCGACCGGACGTACCCCCTCGCCGAGATCGTGCAGGCCCACCGCTTTGTGGATACCGGGCGTAAGAGGGGGAACGTCATTGTGCAGGTCACGGCTGAGTCCCCGAACCACTGAACGTTTCTGAAACCGGCCCCCCGCCCCGGAATAGACGGCCCCTGGCCCAGCCGGGCGTTTCAATTAGCCGACGACGTCGAGGCTCACCAGCGTGGCGCGGCCCGCATCGGCGAAGACAGCCAGTGAGGTGCTTGTTTCACCGGGAAAGATCTGGTCCGTGATAGTGGCCAAACCGTCCTGGGCGAAAACTTCCACCGAACAGCGGTCCAGGAAGATCCGCAGCCGCAGTTTGCCGTCCTCCAGTGGAACGGCTACGCGCTCCACCGACGCGAACGCCTCGTGGAAGTCCGAGTTGCCAGAGGCAGTCCGGTTCAGGCTCAGCACACCCGTGCCCGAATCGTAAGCAAGAACCGTCTGTTCGGCGCCTCCTGCCCGAAGCAACAGGCCGACTTCCCCTGCGGTGCCGGGCTCGAATTCGGCGTCGATCCGCAGCACATCGCCAGAAGCTTCTGCGGGGAACCAGCGCGTCCCCGCAGAAAGAGACCGGCCAGCCTCGCTGTAGATGATGGCTCCCCAGTTGTCGAAGGAATCCACGGCCGTCTGCATCAGCACCACGCGGCCACCCCTGGTGGCCAGCCGGACTTCGCGCACCAACGACATCGCACTGCGCCAGCCGCTGGTGGGTGTGTCTGCGCCGTATTGCCAGTTGTTCATCCAGCCGATCATCAGCCGGCGCCCATCCGGGGCGTTGCTGAAGGAGACGGCCGCGTAGTAGTCCCGTCCCCAGTCCAGCCAGCCGTACTCGGCCATGCGGCTGTCATCCTGCTGGAGTCCCTCGGTGACCGTGGTCTCGGAAGCGAACGCGACGCCGTCGAACGTTCCCACGAAGTACTGGCCGCCGGAGCCGCCGGCGATGCCGCCGGGGCTCAGGTTCACCACCAGCACCCACTTGGTGTTCCCCGCATCGCCGTCCACCGGCAACTCAAACAGGTCCGGGCACTCCCACACTCCCCCGGTGGCGTTGGCCGGGCCGAAGGTGCTCAGGTACTCCCAGGCCTTGAGATCGGCGGACTTGTAGAGGACAACCTCCCGGTCCGTCGCTTCCACGGCGGCCATCACCCAGTAACTGCCGGCCTCGCCGTCGTACCAGAAGACTTTGGGGTCACGGAAGTCGGCGGAACCGCGGTCCACCACGGGGTTCCCGGCGTATTTCGTCCAGGTGACGCCGTCGTCGGTGCTGTAGGCGAGGGACTGCGCCTGCCGGCCGTACAGGGGGGAGGCAGGCGAATAGGCGCTGGTGTAGATGGCCACCAGCGGCGGGTTGCCCGGCGTGCCGAAGCCGCTCGTGTTGTGCGCGTCCAGCACAGCGGAGCCGGAGAAAATCGCTTCGTACTCGTCGCAGTCAAGGGCCACGGGCTGTTCGTCCCAGTGCAGCAGGTCCGCGGAGGTGGCGTGCCCCCAGGACATGTTGCCCCACACGGTCCCGGACGGGTTGTGCTGGTAGAAGAGGTGGTAGGTGCCGTTGGCGTAAATCAGTCCATTGGGATCGTTCAGCCAGTTGCGGTCCGCGGTGTAGTGGTGCTGCGGCCGGTACTGGCAGCCGAGCGCGGTGGTGGTTGTCATAGGATTGCTGTCTGCTTTCACGGGAGGCCGGAGCGGCGGGTCGTTAGCCCTTGACGCCGCTGGACGCGATGCTGTTGATAAAGGAGCGCTGGAAGGCGATGAAGAGGACCACCACGGGAACCGTGATGAGGGACGCGTAGGCCATCACCTCGCCCCAGGAGACGTTGAGCTGGAAGAAGTACTGGATGCCGATCATGACCGGGCGGAGTTCCTCGGACTGGACCACCATGAGCGGCCACAGGTAGGAGTTCCAAGCCGGCAGGAACGTCAGGATCGCGACCGTTGCGGTGGCCGGGCCGGCCAGCGGCATGACCACCTGGCGGTAGATCTTGAACCAGCCCGCACCATCGATCCGGGCGGCTTCGTCCAGTTCCTTCGGGATGGATTCGAAGTACTGGTGGTACAGATAAATGGAGAATGCGTTGGCGATGAACGGAATGATCTGGACCTGGTAGGTGTCCAGCCAGCCCTTGGAGATCTCCAGGCTGAAGCCGTTGAGTTCAAAGTACGGCAGCTGGTTGACCCACCAGACGAGCGGCAGGGCAAGCGTCTGGAACGGGACGATCAGCGTGGCCAGGATGACCGTGAACACTACCCGCTTGCCGCGCACCTCCATGCGGGACAGGGCGAACGCGCAGAGGCTGTTGATGAAGATGCCCAGCACCACGGTGACGGCGGAGATGCCAATGGAGTTGACCAGGAAGCGGGCTGCCGGGACCCGGTCAAACACCGCCGCGTAGTTGTCGAACGATATGTTGCCCACCGGCAGGAAGGCCGCCACGGAGGACATGTCCCCGAAGATCTGGGTGTCCGGTTTGAGCGAGGACACCAGCATAAAAACGATCGGGAACGCGGCGACGGCGGCGAACAGGATCCGCACCAGCATGGTCCCTGCACTATTGAGCGTGTTGAGTCGAAGGGAATTTTTCACGTCAGTCCTTCTCTCGGGTCAGGTAGCGCTGCACTGCTGAGATGAGCAGCACGAGGACGAAGAAAACCAGGGAGATCGCGGACGCGTAGGAGGTTTCCTGTTGTTTGAAGCCGGAGCGGACGGCCTCGTAGATGATGGTCGTGGTGGAGTCGAGCGGGCCGCCCTGGGTCATGACGCTGACCTGGTCGAAGAGGCCGAGAGCCTGGATGGTGATGGTCACCAGGACCAGGCTGCGGGTGTGCTTCAGGCCGGGCCAGGTGACATACCGGAACTGGTGCCAGCGGCTGGCGCCGTCGAGCTGGGCCGCCTCGTACAGTTCACCGGAAATGCTCTGCAGGCCGGCGAGCCAGATGATCATGTGGAATCCGGCGGCCTGCCAGATGGACAGCGCGATGATGGCGGGCATCGCCGTGGCGGGGTCATTGAGCCAGTCGGCGCCCTGGATGAGGCCGAAGCTGAAGGTGGACAGCAGCTCATTGATCAGACCGTCCTTGCGGTACATGAACAGCCACAGCAGGGAGACCACCACCATGGACGTGACCACGGGCAGGAAGTAGACGGTCCGGAAGAAGTTCACGCCGCGGAACTTCTTGTTGATCAGCAGCGCCATGGCCAGGGCCAAGGCTGACTGCACGGGGACCACCACCACGGCGAAGTATGTGACGTTCAGGAGTGCCCGCCAGAACGTCGGGTCCGCGAACAGCCGGGCGAAGTTGTCCGTGCCGACGAACTCCACCGGTCTTGGCGAGATCAGCCTTGCGTTGGTGAAAGCCAAGCCGAAGCCCAGGATGGCCGGGAGGAACACAAAGAGCAGCAGCAGCACCGCGGCGGGGGCGATCATGCCCCAGCCGCTGATCTGTTCGCGCAGGAAGCCTGCCCGGCGGTGGCGCGGCGCGAACGGCAATGGCGCTGGCGCCGTTGCGGCGGCGGGGCGGGGACGGGTGGGAAGTTGGCTGGTTGTCATGGGATTCTCCGTTGACCTGCAGCACCGGGTGGACGACGACGGCGGAACTGACCCGCCGTCGTCGTCCTCCGGAGGGCTGCTAGTTCTTGTAGCCGCCGTTGGACTTGATATTGGCGTCAATGGCCTTGACTGCCTTGTCCAGGGCTGCCTGGGGGTCGGCTCCTGCGAGGACGTCCTGGACGGCCTTGCCGTATTCGGTGGCGATGAAGGGGTAGGCCGGGGTCTCCGGGCGCATCACGGCGTAGTTTCGGGAGAAGTCCATGAAAATCCGGTTGGCACCGCCCTCCGCGAATGCGGGGAGCAGCGCTGCGGCCTCATCCGTCGCGGGGATGGTGCCTGTGGCCTTTGCGACGGCGGCCAGGTTTTCCGGCTTCAGCGAGTAGGAGAGGTAGTCCATGGCGGCGTCGGTGTTCGCGCAGCCCTCGGTGACGCCCCACTGCCAGGAGGCGCCGCCGATCTTGGGTCCGTTGCCGAGGTCCACGGTGGGCATGACCACCAGGTCGTCGCCGAGTGCGGCGCGGGCTTTGTCCGCGGCCCATGAGCCGGTGTACAGCACGCCGCTCTTGTTGTTCAGGAAGTCCTGGGTGGTGTCCTTGCCGCTCTTAGTGGCCATGAACCCCTGGTCCGCCAGTCCGCGGAACCACTTGGCCCACTCCACGGCTTTGTCCCCGTTGAGGACGCCATCCGCCGTCTGGAAGCCGTCGCGGTTGATGAGGTCGGCGCCGAAGGACTGCAGGAACGGCGAGTAGCCGTACGGCAGCCATTCGCCGCTGCCGGCGGTCCCCATGTCCAGCGGGTATTCCCACTTGCCCAGGGCTTTGAGCTTGGTCAGCGCGTCCTGGAACTCATCTTTGGTCCAGGGCTGCTCGATTGTTGCAACGCGCACCCCGGCCGCTTTAAGGTCCGACGCCCGTGCAAGCATGGCCAGCGCGACGTCGTAGTAACCGACAGCGTAGGTTTCGCCCTCCCACGTGGCCACGGTGCTGGGCAGGTGCGCCGAAAGATCGGTCGAGAGCTTGAGCGGGGTCAAATACTTGGCCCACGCCCAGTTAGGGACGTTTGGGCCGTCGATGTCGACGATGCAGGGAAGTTTGCCGGCGGCGGCCGCAGACACCACTGAGTCGTTGTAGGAGTCCTGCGGAAATGCCTGAACCTTGATTTTGGCCTTGGCATCGCTGCTCTTGTTGTAGGAGTCAACGATGCCCTGGATCGCAGCCAACTCCTCCGGGTTCCCGGCGTTGTGGGTCCACATGGTGATCTCGTTGGAGCCTTCGGACGTGGCCGAGGCGCTGCCCTTGCCGCAGGCGCCGAGGCTGCCGACCAGGGCGGCCGCCGTTATGCTGGTGGCCAGGATCCGGGTGAATCGCTTGTTCATGAGTGAGTCTTTCTGCTTGTTTTGTACGCGGATGATCAGCCCGGGTCCTTTGGGGGCGCGGCCGGTGCAACGGCTGCGTCCCTTTTTGCGGGGTCCGGGATGGGTCTGTGCTGGTGTTGGAGTGTGGTCTGGCTGAGGGTGCCTAGTCCGGCGGCGGGCCGACGGACCCTCTCTCGATGAGCGGGCAGGAAAACATCTCCTGGACGGCTTCCGTCGCAGGGCCTTCGATATCGTCGAGGAGCCGGGTGACCGCCCAGCGTCCCATCTCATAGTGCGGAAGCGCCACGGTGGTGAGTCCGGGCCAGAGCGCCGCGGCGATCAGTTCGAGGTTGTCCGTTCCGACGATGGAGAGGTCCTCGGGAATGCGGAGCCCCAGGGCGGCAGCAGCCTGGTAGGCACCCATGGCCACCCGGTCGCTGAAACAAAACAGTCCGGTCGGCCGCTCCGGGCGCTGCAACAGTTCCAGTGCGGATTCCCGCCCGCCGGGAGTGTCGGCCACCCCCGCGGTCACCATTTCCGGGTTGAACTCGATGCCGTGGCGGTCCAGCGCGTTTCGGAAGCCCTGCAGCCGGCCGTGGGTTGCCGGGATATCGTCCCCGTTGCCGAGCATTCCGATTCTGGTATGGCCGGCCTTGACGAGGGCTTCCACTGCCGTTTCCGCTGCCGCCACTTCGTCCGGGACCACGGACGAGATGGACGGGTCTGCCGTGACGGCGTCGAGGAGGACCGTGGGCAGCGTGCCCAGCTCCTCCGGAAGGCTGACTCCCTGGTGGTACATCCTCGCGTAGACGATCCCGTCCACCTGGTGTTGCTGGAGTGTGCGGATTTCGCGGTTCTCGAGTTCCAGGTCGAGGCCCGAGTTGACCACCATGAGTACGTAACCTCGCTCATAGGCGGCATCCTGTGCACCCCTGATCATGGCCCCTGCGAATGGCGTGGTGGTGATTTCATCGCTGACGAGGCCCAGGATCTGCGAGCGCTGTTTGCGCAGCCCGCTGGCGAGCCGGTTGGGTGCGTAGCCAAGGTCCTTGGCCACATCCCGCACATGCTGCTGGGTTTGGGGATTGACGCGGGAACTGGTGGCGTCATTGAGGGCGTGGGAAACCGTAGTTACGGAAACCCCCGCGGCCTTCGCCACTTCCCGGATGCCGATCTTTGTCGCCATTGACTGTCCTTTGCAAAACGTTTTGCTTGTTGTGTTGATCACAGTATCCAAAACGTTTTGCAGCTGTCAACCCTTTGCCTTGCAGTGCATACGAAGACCCTGCTCGTCCGCGTTCACTTCGGGCCTGCGTCAGCCCGCGGCGCCCTGCCGTCGCACCATCTCGCTGATCCAGGCCGGCGCGAACGGGGAGGTGCAGTTCGGCGGCGTGGGGTAGTCCTTGAGGACCTGGAGCCGTTCGCCGATGTCCATCGCCCGGGCGCGGTGCCCGGGGTGCTGGATCCCGATCTGGGCCAGGCAGGTGTTCATCGCCCACTGCAGGCGGTCCGGTGCGTTCTTCATCTGCGCCTCGATGGTGTCGAGCAGTCCCGGAAGGTCAAGACCCTGGGGCTGCTTCACCACCCGTTCGCTGGTCAGTGCCCATCCGGCGCTGGCCACCGCGGGGTCGGGATCCGCGGTCCAGGCCGTGCGCAGGTCCTCGGCGTGCGGGCTCTTCTTGACCACATAGTTCACCAGCCAGTCGTGCACCTTGGGCGCCCGTGACTGGCGCAGCATGGCGTCCAGCTCGTCGCGTTCGAACGCCTTGGGCCGGCAGATCAGCAGCGCGAGGAGCCGTGCGGGCGTGTCATCCGTCGCCCAGAGCATTCGGGCGAGGTCCTGCTGGCTCTTCAGGCGTTTGGCGATGGCGCGCAGCTTGGAGAGATTCACGCCATGGTCATCGCCGTGCCTCTCGTTGACGGCGCGCATCTTCGCGTCCTCGAGGGCGGCCAGCTCGGCCATCAGCTCGGCGACTGTCGTCTGGGACATGGCTTCCTTCCGGTCATTCACGTGTTGAGCCACCGGCCCGGCGCTGTGGACAGCCTATGGCAACGTGCTCAGCGCACCGATTTCCGCTCGTAGAGCGCCATGGACCAGGCGTACCCGGCGGCCGCGATCACCACGCACCATCCGACCGCCAGCACCGGGCTCCAGCCGAGCGGGGTGCCCAGCAGCAGGCCGCGGATGGCCTCGATGAACGGCGTGAACGGCTGGTACTGCGCGAACCACTGCATCCACTCCGGCATCGACTCGGTGGGCACGAACCCGCTGCTGAGGAAGGGCAGGAACGTCAGCAGGAGGGGCAGGTTGCTCGCTGTTTCGACCGACCTCGCCTGCATGCCCATGGCCACCCCCAGCCAGCTGATCGCGAAGGCGATGAGCACCAGCAGACCGGCGGCCGCACTCCACTCGACCGGTCCGGCCGTCGGGCGGAAGCCGATCAACAGGCCGACGCCGAGCACCAGCACGACGGCGATGATCGCCTGGATGGTGTTGCCGAGCACGTGCCCGGCGAGCACCGCCGCCCGCGAGATGGCCATGGTGCGGAACCGCGCCGTGATGCCCTCGGCCATGTCCATCGCGACCGTGGTCGAGGTGCCGCCGGCGCTGCCGGCGATGGTCAGCAGCAGGATGCCCGGCATCACGTACGCGACGTACGCCTCACGCCCGCCGGCCGGATCCGCACCGGGCAGGCCGGCCCCGAGCGTGCCGCCGAACACGAACACGAAGAACAGCAGGAGCACCACCGGGCCCACGATGGTGAACACTGACAGGCCCGGGTAGCGCACCATGTGCAGCAGGTTGCGGCGCAGCATCGTGACCGCGTCGGCGATGACGTGCGATTGTCGGCCGGTGCCCGGGGTCGTCTGGCGCCGGGCGGTGATGGTGGTCATGACGCGGTTCCCTTCGTGTCGGCCCGGCCGGTGAGCGCGAAGAACACGTCGTCGAGGTCCGGGGTGTGGATGCTGAGGTCGTCCACTTCGAGGCTGGCCGTGTCGAGGCGGTCCAGGACGGTGCGCAGCGCGCCCACCCCGCCTTCGCTCGGGACGGTGAGCGAGAGTCCGGCGTCGTCGCGGGCCGACTCGTCGAGCAGCCGGGAGGCGGCGTCCAGCGCCGCGGCATCCGCGAACCGGAGCCTGATGTGGCCTCCGGGCACCAGGCGCTTGAGCTCGTCCGGCGTTCCCTCGGCGACGATGCGGCCGCCGTCGAGCACCGCGATGCGGTCCGCGAGTTCGTCCGCCTCGTCGAGGTACTGGGTGGTGAGCAGCACGGTGGTGCCGTCCGCGACGAGGCTCCGCACGATCTCCCACATGGTGTGCCGGCTGCGCGGGTCCAGGCCCGTGGTGGGCTCGTCGAGGAAGATGACGCTGGGCGCCGAGACGAGGGTCATCGCCAGGTCGAGGCGGCGCCGCATCCCGCCCGAGTACGTCGCGAGCGGCTTGCGGGCGGCGTCGCTGAGGTCGAACTGGTCCAGCAGCTCGGCCACACGCGACTTCGAGCGGTCCGCCCCAAGGTGCCGCAGCCGGGCCATCAGCAGGAGGTTCTCCTCGCCGGTGAGGAGGTTGTCCACCGCGGAGAACTGGCCGGTGAGTCCGATCGCGGCGCGCACGCCGCCCGGATCGCGGACGACGTCGCAGCCGTTCACGAGCGCTGTGCCGGCGTCGGGCCGGACAAGCGTGGCCAGGATGTGCACGGCGGTCGTCTTTCCGGCGCCGTTCGGGCCGAGCAGCGCGGTGACGGTGCCGGCGCCCACGGTGAGGTGGACGTCGTCGAGCACGACTTTCTTGCCGTAGGACTTCCGCAGCCCGCGGACTTGGATCGCTGGCGTGTTCATGTGGTTCGTTCCCCTCTGCTGGATGCCCGGAGTCACCGGGCGCGCTGGATGCTGATGTCGCTGGCCCGGGTGCGGGCGCGCACCGCGACGGCCTGTTCGGACGGGCCGGGAGCGTGGTCGCCGTCGAGCTCGTTGCGCACGTGCCCGTCCTTCGAGGACAGGTCGAGCCAGGCGGGAACGCCGGGCCGCACGCCGATGGTGACCTGGCCGAAGCCGCTCTCCACCTGGATGGAGCCGCTCGAGACCTCTCCGAGGTGGATGCTGCCGTACGCGGTCTTCGCCGCAACGGAGGCGAGCGCCTTGGTGATCTCAAGGTCGCCGTAGGAGAGCTTCGCGTCGAGGTCGCCGCCGGATTCCCCGATCAGGATGCTGCCGTGCGAGGCCTTGAGGAGCGCGTCGCCGGTGACCGTGCCGATCCGGATCTGACCGTGGTCGGCCGTGATCTCGGTTCCGCCCTCGGCGGTACCGACGGTCGCGTTGCCGTGCGCGACGCGCAGCCACAGGTCGCCGGTGGTGTCCAGATCCACGCGGCCCATCGAGCTTTTGATGCGGGTCGCGCCGAGGCGTCCGACGGCGCGCACGCCGCCCACCGCTATTTCGGCGGTGAACCGCGACCCGGCCGGCAGCTCGACCTTGACGTCGACCGACTCGGTGGGGCCGATCCAGCTGAGCCGGGGCCGCGGGCCCTTGATGGTGACCCGCTGGCCGTCGAAGTCGACCGTGGTCTCCTCCGCGCCCCGGCGGTCCACGGCCTTTGCAGGATTGGTGGGCGAGACGGTCACGACCGTGTCGGCGCGGTCACCGGCGAAGACGTCGATCGCGCCGACCTGCAGGTTGATGGCGAGGTCGATGGGGGCGGGGGTATTGAAGGTGTGCATGCCGAAGTCTGCCTTTCTGTGGGTGTGCTTGTCCGGCCCCGCGGGCGGCGGGATTTGTGGTTGGTGGGTGTGTTTGGTTGTGGGCGGGGCGGGCGGGTTAGCGCGCCCACCCCGCGAAGTTGTCGCCGGTGCGCAGGGTGCGCTGCGCGGATCGCCGCTGCTTGGGCTGGAGGGCGGTGGCAACGGCCCGGACCAGCCAGGTATTGACGGACAGTCCGTCTGCCGCGGCCGCCTCGTCCACCCGCGCCTTGAGGGCGTCGGGCAGGCGGAGCGTGGTGCGGGAGGTGCTCGCGTCGTCGAGGTCGAGGGATGCGGCGGGACGGTCGTCGTTGTCGGGCTCGGTGTTCGGCTGGGTCACGACGAACTCGACGTCGCGTCCGCGCAGCCGCAGGTCCACCGAGCCGGGCGCGAGGTCCCGGGTGATCTCGCCGGCCGCCGCCGACAGGACGTCGAGCAACACGAGCCGCGTGGCGGCATCCAGCCCGGCGGCGAGCCGCTCGGCGGCGGCACGGGTGTCCTCCGAGCCGTTCTCCGCGGCATCCACTAGCTGGCGTTGCAGGTCGCTGACGTACTGTCCGAGTTCCATGCCACCATAGTGACACCACGGTGGTGTCACGTCAAGGCTTAGTGGTGTCACGCCCGGCCGCGGGGGCGCGCAGGGCGCAATCCGTCGGCGTTAGGAAAGTGTTAAGAAACCGCAGGATCAGGCCTTGCCGGGTCATCCCGGGAATAGGGTGAATTGCCGAGGTGTCGGCCATTTGCATAACGCTGCGCCCGCTGAGTCAAGAGGAGACGCGGATGAGCGGTACAGGCCATCAAACCATTCCGGCAGAGGTACGACGGCCACAGCCGGCGACCGACACCGGCAGCGTTCTGGTGCGGTGGTTGCTGAAACACCGCGTTCAGCCGGTGATCGGACCCGAGAGCCCGGAAGACCATACCAAGCCGCAGGCCTGGTGGAAGGTCATGTGCCTTACCGGAGTCGACTATTTCTCCACGCTGTCCTACCTGCCGGCGATCGCGGCCCTCGCGGCTGGCGCCTTGTCTCCGCTGGCAACCCTCCTGATTGTCGCCCTCACCCTGCTGGGCGTGCTGCCGATGTACCGGAGGGTTGCCAAGGAGAGCCCCCACGGGCAGGGGTCGGTGGCGATGCTTGAGACCCTCCTGCCCTTCTGGCGGGGAAAGGTCTTTGTGCTGATCCTTCTCGGATTTGTCGCCACGTCCTGGATCATCACCATCACGCTCTCCTCGGCTGACGCCACGGTGCACATGCTGGAGAACCCGTATCTCCCCGAATTCCTGCACGGGCAGGCCGTACCCATCACGGTGGTGCTGCTTCTTATACTGGGCGGCGTGTTCCTGCTCGGCTTCAGCGAAGCCGTGGTGGTGGCCATCCCCCTGGTGGCGATATTCCTGACCCTGAATGCCGTCGTCATCGTTGCCGGCATAGCCCAAGTCATCGCCGACCCCGCCGCCATGGCCGCCTGGACCGGGGACCTGGCTTTGCGGGGTAACCTCGGGGACATCGTGGGGCCGGCCTTGATCGCGTTCCCGCTTCTGGTCCTTGGCCTGTCCGGATTCGAGACCGGGGTCAGCATGATGCCCCTGGTGGCCGCCAAAGGCACGACACCCCAGGAGCGTCTGGCATCGCGGGTACGGAACACCCGCCGGCTGCTTACTGCGGCCGCCGTGATCATGAGCGTCTATCTCATGGGAAGCAGCTTCGTCACCACTGTCCTGATACCGGCCGAGGAGTTCCAGGCCGGCGGCGAGGCCAGCGGACGGGCCCTGGCGTATCTGGCTCACGAGCAACTGGGAAACACCTTCGGAACGGTCTATGACGTCAGCAGCATCCTCATTCTGTGGTTTGCCGGCGCATCGGCCATGGCCGGACTGATTAACATCGTCCCGCGCTACCTTCCCTCCTACGGCATGGCCCCGGAATGGGGCCGGGCCGTCCGCCCCGTGGTCCTCGTCTACACCGCCGTCAGCATTCTGATCACCATCGGCTTCAACGCCGACGTCAATGCGCAGGCCGGCGCCTACGCCACCGGCATCCTGGCCATGATGGTCTCCGGATCAATCGCCGTCACCATATCTGCCCTCCGCCGGGGCCAACGCCGGGCCGGCTCGGCCTTCGCGCTGCTCTCACTGATCCTGCTCTACGCACTGGCCGCAAACGTCATCGCGAAACCCGACGGACTGGCCATCTCGGCGTTCTTCATCCTGGGCATCATCGCGATCTCGCTGGTCTCCCGCGTCGCGAGAACCACGGAACTGCGCGCGGACGTCATCAGGTTCGACGACACCGCCCGCCGCTTCATCGCCGACTCGCTGGACTACGACGGCGCACTCAACCTGATTGCCAACCGCCGCCAGGACGGAGACGCCCAGGAATACGCGGAGAAGGAAGTCGACCAGCGCGGCCAGAACGCTGTCCCCGGGACAGCTGACGTCATCTTCCTCGAAATCGACATCATCGACCCGTCCAACTTCGCCGGGACCCTTGACGTGCGCGGCGTCGAAGTCGACGGCCACCGTGTACTTCGGGTCGAAAGCCCCGCCGCCCCGAACGCCATCGCCGCGGTTTTGCTGGCATTGCGGGACACCACCGGCGTCATCCCGCACTCCTATTTCGAGTGGTCCGAGGGCAACCCCCTGGCCCACCTGATGCGTTATCTCCTGCTGGGGCGCGGCGATACCCCGCCCGTGGTGCGGGAAATCATCCGCAAGCACGAACCGGATCCCGCCCTGCGTCCGCGCATCCACGTGGGATAAGGGTCTCCCCGAAGGAACTTCGGGGGCCGATAATCAAGGCATGACGGCGTTGACGCAGTCCCTTGCGGCGTTTGCCGCCTATTACTCGCTGGGTGCTGTCGCGGCTGCCGTTCTTCTTGTTATCGCCCTGCACAAACTCGAACCGGAATTCGACCCCTCCTGGCGGATGCTCAGCGAATATTCGCTGGGCAGCTACGGCGTGATCATGCGGATCGCATTCATCCTCGGCGGAACGGGCGTCGCAGCTTCCGGCGTTGCCCTGTGGCAGCCGGCCGGACTGCTGGCGGCCGGACTTCCCGTGGTGGCGCTGGGGCCGATCGGGGCGGCCTTCGTCGACACGGACCCGATCAC
>DATIUQ010000257.1:0-1632 GCA_035466775.1 Arthrobacter sp.
GCCCGCTTTCCGCTGCTAGTCTCGCTCGTGTCAACGGCGGGCACCCGGGTGCCGGGAGGCTATCAACCAGGCGCAACACCCACTTCACCGCAAACGCTGAAGCCTGGTACCCGACGCCGATGGCTCATCACCTTCCGGTACGGTTCCGGCTTCCACAGCAGAGGGAGTCGCATCATGACCGTCATCGCCACGGCCCAGCTGTATCTTGCCAGGTCCATCGAGCTGGCCACCGCCAACGTGATGAACAGCGGCGGGCCCTTCGGCGCCGTCGTTGTCACCGTGGAGGGACAGGCGTTCGACGGCGTCAACCGCGTCACGGCCACCAACGATCCCACGGCGCACGCCGAGGTCACGGCCATCCGCCGGGCCTGCGCCGAACTGGGCCGGTTCGAGCTCAGGGGAGCCACGCTCTACACCAGCTGCGAACCGTGCCCCATGTGCCTGGCCTCCGCCCTCTGGGCCCGGGTGGAGGGCGTGGTTTTTGCCGCCGACCGGCACGACGCCGCTTCGGTGGGATTCGACGACGCCGTGTTCTACGAGTACTTCGAGAAGGGCCAGCCGGCTGCCGTGATGCCCGTGCGCAAGCTGGCGCTGGACGGTCCGGGGGCGCCGGCCGTGCTGCAGCCCTTCAACACGTGGAAGACCCACCGGTCCCGGCTCGACTACTGACTGATTCCGCTGCGGTTTTGGACGGGCGCTGCGCTTTCGGACAGGTGCTGCGCTGTTGGACGGACGCAGCGTGGATCCGGGGCGCGGAAATCCGTAATCGCAGCGGATTTCCGGCGGACCCGGCCGGGGCGGTCCTTTCCCCGGCCCCCGTTTGGAACGAGAATGTGCAGACCATCGCCACAGGGGAATTAGGGGGTGCAGCAATGTTGGATTTGACGCCCGACGGCGGCCCCCGCCGCGAGTTCGTCGGCTACACCGCCGGGAACGCGTTCGCCGTCGGGCTCACCTGCGGGGGCGGGCTGGAAGTCCACATCGATCTGCAGGAGATGCCATGGACATGAATACCATCGAGGCGGTGGTCCGCACCGCGGATCCGGCCGACTGGCAGCCCGGCGACGCCTGGCTGGCCGGCGGCACCGTGCTGTTTTCCTACGGCAGCTACGCCTTCGGCACGGAACCGCTCAGGCGTCTCCTGGACCTCGGCTCCACGGGCTGGCCGGCCATCACAGTGTCCGAGTCCGGCATCGAGCTCGCGGCCACCTGCACGGTCGCCGAGCTCTACGCCCTCCCAGCCAGCGAGACCGGCCGGACGCACGCGGCCGCCTGGCCCGCGGTGGAGCTGATCCGGCCGTGCTGCGATTCGTTCGTGGCGTCCTTTAAGGTCTGGAACATGTCCACCGTGGGCGGCAACCTCTGCACGTCCCTGCCGGCCGGACCCATGATCTCGCTGTGCGCCGCACTGGACGGCGTCGCCACCGTGCTCAGCCCGGGCGGGGCCAGCCGCGGCATCCCGGTGGCGGACTTCGTCACGGGGGACGGGCGCAACGCCCTGGCACCCGGCGAGCTGCTCCGCAGCATCCACCTGCCGGCGTCGGCCCTTGCCTCGCGGGTGGCGTTCCGCCGGCTGTCGCTGAGCAACCTCGGACGTTCCGGAGTGCTGCTGATCGGACGGCTCGACGCCGA
>DATIUQ010000258.1:0-5856 GCA_035466775.1 Arthrobacter sp.
AATGAGACTCCTCACCCTCCGCACTGAAACCGGCACCCAGGCCGTGCGCCAGGACGGCGACACCCTGACCGAGATTGACGGTTTCGCCGACGTCGGGGCGCTGCTCCGCTCAGAAGGCTGGGAAGCGACCGCGCAGAACGCCGACGGCGCCACGCACCCCCTTGAGGGCGCAGACCTCGACGCCGTCGTCCCCTCCCCCGGCAAGATCATCTGCGTGGGCCACAACTACCGCAACCACATCAAGGAAATGGGCAGGGAAGTCCCCGAGTTCCCCACCCTGTTCGCCAAGTACCAGGAATCCCTGATCGGCCCGAACGACGATCTGGCCCTGCCGCAGGAATCCGACACGGTCGACTGGGAGTCCGAACTCGCCGTCGTGATCGGCAAGAAGGGCCGCCGGATTAGTGAAGCCGACGCCGCGGATCACATCGCCGGCTACGCCGTGCTGAACGACGTGTCCATGCGCGACTACCAGTTCCGCACCGTCCAGTGGCTGCAGGGCAAGACCTGGGAGAAGTCCACCCCGTTCGGCCCGGCCCTGGTCACCAAGGACGAGTTCCATGGCGGCCTCATGACCACCGCGGTCGACGGCGACATCCAGCAGCAGACGCCCACCAACGACGTCGTCTTCACGCCCGAGTTCCTGGTCTCCTACATTTCCACCATCATCACGCTGAACCCGGGCGACGTCATCGCCACCGGCACCCCCGGCGGCGTGGGCCACGCCCAGGACCCGAAGCGCTACCTGCAGGACGGCCAGATCCTGGTCACCACCATCGAGGGCCTGGGACAGCTGAAGAACCGCGTGGTCAAGGAAGCCTGATGGTTGCCCGCCATGACCAGACGACGGACCCGGAGCTGCTGGCGGCCCTGCTGCAGGCACGCCGGGGCACGGCGTTCTTCGCCCGCAAGCTCAACGAGCTCTCCGACGCGGAGCTCGACGGCGATTCGTTGCTGCCGGGCTGGACCCGCCGCCACATCACGGCGCACATCGGCTACAACGCCCGGGCCATCGCCCGGCTCATCGAGTGGGCGGCCACCGGGGTGGAAACCCCGATGTACGCCTCGACCGACGTCCGGGACCACGAGATCGACTTCGGCGCCACGCTGTCCCCGATCGCGCTGCGGCACCTGTTCGACCACTCCGCCGTGCACCTGAACGTCGAATGGCGGGACCTCCCCGAGGACGCCTGGCACCACAAAGTCCGGACCATCCAGGGCCGCGAAGTGCCCGCCACCGAAACGGTCTGGATGCGCAGCCGCGAAGTCTGGATGCACGCCGTGGACCTGGCCAACGGCGCCGCCTTCACCGACATCCCGGTCCCCGTGCTGGAACGGCTCCTCAAGGACATCACCGGCGCTTGGCAGACCCGCGGCACCGATGCGGGCCTCGTGGTCAAGGTAACGGACCGCGGCCTCACCTTCGGGGACACGACGTCGTCGTCCCCGACCGTGGTCTCCGGACCGCTGGCGGCCGCCGTCGAATGGGCCGCAGGCCGGGGCGCCGGCGGTGTCACCGCCGTCGGGCCCGGCGCCACCAATGGCACGGTTCCGGCCGCACCGAAGTGGATCTGAGCCGTTCTACTCATAGCCGTTATCACCTCGCGGCACGGCTGGTCACGACTGCATGCCGATCGACGAGGACACATTCACGGCTGCCCGGCCAAGTGCGAGCATGCGTTCCACAGGCGCTTGCGGGCAGCGGGATCCGATCCCATGCCGGGTGTCGGGAGCTCTTTGCGTTTTGCCCAGAGCTTTCCGGACACCACCGCTGTTTCTTGTGACGTGGCGAGCCAGAGGGCAGTGTCTACCGCCTTTTCGGCCGGGGCACCGAACGTGTTCGTGACCCAGCGGAAGGGGCCCCCCACGTCTTGCAGCAACGACGTGTTCTTGACCAGCCCCGGATGAACGGCATTCGCCACCACGCCAGAGCCGTGAAGACGCTCGGCGAACTCCTGGGTGAGGAGAACTCGGGCGAGCATGGTGGGCGGCGTCGAACGAAGGTAGCTGTACCTGCCCTTCGCAGTCTGGAGGTCGTCGAAGTTGAGTTTGGTATTGCCGTATCTGGACGCGATATTCACGATGCGGGATGTGCGCGTCGCCGCGGCCGGCCGGTCCGCAGTTCCGCTCTTTCCTCCTGGCGCGGCGGCGTTCTTTAGCGCACCGAGCAGGACGTTGGTCAGCAGGAAGTAGGCCATCACATTGGTGGCGAAGGTCAGTTCGAGCCCGTCCGGGGTGACGTGGCGCTCCTTGCGAAACACGCCGGCTGCATTGACGAGCACGTCAAGCCTGTCATGACGGGACAGGAACTCCGCTGCCGCCGTACGGATCGAGGACTGGACCGAGAGGTCACAGGCCAGTGGCTCAAGCAGGGCGTCAGGGACGAGCCTACGGATGCCCTGCATTGCCTCGTCCGCCCGGGCCGCGGAGCGCCCCACCGCCACCACCAAGGCGCCTTCGCGCGCAAGGCCGGTTGCCACAGCCTTGCCCAGGCCGCTCGCCGCACCCGTCACCAGCACCACAGTTCCATCCATGGAAGCCATCGTCTTCGCCCCCTGAGGCCTTGTGTCCTGCCGAATAGGTTGCCGCGCAACTGCCCGGCGCTTCCCGCGCCATACCCCGACTGGGCAACAGCACAG
Organism: Arthrobacter sp.; assembly: GCA_035466775.1. Classification (GTDB taxonomy): domain Bacteria; phylum Actinomycetota; class Actinomycetes; order Actinomycetales; family Micrococcaceae; genus Arthrobacter. The sequence goes on from DATIUQ010000258.1 coordinate 2,640, forward strand.
CACATGTCGGCCGGATTGACCAGACTGGGCACCCACCCGGCCGCCCAGTGGACGACCCGCCAGGCTGTGGACATCGAGTTGCTTACGGCGCGGTCTGGTTGCACCATTTGGCGCCAACTGCGCGACGCCTTGGGAAAAGCTTGGGCCGGAGCGTGCAGCGGTTCCCCCCGAGGCGGCGCGGTGGCACACTTGGGGGACTATCGAGTGACTGGGGGGATCCACGTCAGGAGATCACCATGCACATTCTGGTAGGCACGCACAGTTCCGGCCGCCCGGCGGCGGGCAAGCCATGATCGGGTGGGGGTTCCTGACGGCGGGAATCATCACGGTCGACGCGCTCCTGCTCGGAATGCTCCTGATGAACGTGAAGTGGCCGAAGCGCTGGAAGTAAAACACGAAGTGCAGGGCGCTCCTGCCCAGTTACCGGCCGCCGCAGCCCCGGAATCCGCCGTTTCCCCGGGACACGCCGGTGTCGGGCCGTGCCGCCATAAAGTAACTGGGCAGGAGCGCGGCCGGGCAGTGGGAACAGGCGCCCTCAGGCCGTCGGCGCCAGCGCAGACCTGAATCATTCCGCCCCACGGACGGCACTGACATGCTTGTGAGGTGACCTCGATCTCGACGGGAAGTCAACGCACTGCGCGCAGCTGGAAGCTCGTGCCGGCGGGGCTTGTCTCGGTGTCCGGCGTGCTGCTCTTCGGCGCCGAGAAGGACTTTGGCTACGGAGTCCTTGCCATGGGCCTGGTCACGGCGGCGTTCGTCGACCGCGAATTGATGCGGCACCTCGCGCTGATCGTGGCGGGAATTGTCATCATCAGCATGGTTCCGCTGAACGCTGACTTGAGCATCCAGCACGTGGTCCTCATGGGAGGCGCCCTCGCCCTGGCCGTGCTGGTGCCGTGGCTCGTGTCACGGTTCGTCTACAGCGAGCGGATCATCAAATTTCCGGTGAACACCGGCCGCAAATGGCCGCTGGCCGCGAGGATCTACCTGATCGGGGTGGTACTGCTTGGATACTTCATTCTGCCCGCGTACCTGATCAGCACCGAGGTCTACCAAAACTGGCCCGACGCCTCCGACCCGGCCATCTTTTGGCGGCTCTTTCTTGGTGTGAACATTGTTGGCATCTGGGACGAGCTGTTCTTTATCTGCACCACGTTCACCCTGCTGCGGCAACACTTTCCGGACTGGCTGGCCAACATCCTGCAGGCCGTGGTCTTTTCGTCATTCCTGTGGGAGATCGGCTACCAGTCGTGGGGACCTCTGCTGACCTTCCCATTCGCGCTCCTGCAGGGCTACACGTTCAAGCTGACCAAGTCCCTCACCTACGTTGTGACGGTGCACCTGACGTTCGACTTCGTCTTGTTCCTCGCGCTGGTCCACGCCCACAACCGCGACTGGCTGCCTATTTTCCTGTACTGAACACTTCCTGTACTCAGGCGCCTTGGCGCTGATCAGCCTTCGTCGCAGAGCAGGTGGTACCAGCTGTCAGCGAGCACCTCGCGCGCGTGGTCGCGGTTTGGCTCGAACCTGCGGCGTGTCCAGAGCCTCGCGACGTAGTCGAGCTGGGTGAAGGTGAGCGTTCCCCGGATATGGTGCGTTTCTTGAGGGTTCGCCGTGACAGGAACGGCGCCGCGGGGAAGTCTCCCCGCGGCACCTGACTTTACTGTGTGAATCGTGTTGCCGTGTGGATCGTCGTGCCCTACGCCGGAACAGCTGCAGGCGTGAGCTTCCGGACCAGTTCGCTTGCGAACTCGACTTCCAGATCTCCGACCACCTGCCCGTACAGCAGCCCGCCCTTGGCTGCGCTGGAACCCGCGGCCGATGACAGACAGCCGGTGGCCGGTGTCCGCTCCGGCACCACCGGGAGCCTGTCAAAGCGCGGCAGTACGGCCGCAGGACCGTCGACCAGGCGGTCCATGGCAACCCGGGCCGGTTCGAGGTGGAGCATGAGTGAGGTTTCCAGGACCCCGCCGTGCTCGATGTCCCAGCCCGGGAAGCCATCGGGGTAGACCTGTGCCAGCGTGTCCTGGCTGACAAAGTCCCAATACGACAGCAGCAACACGCTCTGCTGTGCCCCGGGCTCAATCCCAAGCTCCTCCAAGGCCAGGTCAATGCCCTCATACAGGAACTGGTAGTTCTCGAAGTGGCCGTTGATGAAGACCACGTGCCGGACGCCCTGGTTGAGGAAGGACTTGACCAGGTTGCGCGCCACGCCGATGAGGGTGGCGCCGTCCAGGCTGACCGTACCCGGGAGGTGGTTGCCGCCGCCGGACTTCTGCTGCGACTTGTACCCGTAGGCGATCGGCTGGGCAACCATGGCACCCAGCCGCCGGGCCACACCCTCTGCGAAGTGGGAGGACAGGATGGTGTCCGTTCCCAGCGGAAGGTGCGGGCCGTGCTGTTCCAGGGAACCGACGGGAATGAGAACGATCGCCTCCCCGGATGCCAGGGCTTCGCGGTAGGCAAAGGCGTCCAGGTCCTCCAGAAATACTGACTTGTCCATGCTGGTGGTGCTCCTCGTTAAGTTCCGTGCCGGTGGCGGCGGCGGCCGCCACCGGCTGTCAGGCGCTGATGATGTTGTGGGCTCTCCGGGTCAGAGGCCGGTAGGGGCCGCGAGCACGGCGGGAAGGTTGGCCGTCCCGGCGTCGGATACCGGGACGGTCTCGCCGGCGCTTGGCACCTGCAGGAACTTCCGGTGGAAACGCGGCCCCATCAGGGCGTAGGCCGTGGCGCTGGACAGGCCGCCGGCCAGCCAGGACAGATCCCATCCGCCGAGTGCGACGGCCACCGGGCCCTGCATTGCCGGTACCAGCCCGTACATAAACAGCCAGGTGGAGAAGATACCTATGAGCAGCGAAGCGATGCCGGCGGGGTTCACGCCCGGCAGGCGCTTGGTGCCGACCGCGTCGAACAGCCGGGCCGGGTTGCTGGGCCAGCGCTTCTCGATCCAGAAGTAGTGCACCAGCATGACGCCGCCCCACGCAGCCACCCACGCCACGAGTCCGATCAGCCACGCGTCCAGAACGGCGGCGAAGTCCTCCTGGAAGATGAAGAAGACCACGGCGGCGAGCGAGAACACACCGACGAACAGGTTCAGCTTGCGGCGGCTGATGGTGATGTCGAGGGCCTGCGTGGCGACCGAGAAGGTGTAGATGTTCAGGATGTTGGTGGCGATCGGTCCGTGCAGGACCATCAGCAGCACGGGCAGCGCCAGGAC
>DATIUQ010000259.1:0-6686 GCA_035466775.1 Arthrobacter sp.
GTCCGCGGGGAAACCGAAGAAGATCTGCTCAACCGCGACATGGGAGTCTGAATGACCGAATTGCGAACCCTGAAAGTAGCCCTGCTGGGCTGTGGCAACGTCGGGGCCCAGGTTGCGCGGATTCTCCTGGACGACGCCGACATGCTGGCGTCCCGCGCCGGCGCCCGGCTGGAGCTGGCCGGCATCGCCGTCCGCAACATCGACGCCCCCCGCGAGGTCGAGCTGCCGCGTGAACTGTTCACCACCGACGCCGAGACCCTCGTCAAGGACGCCGACCTGGTGATCGAGCTGATGGGCGGGATCGAACCCGCCCGCACCCTGATCCTGACCGCCATGCGGAACGGCGCCTGTGTGGTCACCGGCAACAAGGCACTCGTTGCCAAGGACGGGCCCACCCTCCACGAGGAGGCGGACAAGGCGGGCGTGCAGCGGTCCTACGAAGCCGCCGTGGCCGGCGCGATCCCCATCCTGCGGCCCATCCGTGACAGCCTCTCCGGCGACCGGATCACCCGGGTGCTCGGCATCGTCAACGGAACCACCAACTTCATCCTGGACCAGATGGATTCCACCGGGGCGCAATTCGCCGACGCCCTGGCCCAGGCCCAGCGCCTGGGCTATGCGGAGGCCGACCCCACCGCCGACGTCGAAGGCCACGACGCCGCCTCCAAAGCCGCGATCCTTGCCTCGCTGTCCTTCCACACGCGCTTTTCCCTCGACGACGTGTACTGCGAGGGCATCAGCTCCGTCACCGCCGCCGACATCGCCGCGGCGAAGGACGCCGGCTTCGTCATCAAGCTGCTGGCGATCGCCGAGAAGCTGGAGGTGGCCGCAGGCACGGAAACAGGCACGGAAACTGCTGACGGCAGCACCGGCGTCTCCGTGCGCGTGCACCCGACGCTGCTGCCGCGCGAACACCCGCTGGCTGCGGTCCACGGCGCGTTCAACGCCGTCTTCATCGAGGCCGAAAACGCCGGCGAGCTGATGTTCTACGGCCAGGGCGCCGGCGGCAAACCCACCGCCTCGGCCGTTATGGGCGATCTCATCTCCGCCGCCCGGAGCATCGTCCTGGGCGGCCCCGGCCGGGCCGAGACCACCACCGGCCAGGTTGTTGCGCTGCCCATCACGTCCGCCGTCACGAGCTACTACATCGGCCTGGACGTCGCGGACCAGCCCGGTGTGCTGGCCAAGATCGCCCGGCTCTTCGCCGATCATGGTGTCTCCATTGAAATCATGCGGCAGACCATCCACCGCGACGCCGATTCCAACATCGAATCTGCGGAACTGCGGATCGTGACCCACCGCGCAAGCGAGGCTGCACTGGCAGCCACCGTCGAGGCCGTCAAAGGCCTGGACGTCATCAATTCCGTTACATCCGTACTGCGGGTAGAAGGAGTCTAAGTGGCTCACCAATGGCGCGGCGTCATCCGCGAATACGCTGAACGTCTGCCTGTCACCGGGGAAACGACCGTCATCACTCTGGGGGAGGGCGGCACACCGCTCGTCCACGCGCAGCAGCTTTCCGCGCTCACCGGCAGCGATGTCTACCTCAAGGTCGAGGGGATGAACCCGACCGGCTCCTTCAAGGACCGCGGCATGACGATGGCCATGACGGCTGCCGTTGCCGCCGGCGCGAAGGCCGTGGTGTGTGCCTCCACGGGCAACACCTCGGCGTCTGCCGCCGCTTACGCCACCGCAGCAGGGCTCAAATGCGTGGTGCTGGTGCCCGAAGGCAAGATCTCCATGGGCAAGCTCAGCCAGGCGATCGCGCACGGCGCAACCCTGCTGCAGGTCGACGGCAACTTCGACGACTGCCTCGACATCGCCCGCAAGCTGGGCGAGTCCTACCCGGTGTTCCTGGTCAATTCGGTCAACCCGGCCCGGATCGAGGGCCAGAAGACCGGCGCGTTCGAAGTGGTTGACTGGCTCGGCGACGCCCCGGACTTCCACGTGCTCCCGGTCGGCAACGCGGGAAACATCACCGCGTACTGGAAGGGCTACAAGGAATACTCCGCACCCTTCGAGTCCCTCACCGCCGGCACGCTGCCCGCGGTCGCCACCCGGACCCCGGTCATGTGGGGCTTTCAGGCAGCCGGCGCGGCACCGTTCGTCGCCGGCCACCCGATTACGGAACCCGACACGATCGCGACCGCCATCCGGATCGGCAACCCCGCGTCCTGGGACACCGCCGTCGCCGCGCGCGACGAGTCCGGCGGCGTGATCGAGGCCGTGACCGACGAGGAAATCCTGTCCGCCCACCGCTGGCTGTCCGCCCGTGAAGGCGTCTTCGTCGAACCGGGCTCCGCTGCCGGCGTCGCCGGACTGATCAAAAAGCACGCTGCCGGCGAGGTGCCGGCAGGAAAGACCATTGTCATCACGGTCACCGGCCATGGCCTCAAGGACCCGCAGTGGGCGCTCCGCACCGAGGACGGCAGCGAAGTGCAGCCGGTCAAGGTCTCGAATGACGTGGTCACCGTGGCCACGGCCCTGGGACTGGAAGAAAAATAGCCGTGGAAACCACCCTCACCATCCCGGCCGAGTCCGCCGCCGACACGCCGGCGGTTCCGGCCGGGCAGCTCGTGACGGTCCGCGTACCGGCCACGAGCGCGAACCTCGGACCCGGGTACGACAGCCTGGGCCTGGCTTTGACGCTGTTCGACACCCTGACGGTGGAAACCCTGGACAGCGGGGAGCTGGAGTTCGAACTCAGCGGGGAAGGGGCCGAATCCCTGCCCCGCGATGCCAGCCACCTGGTGGTCAAGGCCATCACTGAGGCCCTGCACCGGCTCGGCTTCCGGCACGAGGGCCTGAGGATCACCGCCGACAACATCAACCCGCACGGCCGGGGCCTGGGCTCATCGGCCTGTGCCGTCGTTGCCGCCGTGACCGCCGCCAACGCCTTGGTTCCGGAGCCGTTCCGCCAGGACAAGGACTGGGTCCTCCAGCTCACCAGTGAGATGGAAGGCCACCCAGACAACGTCGCACCCGCGATATTCGGCGGACTGGCGCTGTCATGGCAGGACAGTGACCAGTACAGCAGCACCTGCGCCGCTGTGGCCGCCACGGTCATCCCGGTGGTCGCGGTGCCGGACTTTGAACTTTCCACCGAAGCGGCACGGGCACTCCTGCCCGCCTCGGTGGGCCACCACGCTGCGGCCATGAACTCGGGACGTGCGGCCCTGCTCATCCACGCCCTCACGCAGAAGCCGGAATTCCTGCTGGCCGGCACGGAGGACTACCTGCACCAGAGCTACCGCGCCGCGGCCATGCGGCCCAGTGCGGACCTGATCGCTGCACTGCGGCGCGCGGGCTTCGCCGCCGTCGTCTCCGGTGCCGGTCCCACCGTGCTCGTCCTTGCCAACGGAGAGGCGCAGGCTGAGGCCGCCGTCGGGTTTATCGGCTCCTTCACTGCCGGCAACACGCCGGACGTGGGCTGGCGTGTGATGAAGCTGGCTGTGGACGTTGAAGGTGCTAAAGTGGAAGTGCACCGGCGGTAATCACGCAGGCGGTAGACATTTACCGTTCATAAGACCGCGATGTTGGCCTAGTTGCCTCTCTCATCTTTCACTGCGCAATATTTTCCGGTGCCACCTGCTTTCGGTCTGACGCAGGAATCCGCAGAAACAATCTCTGCACCCCTGAAAAGTCAGCCCGCCGTTCCTTAGTTACCGGAGCGCGCCAGGTGAATGCACTATCCGGCCGTGCTGGCCAATATCCATCCGGCAGGGCCGAAAATCGCGGCTGCAGATCTGAACTGCAGCCCGGATCAAAATCATCGCGTCCAGCTCCTAGCCTGGACGCCGTCGAGGGGGAAGGATCCTTCGTGACCGAAACCACTGAGCTGTCTTCAGCTGTGGAAACATCATCTTCTGCTGCCGGATCGTCAACGGCAGCACCCGCCAAGAGCAGCGGCCTCGCCGGCCTTAAGCTCGCCCAGCTCCAGGCTCTTGCCAGCCAGCTGGGGATCTCCGGCGGTTCCCGGATGCGGAAGGGCGATCTGGTGACTGCCATTTCCGCCCACCGCGCCGGTACTCCCGTGAGCAAGGCTCCGGCCCGCGCTGCTGAAAAGGCGACCGACAACGGCACCGTCTCCCAGTCCGCGGCTCCGGCTGCTGCAGCTGCTGCAGCGCCCGCCGCCGATGCCGAGGCCCCGGCCCAGGAAAACCCGCGGGCCCGTGGACGTGGCCGCAGCCGCCGCGCCGGCAGCGACGGCGTCATCACGCCTCCCGCCGCCGAGGCACCGGCCGCCGCTCCGGCAGCGGAGACCCCCGAGGCTTCCGCCGAGGCTGGTTCTGCCGCACCGGCTGAAGGCAGCGACCGCACCCGCCAGCCGCGCACCCGCAACCGCCGCCGCGGCGAAGTTGCCGAGCAAGCCGCACCGGTTGTCGAGGCTCCGGCCGAGCAGCGCCAGGCTGAACAGCGCACTGAACAGCGCACTGAACAGCGCACCGAACAGCGCACCGAGCCGCGCACCGAACAGCGCCAGGCTGAACCGGGCAGCGAAGACGGCCAGCGCCGTGAAAACACCCGCACCCGCGGCGGCCGCGACGAGGCTGCAGGCAGCCGCGATGGCCGCGACAACCGCGATAACACAGGCAACCGCGATAACACCCGCGACAATGACGACAGCGACGGCGGCAGCCGCCGGAACCGCCGCAACCGGCGCGACCGCAACGACCGTCCCGACCGCTCCGGCGGGCAGGACAGCCGCGACAACACCTCGCGCAACGACCGCTTCCGCGACCGCAACGACCGCCGCCGGGGACGGGCCCAGGGACCCGACGTCGACGACGTCGAGGTCACCGAGGATGACGTCCTGCTGCCGGTCGCCGGCATCCTGGACGTGCTGGAGAACTACGCGTTCATCCGCACCTCCGGCTACCTGCCCGGCCCGAACGACGTCTACGTGTCCCTCGCCCAGGTCAAGAAGTACAACCTGCGCAAGGGCGACGCCGTCGTCGGCGCCATCCGTGCGCCCCGTGAAGGCGAGGCCCAGCAGGGAAACCAGCAGCAGTCCGCCCGCCAGAAGTTCAACGCACTGGTCCGCGTCACCTCGGTCAACGGCAAGACCCCCGAGGAGCTCAAGGACCGCGTCGAGTTCGCGAAGCTCGTCCCGCTGTACCCCTCCGAGCGCCTGCGCCTCGAGACGGACCCCAAGAAAATCGGCCCCCGCGTCATCGACCTGGTTGCACCGATCGGCAAGGGCCAGCGCGGCCTGATCGTTTCGCCGCCGAAGGCCGGCAAGACGCTCATCCTGCAGTCCATCGCCAACGCCATCACCACCAACAATCCTGAGGTCCACCTCATGATGGTGCTCGTTGACGAACGTCCCGAAGAAGTTACGGACATGCAGCGCACCGTCAAGGGTGAGGTCATTGCCTCCACCTTCGACCGTCCCGCCGACGACCACACCACCGTGGCCGAGCTCTCCATCGAACGCGCCAAGCGCCTCGTGGAGATGGGCATGGACGTTGTGGTGCTCCTCGACTCCATGACCCGCCTGGGCCGCGCCTACAACCTGGCAGCACCGGCTTCCGGCCGCATCCTGTCCGGTGGCGTCGACTCCGCAGCGCTGTACCCGCCGAAGCGCTTCTTCGGTGCAGCCCGCAACATCGAAAACGGTGGCTCGCTCACCATCCTGGCCACCGCGCTCGTCGAGACTGGTTCCAAGATGGACGAGGTCATCTTCGAAGAGTTCAAGGGCACCGGCAACATGGAACTTCGCCTGTCCCGCCAGCTCGCGGACAAGCGCATCTTCCCGGCCGTGGACGTCAACGCGTCCGGTACCCGCCGCGAAGAGAACCTGCTTTCCCCCGAGGAAGTCAAGATCATGTGGAAGCTGCGCCGCGTCCTCTCCGGACTCGAAACGCAGCAGAGCCTTGAGCTGCTGACCAACAAGATCCGGGAGACCCAGAGCAACGTCGAGTTCCTCATGCAGGTGCAGAAGACGACGCTTGGTGCGAAGTCCGATAACGACAAGTAGCTGACGTAGGGGCGGGGAGCGGATTCCTCGCGTGGTTCGCCGCGCGGGTTTTCCGCCCCCGCCCCTTCGCGTGGAGGCTCGATCCTGCGGATCTGAGCCTCCACGCTCCGGCAGGCCCGATGCCACTCCCGGGGCGGAAAACCCGCGCGGCGCAGTGGCCGATGCGCCCGCTCACTGTGGCGGCAAAACCGAACGGCTTCGCTGTTTGCCCACCTTCGCTGTTGCGTTACTAGACTTGAGAGAGTCGAAAGAGGTTTTGAAAATGTTTGAGTCCGTACAGGGCCTGTTGGATGAGCATGATGCTATCCAGGCACAGCTGGGGGATCCTGCTGTTTATGCTGACCAGAAGCTGGCCCGGAAGTTGGGGCGGCGTTCTGCCCAGCTGAACGGCATTGTCGAGGCTTACCATGCCTGGCACGGCATCCAGGATGACCTGGCGGCTGCCAAGGAAATGGCGGACGAGGACCCGGAGTTTGCCGCGGAGGTGCCGGAACTGGAGGAATCGCTGGAGACGGCTGCGGCGAAGCTGCGCCGGCTGCTGATCCCGCGTGATCCGGACGATGCCCGCAACGTGATCCTTGAGGTCAAGGGCGGTGAAGGCGGCGACGAGGCTGCCCTGTTCGCGGCTGACCTGCTGCGGATGTACACCCGGTACGCGGAATCCCGCGGCTGGAAGACTGAGATGATTTCTGCCAACGAATCGGAC
>DATIUQ010000260.1:0-7270 GCA_035466775.1 Arthrobacter sp.
CAGGATCAGCAGATCGCCGCCGTTCCAGGTCCGGTGTTTCGCGGTGGCTGCGCCGCGGGCCAGGGAGTGCCGGGCCAGGGGGCGGCGGGCCGCGGAGTGGAGGAAGGGCATCGGAGCTCCTTCGTGAGTTCGGAACGATCGGGGCACCGGGCCCAAGCGGGTCCGGTGCCCCTTCGCCAAGGCAACCGCTAGATGGCTGCGTCCGCGCCCTGTCCGCGTGCCCTGTGCCTCAGTGCGACGACTGAAGCGGCCGTGAGCAGAACCGCCAGGCCCGTCACCCATCCCGGCAGTCCGGCAGCAGCGTCGGTGGCAACAGCGGTTTGGGCGTTGAATCCCCGGTTGACCGCGACGGCGGCCCCGGCACCGGACGGTACAACCTGTGCGACTCCCGCTCCCGGCGGCACAACAGCAGGGGGAGCCACTGCCGGCGGCACGACAGCCGGCGGTTCAGTGGTGTCTCCGCCGCCGCCGCCGCCCGGATTCTCTTCGTCGTCGTCGTCAGCTTCGTGGCAGCCCTTGGCTGGGACCGGGTAGATGTCGGTGTGGCCGTTGTGGCCGTCCTTGTGCCCGTTCAGCCAGGCCTTTTCGGCAATGGTGATTACTTCGTAGGGGTTCTTCTCAGATCCCGTGGCGTGGCAAATGGTGACCTTCTTCGAGTCCGATCCGTTGTCGTCGTCGTCCCCGTTGTTGCCGTGGTCCCCTTTGTCACCGTCCGGGCAGCCGCCGGCCGGGGCCGGAACGATATCGCCGTCGTGCACGCCCTGGGCGTTGTGTCCGTTGAGTCCGTTCTCGCTGATCGTAATTTCGTTGTAGGGATTGGAGTCCGAGCCTGTCGCATGGCAGATGGTGATCTTGTCGTCTGGGCCGGCAAAAGCGGGGGCGCTGGTAGCTAGTAGGGCAAGGCCGGCAATGCCGGCCGCTGCAAGGACTTTCTTCATGGCAGTGCTCCATCTGGATCATTTTTGGACTGACCAGACTGCGGGAGGCGGCGGCTTGTGGCGCCGAGCCGACCGCTCATCGAAGATTCCCAGATAACCTTCGCTTCTCCTGCAGAGTTGTCCAGTTGCTGACAACTTCACGCTAGGTCGATGGACGCCGGCGAACACGAGTAATCGCTACCGACTGGTCTACCGGTTCTTTTTTTGCCGGTACTCCTGTGACTACTGGTAACTGCGGGTGACTACTGGGACGCAAGGTGAGGAAGTCCCTCAAAGCTACGAAATGTACGCCGTTTGGATGATTTTCCGCCGCCGATGTTCCGCGCGGGCCGGTCGTTTCGTAGAGTTGGATGGCTATGGCTGTCGGCCCCCTTTGCTAGTAACAGGAGCATCCGGCGGATGTTCCCTCGCCGGACCCTTCTCCAGCCTCATTTATTTCGGTATTTCCTAAGGACTCGTGGGCATGCTCGTCACTCTTATACGGCGCTATTCGAAGCCGTATCTGCCATTCATCTGGGCAGTCATCTTTTTCCAGCTCGCCTCCACCATCGCGGCGCTGTACCTTCCCAGCCTGAACGCCCAGATCATCGACGAGGGCGTCTCCCGCGGCGACACGGACTACATCTGGCGGACCGGCGGCGTGATGCTCGGCGTTGCGCTGATCCAGGTCGCCACCGCGATCGCCGGGGTGTACTTCGGGTCCAAGGCCGCCATGGCGTTCGGCCGCGACCTGCGCCGCGGCGTGTTCCGCAAGGTCACGAGTTTTTCCGCGAAGGACGTCAATGTTTTCGGCGCCCCCACCCTGATCACGCGCGGCACCAACGACGTCCAGCAGGTGCAGATGCTGATGCTGATGGGCCTGAACTTCATGGTGGCCACGCCCATCATGTGCATCGGCGGCATCTTTATGGCCCTTCGCGAGGACCTCAGCCTGTCCTGGCTGGTCTGGGTCTCCGTGCCGGTGCTGATCGTGGTGGTGGGCTACCTCGTGGTCCGCCTGATGCCACTCTTCCGTTCCATGCAGGTCAAGATCGACCGGCTCAACGGCATCCTGCGCGAGCAGATCATCGGCATCCGCGTCGTCCGGGCCTTCGTCCGCGAACCCCACGAAGCCGAGCGGTTCGGCGCGGCCAACAAGGAACTGACCGACGTCTCACTGAAAATCGGCGCGCTCTTCGTGCTGATGTTCCCGGCCATCGGCATGATCCTGCACATCTCCACCGCCGCCGTGCTGTGGTTCGGCGGCCAGCGGGTGGACGCCGGCGAAATGCAGGTCGGCGCGCTCACAGCCTTCCTGCAGTACCTGCTGCAGATCCTCATGGCGGTCATGATGGGCACCTTCATGGCCATGATGATTCCCCGCGCCTCGGTCTGCGCGGACCGCATCGGCGAGGTGCTCGACGTCGAACCCTCCATCCACGAGGCACTCACCCCCGTGGCGCCGGCCGAAAAGGCCGGCCGCGTCGAATTCCGGAACGTGTCCTTCGCCTACCCCGGCGCCGAAGCGCCGGTGCTCAGCGACATCAGCTTCACCGCCGAGCCCGGCCAGACGGTGGCGATCATCGGCTCCACCGGATCCGGCAAGTCCAGCCTGCTGGCCCTCCTGCCCCGCCTCTACGACGCCGCCTCGGGGGAGGTGCTGATCGACGGCGTCCCGGTCACCAACCTGGACCGGGCGGAAATCACCCAGCGCGTCGCCATGGTGCCGCAGCGGCCCTACCTGTTCTCGGGGACCATCGAGCACAATCTGCGCTTCGGAAAGCCCGAGGCCACGGACGAGGAACTTTGGGACGCCCTGACCGTGGCGCAGGCAGCGGACTTTGTGCGCGAGAAGAAGAACGGGCTCGGCTCCCGGATTGCCCAGGGCGGCACCAACGTCTCGGGCGGCCAGCGCCAGCGGCTCTGCATTGCGCGCGCCCTCGTCACCGAGCCCAAGGTCTTCCTGTTCGACGACTCTTTCTCCGCCCTCGATGTCGCCACTGACGCCAGGCTCCGCCGGGCGCTCAAGGCGAAGACCGCCGAAGCCACCGTGATCATTGTCGGCCAGCGCGTCTCCACCATCGCCGACGCCGACCAGATCCTGGTGCTCGACAACGGACGGATCGTGGACCGCGGTACGCACGAAGAACTGCTGGAAACCTCCAGCACCTACCAGGAAATCGTCGAATCCCAGCTGACCGCGGAGGCAGTGGCATGAGCACCAAAGAGAACGTCTCGCCCAACTCCCGGAAGCGGGACTCCACCGAGACGGCCTCCACGGGACCCGACCCGCAGGCCCCCGGCCTGCAGGTTGCCGGCACCGAGCCGGAGGACGATTTCTACGAAGAGGAATACCGCCCCGGCGAAGCCGACGGCGGCATGTTCGGCGACATTCCGGCCAAGAAGGCCGAGCACTTCTGGCCCTCCGCGAAGCGGCTGATGGGCCTGCTGAAGCCGGAGCGGGCCGGCATCATCGCCGTGCTCGCCATGGTGACGGTCGCCGTCGTCCTCAACGTGGTGGCCCCCCGGATCCTCGGCCAGGCGATGGACGTGATCTTCGGCGGCGTCATCGGCAAGCAGCTGCCGGCCGGCGGCACCAAAGAGCAGTTCGTTGAGGGCCTGCGCGCCCAGGGGCAGGACAACTTCGCCGACATGCTCGCCAAGATGGACGTCATCCCCGGCGTCGGCATCGATTTCCAGGAGCTCGCGTTCCTGATCAGCGTGGTCCTGGTGATGTACTTTGTCGCCAACATCTTCCTCTGGCTGCAGGGCTACGTCCTGAACATCCTGGTCATGCGGGTGGTCCGCCAGCTGCGCGACGACACGGAGAAGAAGCTCAACAGGCTCCCGCTGAACTACTTCGACACACGCCAGCGCGGCGACATCCTCTCCCGGGTCACGAACGACGTGGACAACATCCAGCAGGCACTGCAGCAGGCCTTCGCGCAGCTGGTGAACTCGGCGCTGACAGTGATCGGCATCGTCATCATGATGTTCATCGTGTCCTGGCAGCTGGCGCTGATTGCCCTGGTCGCGCTGCCGCTCTCGGCCGTCGCCGCAGGCATCATCGGTTCCCGCAGCCAGAAGCTCTTCGCCGCCCAGTGGAAGAACACCGGCGAGCTCAACGGCCAGATCGAGGAGTCCTTCTCCGGCCACGACCTCGTCCGCGTCTTCGGCCGCGACGCCGACATGCTGGACCGCTTCGACGAGCGGAACGACGCCCTCTACAAGGCCAGCTTCGGCGCGCAATTCGTCTCCGGCATGATCATGCCGGTCATGCAGTTCGTGTCCTACCTCAGCTACGTCGGAATCGCCGTCGTCGGCGGCCTCCGCGTCGCTTCCGGCGGGATGAGCCTCGGCGACGCCACCGCGTTCATCCAGTACTCGCGCGAGTTCACCCAGCCGCTGGGCCAGATGGCGGGCATGGCCAACATGCTCCAGTCCGGCGTCGCCTCCGCGGAGAGGGTCTTCGAATTCCTCGACGCCGAGGAGCAGGACGCCGAGACCGCCACCGAGCAGCTGCCGGCCAAGACCGACGGCCACGTCGATTTCCGCGATGTCACCTTCAGCTACACGCCGGACAAGCCGCTGATCGAGGACCTGTCCTTCACCGCCGAGCCCGGGCACACCGTCGCGATCGTGGGCCCCACCGGTGCCGGCAAGACCACCCTGGTGAATCTCGTGATGCGCTTCTACGAGCTCCAGGGCGGCAGCATCACCCTGGACGGCGTCGACATCACCCACCTGAGCCGCGCGGAACTGCGCGCCAAGGTGGGCATGGTGCTGCAGGATGCCTGGCTGTTCGGCGGCTCCATCTACGACAACATCCGCTACGGCAAGCTGGACGCCACAGAGGAGCAGGTGATGGAGGCGGCGAAGGCCACCTTCGTGGACCGCTTCGTCCGCGCCCTTCCGGACGGCTATGACACCGTCATCGACGAGGAAGGCAACAACGTCAGCGCCGGCGAGAAGCAGCTGATCACTATCGCCCGGGCCTTCGTGGCCAACCCCTCGCTCCTGATCCTGGACGAGGCGACCAGCTCGGTGGACACCCGCACCGAAGTGCTCGTGCAGAAGGCCATGGCCGCCCTGCGCACCGACCGCACGAGCTTCGTGATCGCCCACCGCCTTTCCACCATCCGCGACGCCGACACCATCCTGGTGATGGAGGCCGGCCGGATCGTGGAGCAGGGCGACCACGCCCGGCTGCTGGACCTCAAGGGGGCCTACTACCGCCTGTACATGTCCCAGTTCGCCGGCGAGGACGCAGAGATGGCCTTTGCGGAAAACACGGCTGACGACGCGACGGCGGTGCACAGCTGAGCGCCGCCGGCGCCGCTGAGTCCGCCCAGTCCCGGCGCATCGAGGTGCAGATCCCGATGCGCTGGGGCGACATGGACGCCTACGGCCACATCAACAACGTCCAGATCGTCCGGATCCTCGAGGAAGCCCGCATCGCGGCCTTCGGCCCGCCGCGGGGCTCCGGGCTGCCGGGCATCGAGCCGCCGGTGCCTCTCTTCAACGAGGTCCCGGAGGGGACGCTGGCGCTGATCGTGGAGCACAAGATCCGCTACGTGCGGACCCTCGAGTACCGCAATGTGCCGGCCCTGGTCCAGCTGTGGATCGGCGCGGTCAAGGGCGCCAGCTTCGACATCCACTACCTCGTCCAGGATCCCGTCACCCGCGAGGACTGCGTCCGGGCCACGAGCCACCTGGCGTTCGTGGACGAGGCCACCGGGCGGGTGCTCAGGCTGACGCCGGAGCAGAAAGGGAAGCTCGCCCGGTTCACGCCCGTTCCCGCAGGCTGACGCAAACCGGTCCCAATGCCCCTACCTCCCGCTTCCGATCGTCCCTAGAATAAACATTCCGCGGGCAGTCAGCCCGGTAGCCAAGGAGCACAGATCATGGTGAACAAACGAGCGCAGATGGCGAACAAACGCAAGAGGAACGCCCGGAAAAAGACCTGGAAGGAACTCTCGCCGACGGCGAAGTTCGGAACCATCACCGCCGCCCTCGTCCAACTCTCGCTTCTGGTCGCCGCCCAGCGGGATATCTCACGCCGCCCGGCTGAACAGATCCGCGGCGGCAAGACGCTGTGGCGCCTGGCGACCCTGGTCAACTTCGTCGGACCGGGCTCCTATTTCACGTTTGGCGTCAAGCGCGGCCCAGCAGCCAAGTAACATCCGCTAAGTTGCACCCGACAAGCCGCACCATCGCTACCGTTCGGTAACTTTGGGGCGCACCGTGATGCGGGCGTTCAGCTTAAGCCTGTAAATTGAAAGCATGACCCCATCCAAAAAGCCTGCCATGCACCGCGCCCTCGGCATCTCCAAGGAGATCGAAGACGCTGCGTGGTTTGTCTTGGGGCCAGGGCTGCACGGTAAACCGTCGGCCCTGGACGGACGCACCAAAACGTGGTCGGTGCAGGCCGCCGCGGAGCTGCTTGACCGGCTTGAGCGCGGGGTCCCGGATCCCAAAGCTCCCATGATGACCAACCTGCGGCAGAACCTCCAGGACGCCTCGCGCGGCGCGAAGCAGCTGGCTGTGGAGCTGCTCTTCCTGCAGTCCCTGCCGCTGGCGCACGAGGTGAAATCCCTCAAGGTCAAACGCGCGCGGGTGGCGGAGGCCGCGTCCTGGCTGGAGCCGCCGCTGGAACTGCCGGACGAGCTGTTCGCGGGCATGACGGATCACGGCGTGATCCGTGACCGCACCGCGGAGTTCAACTGGACCATCTGGGACCACCTGAAATGGCTTTGCCGGTTCGTGCAGCACGTCGCCCAGCGTCCGGCGGGCGCCGTCGCGGCGGCCGTCAAGGATCCGCTGGCGTTCCACCAGCTCGTGGCCGGCACACCCGATGACCAGCCGGCCATCCGCCGCAGCATCGAATTCCTGGTCTGGCCCAGCTACTTCGAGCCGGTCGTGGCCGACGTCGAGCGCCAGGAGATCCGTGACGCCTTTGCCTCCCTGGTGGGCGGGGCGAAGGGCGACACCGACGAGGAAATTTCCGCGGACATCCACCGCATCCGGCTGCACCTCGACGAGCAGGCCGGCCAACGGATCGACTGGTACTCCCGGCAGCTGGTGAGCCAGTGGCGGAAGGTGGGCGACCCCGGCCGCCGCGCCTGGCTGCTGCGCACGCACCACGACAACGCCGAACTGCTCGGCACGTGGCAGGCCGAGGAATCGGTGACGCTCGACGTCGAGCACCTCCGCCTGCTGGACCCCGGCGTCACCGCCGGGCTGGTCCAGCACGCCGTGGACGAGGACTACAAGCACCTCGGGTACGTGGAACGCGAGGACACCAAAACCGCGGTGTTCGCCTTCCTGACCGTGATGAAGCCCGGCGACCTGAC
>DATIUQ010000261.1:0-9275 GCA_035466775.1 Arthrobacter sp.
GTGGCCGGTTAGTGCGTGGCGCCGGCGGCGATCTTGAGGTCTGCCGTTGTCGCCAGCGCGCTCCGGACGACGACGGCGAGCGCCTCCGTCAGCTGCTCCAGCGGAAGGGAGGGATCAGTGCTCCCCGGCGGAAGCTGGGCCGGCTCGTAGGGAACATGGACAAAACCGCCCCGGGTTCCGGGCCGAAGCCGCAGGGCATGCATGAGCCCGTAGAACAGGTGGTTGCAGACGTAGGTGCCCGCTGTCTGGGATACCTCGGCAGGGATATCCGCCGCCAGCAGCGCCGCGAGCGCCGCCTTCACCGGAAGGGTGCTGAAGTAGGCAGCCGGTCCCCCGTCGACCACGGGCCGGTCCACGGGGGCATTGCCGGCGTTGTCCGGGATCCGCGCGTCGTCGCAGTTGATCGCGATCCGCTCCAGCGAAATCCGGGACCGCCCGCCGGCCTGGCCTGCGCAGACCACCAGCTCCGGACGGTACCGCTCCAGCGCTGATTCCAGGACGCGGATCGCGTCCCCAAAGACGCACGGCAGCTCGACAGCCTGCGCGTCGAGCCCCTCGGCCCTGAGCCGTGTCGCGGCCTCCCGTGCGGCCGACCAGGACGGGTTGCTGCTCCCGCCGCCGAACGGCTCGAACCCTGTTAGGAGAATCATCGCCCCAGCCTAACAATGCTGCCCGCCCTGATGCCGGCCGGCAGCCCGCAGTCCCGAAGGTTCGGTCCGGTACGGCGCGGACCCTTGACTTAAACTCGAACATATATTCGAATGGTGCCATGAGATGGGACGCACAAGCACTCAAACCGGCGCCCGGAGACGGAGTCCCAAGTTCCGGGGTCCTAAGTTCCGGGGCCTTAGGTTCCGGGCACCCGCGTGACGGGGAACCCGGAGAACCGACCGGGCGGAGCCAGTCCCCCGCCACGGATGCCCTGCTGCCCCTGATCGGGCTGGTGCGCTCCGTGACCACGCCCGAGTTCGCCGGGGTCACTTTCCATGAGGTCACTGCCAAATCGGTGCTCAACAAAGTGGTCGCCGGTTCCCGGATGCCGTTCGAGTGGACCATCAACCCTTACCGCGGCTGCAGCCACGCCTGCGTCTACTGCTTCGCCCGGAAGAGCCACACGTACCTCGACTTCGACGCCGGACTGGACTTTGACAGCCAAGTGGTCGTGAAGATCAACGCCGCCGAGGTTCTGCGCCGGGAACTGGCCAAGCCCTCGTGGGGGCGGCAGCACGTGGCCCTGGGCACCAACACGGACCCTTACCAGCGGGCCGAGGGCCGCTACCAGCTGATGCCGGGCATCATCGGCGCGCTGGCCGATTCCGGGACACCCCTGTCGATCCTGACCAAGGGCACGCTGCTGGCCCGGGACATTCCGCTACTGAAACATGCCGCAACCCAGGTGCCCGTCGGCGTGGGCATCTCGCTGGCGATGACGGACGAGCGCCTCTCCGAAGCCGTGGAGCCCGGCACACCCGGTCCGCGGGCGCGCTTGAAGCTGATCACGCGCCTTCGGGAGGCGGGCCTTCCCTGCGGGGTGATGGCGATGCCGATCCTGCCGTGGCTCTCAGACAGCGACGAGGCCCTCGATTCCCTGTTCGGCTCCCTGGCTGCGGCGGGCGCCACCGGAGTCACGGCAGGAGCCCTCTACCTCAAGCCCGGAACCCGGGAATGGTTTATGCAGTGGATCGCCAGGGAACATCCCCAGCTCGCCGGAAAGTACCGCCGGCTGTACGGGACGGGCTCATACGCTTCCAAGGAGTACCGCGACTGGCTGTCCGGCCGCATCCGCTATTTCAAGGCCCGCCATGGCTTCTCCGGTTCGCAGGGCTTCAGCCACCGCGACCTCAACGACGACCCCGGCAACAGCGGTCCCGGCAGCCTTGACCCCCGGGACGAGGAAGCGCAGTACCCGGCCGGCAGCATCCCCGGGACGGCTGCACTCACCGGTGCCCGGCCCGCGAGCCCTGCGGCGGAGGCGGCGCAACCCACGCTGTTCTAAAGGCCACGCCCTGTTCTACAGGGCCGTTTTCTACAGGGCCGCTTTCTACAGGGCCGCTTCTAGGGGAACCGCTTTCTACAGCGCCTTGACGGCGCCCAGGACCCGGGTGAGGGAATCCTTGGCATCGCCAAACAGGAGTGTGGTCTTGGGATCAAACAGCAGCTCGTTCTCGATCCCGGCGAAGCCAGGCCGCATGGAGCGTTTGAGGAAGACCACCTGACCGGCCTGCGCGACCTCCAGGATCGGCATCCCGTAGATGGGCGCCCCGGGCGTGGACTTGGCGGCAGGATTGACTACGTCGTTGGCGCCCACAATGAGCGCGACGTCGGTGTTGGGGAACTCCGGGTTCGCTTCCTCGAGCTCCTTCAGCGCCTCATAGGGAACGTTCGCCTCAGCGAGCAGTACGTTCATGTGGCCCGGCATCCGCCCGGCCACCGGGTGGATGGCAAAGACCACCTCCACACCGCGGGCCGCCAGGGCAATGGCGAGCTCCGCGATCGTGTGCTGGCCCTGCGCCACGGCGAGCCCGTAGCCGGGGACGATCACCACCCGCTGCGCGTAGCCGAGCTGCACGGCCACGTCCTCGGGTGAGGAGGAGCGCACCGGCCGGTCGCTCTGCACGGTCGATCCCGCCGTCGAGCCGCCCCGGAAGGCACCGAACATGATGCCCCCGACACCGCGGCCCATGGCGGACGCCATCACCTTGGTCAGGATGGTACCGCTCGCCCCGACCAGCGTGCCGGCAACGAGCAGCAGCACATTGCCGAGCACAATGCCGGAGGCCGCAACCGCAAGGCCGGTGAAGGCGTTGAGCAGGGAGATCACAATCGGCACGTCGGCCCCGCCGACGGGCAGCACCAGAAGGAGGCCCGCCGCGAGGCCCAGCACCATCAGCGCCACAGCCCAGCCGGCTGAACCCGTAGCCACCACGACGCCTCCGGCAACGACCGCTCCCAGCACCACAGCAGCCATCACCACCGGCATCCCGGGGAACAACAGGGGCCGGGTGCTGATCAGCTCCTGCAGCTTCCCCACCGTCACCGCCGAGCCCGCGAAAGACACGGCGCCGACCAGCATCGTGAACACGACGGCCAGCCGCACCCAAGGGTCCTCGCTGTGGCCGAGTTCCAGCACCGCCACCAGGGCTGCGGCGCCGCCGCCGACCCCGTTGAAGAGCGCGACCAGTTGCGGCATCTGGGTCATCTGCACGCGCCTGGCCACCGGCACGGCCACGGCGGACCCGACGGCGATCGCCGCAATGATCAGCGGGATGTTCTCCAGTTTGGCCGAGAGGAACACGGTGACGACGGCCACGAGGGCGCCGGCCGCTCCGATGGCGTTGCCCCGCCGGGCGGTCCGGGGTGAACTCAGGCCCTTCAGCGCGAGGATGAAGCAGACCGCGGCCACGAGGTAGAACAGTGCGGTCCATCCGGGGCCGAGGATGTTCATTTGCCGTCCTTCCCCGCACCGGCAGCGGGCCGGGCAGGCTTCCGCCCGCGGAACATCTCCAGCATCCGGTCCGTGACAACGAATCCGCCCACCAGGTTGGCGGTCGCCAGGACGACGGCGACGAGGGCGATGGTCAACAGCCACGGGTCGCCGGCCTGGCCGGCCACGATGATGGCGCCCACCAGGATGATGCCGTGGATGGCGTTGGCACCGGACATGAGCGGGGTGTGCAGCTTGCTTGTCACCTTGGAGACGACTTCGAATCCCACGAATACCGCGAGCACCACCACCGTCAGCAGCGTGATCGGATCCATCACTTCAGGGCCTCCAGTGCTTCGGCGGTGGCGGCGTGCCGGACGCAGCCGCCGTGGGTCAGGCAGGCGCCCGCGACAACTTCATCGTCGAAGTCCGGAACGACCCTGCCGTCGGCTGTCATGAGGGCCAGCAGGTTCGCGACATTCTTGGCGAACAGCCGGGACGCGTCGGAGGGCATCGCCGAGGCGGCGTCCCGCAGGCCCACCAGGGTCACGGACCCGCCCTCCACCGGGACCTGGAGGTCCCGCCCCGCGAGGACCCCCTCGACGTTTCCGCCGGACTCCGCCGCGAGGTCGACGACGACCGACCCGGCCCGCATTCCGGCCACCATCTCCGTCGTCACCAGCAAGGGTGCTGCCCGGCCGGGGATGGCTGCCGTGGTGATGAGGACATCCGCCGCCGCGACATGCGGGGCCAGCAGGGCGCGCTGGCGTTCGGCCCGGTCCTGGCCGAGCTCACGGGCGTAGCCGCCGCTGCCTTCCGCGGCGGACTGCGCGCTGTCGAGGTCCAGGTGGATGAAGGTTCCCCCCATCGAGGCGACCTCGTCGGCGGAGGCCGCCCGGATGTCGTTGGCGGAGACCCGCGCCCCCAGGCGCTTCGCGGTGCCGATCGCCTGCAGCCCGGCGACGCCGGCGCCCAGGACGAGTACCCGCGCGGGCGGGATCGTTCCGGCGGCCGTCATGTAGAGCGGGAAGAACCTCGGATAGCGCAGGGCCGCCTCCAGGACGGCGCGGTAGCCGGAGACCAGCGATTGGGAACTGAGCGCGTCCATCGACTGGGCCCTTGAGATGCGCGGGACCAGCTCCAGCGCAAACGAGGTCACACCCGCGGCGGTGAGGGCGTCCACGGTGGGCAGTTCCGACGCCGGGGAGGCGAACCCGATGGTGATGGTGCCGGGCCGAAGACCTGCGGCGGTCTCCGGTTCCAGCGGCCGGACGTGCAGCAGGACATCCAGCTGTCCGGCGGCCAAATCCGGAACGACCGACGCTCCGGCCGCGGCGAAGGCGGCATCGCCGTAGCCGGCCGCGGTTCCCGCACTGCTTTCCACCGCCACTTCCAGGCCCAGGTTCGTGAGCTGCTGCACCGTCTCCGGTGTGGCAGCAACCCGCCGCTCCCCTGCACGCTGTTCCCGCCTGACACCAACCCGCACAGGCTGCTCCTCTCGGTTCGCTTCAGCGTAGTTCCCTGCTTCACGCTTTGGCGAGAGGTGGGCCGCGGCGGCCCGTAAAATCCGCCGCTCAGTGCGCGGACACGGCCGTGGAATCGGCCACGGAGAGCCTGTCCAGCAACGCCTCGACGATCGGCAGGTCGGCCGGGATCCACGGCAGGCCCAGCACCTCGTGGCGGTTCCCGAGGCTGATCCAGCGCAGCTCATCGTGGTCCTGCAGGGGGCGCGGATCGCCGTCGAGGAGTTCGGCGAACCACACACGCATGGCGGCGCGATCGTTGAGCGGCCAGCCGCCGGCGGATCCGCTGTCCAGTTCGGCGCCAAGCCGGACGCGCACGCCGAGCTCTTCGAGCAGCTCGCGGTGCAGGGCCTGTTCCGCCGTCTCTCCGGTTTCGACTTTGCCGCCGGGGAACTCCCACATCCCGGCGAAGTGAGGGGGCGCCGTCCGCCGTGCCACAAGCAGCCGGCCGGGTTCGGCCAGGGAATCCAGTACTGCGCCGCCGACAACGCCAATGAGTCCAGTCACGCCTCCAAGTCTAGGGGCGGCCCAGGGGTAGGGGACAATGGAAAAGGCCGCCGTCGGCGAGTACCCGGAATATCGGGCGCGCCCGCCCCGTTACACGAATCAACCCACACATCTGATTTAACTTGCCGCATTCTCCTGGCCATCGCCGGGAACGTTCCCGAAAAGCAGACGAATGACAACCACCACCCAAGCCCCCGCGACGCCCAAAACCGGCACCCGCCATCTTGCCCTTGCCATCCTTGCCCTTGCCATGGGCGGATTCGGCATCGGCACCACGGAGTTCACCATGATGGGCCTGCTCAAGGAGGTGGAGCTGGGGCTCGACATCAGCACTCCGGAAGCGGGACACCTGATCTCCGCCTACGCGCTGGGCGTCGTGATCGGAGCCCCGCTGCTGGCCGCCGTCGGCGCCAAAATGCCGCGCAAGTACCTGGCTCTGGGGCTCATGCTGTTCTTCAGCATCGCCAACCTGACGTCCTTCATCGCACCGGACTACGGCACCATGCTGGTGTCCCGCTTCGCCGCGGGCCTGCCCCACGGTGCGTTCTTCGGCGTCGCGGCCGTGATCGCGGCGTCGCTGGTTGCTCCGACCAAGCGCGGCTGGGCCATTTCGATGGTCATGGCCGGACTGACCGTCTCCAACGTCATCGGCGTCCCGTTCGGCACCTGGCTGGGCCAGACGTATGGCTGGCGGCTGCTGTTCCTGCTGGTCGGCGTGATCGGCATCCTCACCCTGGTAATGCTCTGGAAATTCGTCCCGTTCCAGAAGCCCCACGCCGACGCGAGCTTCCGCCGCGAACTAGGGGCCCTCAAGCGGCTCCAGGTCTGGCTGGCCATCCTGATCGGCATCGTCGGCTTCGGCGGCTTCTTCGCCACGTACACGTACATCGCGCACACAATGACCTCCGTGGCAGGCATTCCGGCGGCGTGGCTCCCGCTCGTCGTCGCGCTCTACGGACTGGGCATGGTGGCCGGCAACATCGTCGGCGGCCGGATCGCGGACAAGTCCGTGATGGGCACCATCTACTGGGTGCTGCCCGGCATCGCCGTGGCACTCGTGGTCTACGCCGTGGCCGTGCACTGGCCGTGGTCCGCCTACGTGATGGTCTTCGTCGTCGGCGGCGCCGGCTCCCTGCTGGTTCCGGCGCTGCAGACCCGGCTGCTGGATGCCTCCCCGGATGCCCCGTCGCTGGCTTCCTCGCTCAACCACGCCGCCCTCAACGTCGCCAACGCCCTGGGCGCCTTCCTCGGCGGCCTCGTGATCGCCTGGGGTTGGGGCTACGTCGCACCCGCCCTCGTCGGGGCCGTGCTGGCCGTCCTGGGCCTCGGAGTCGCCGTCATCAGCGGACTCGTCGAACGCAAAAGGCCGCTGGTCCGGTAGCCGCATCGCGGCTGCCGGACCGGCGGCCCCTCCCGGACTCATGTCGCCCTGACAGCGGGCCCCCGGTTACGGGGTGCTGACGCGCTGCACGTCCGGTTCCAGGTAGATGACGCGGGCGATCGGCACAGCCTCGCGGATCCGGGACTCGGCGTCGTCGATCGCCTGGGCGATTTCCTGGCCCGTATCCGAATGGCCGATGCTGATCTTGGCCGCGACCAGCAGTTCCTCCGGGCCCAGGTGCAGGGTTTTGAGGTGGATGATCGAAGTGCCATCGGACTCGATGGCAGCCCGGATCTTGACGACGTCGTCCTTCGTGGCCGACTCGCCGAGCAGCAGGGACTTGGTTTCCACCGCCAGCACCGCGGCGATCGCCACGAGCAGGAAACCGATCATGGCCGTACCCAGGGCGTCCCAGGGAATACCGTACCCGCTATCGCCCCGGCGGAGCACCGCACGCCCATCAATAAACCCCGTCGCAAACGGCACCGCAGGCAGCACCGCACCGACGCCTGCCGGCCCCGGCGTGAAGCAGGAGCGAACCCCGGGTGGACCTGCAACGACGCAGGTCACCGGGCAAGTAACGATTGGGGGTGATCCTGCTGACAAGCAAACCGGCCTATGTTAGCTTGAAGCCATAATCGGAATTCACTATTTGGATGCCGACGAATATGTAGGAGGAGCAATGGGCTTTCTAGGCTGGATCATTCTCGGACTCATAGTAGGTGCAATCGTAAAGGCAGTCATGCCTGGCAGGGTCGGAGGCGGCTGGGTGACCAGCCTTGTGCTCGGTGTAGTCGGCGCAGTTGTCGGCGGCTGGATCGGCGACCTGCTGTTCGGCGGCGGCAAGATGGAATTCTGGAATCTCGGTTCCTGGCTCCTTGCCATTGTCGGCGGCCTGGTAGTTGCCCTTGTCTACGGCGCCATCACAGGACGCAACAAGACCACGACGTAATAGCTGGCCTACGACGGCGGGCGCCCACCTCTCGGTGGACTCCCGCCGTATTTTTTGCGCACTTCCGGGCGCTCCTGCCGTCTTACGGGCCCTAATGCGGTCCGCGCGGACCTAGCCTTGCGGGGTTCCGCCGTCGTGCTGCGAGCGGGCGCTGGCATAGAGGCAGACCGTCGCCGCGGTCCCGAGGTTGAGGCTTTCCGCTGCCCCGTAGACGGGCACGGCCACCCGGTGGTCCGCCAGGGCGAGCTCCTCTTCGGAGAGACCCTGGGCTTCGTTGCCGAAGAGCCACGCCGTGGGACCCTCCAGGGCGTACTCCGAACCCGTCGAGGCAGCCCCGAGCCGGCGGGCGGCGTTCTGGTCCTGCAACGTATCGAGGTTCAGCTGTCCCTGGCCGTCCGCGGCGAGGACTCCGATTCCGCGTTCTTTACACCGGGCCACCAGCTCCTCGACCTCGGCGCCAAGCACGACGGGCAGGTGGAAGAGGGATCCCGCCGTCGAACGGACGGCTTTGGGGTTGTAGATGTCGACGCTGGATCCGGTCAGGATCACGGCGTCCGCGCCGGCTGCGTCGGCGGCCCGGAGCACGGTGCCGGCATTGCCGGGGTCCCGGACCTGGCAGAGCACGGCAACCAGCCGCGGTCCGGCGTCGAGCACCTGGTCAAGGCTCACGTCCAGGAAGCCGCAGACCGCGAGAATGCCCTGCGGGGTGACCGTGTCCGCCATCGCGGCGAGCACTTCGTCGGTGGCGAGGTAGGCGGCGGTGCCCTCCGCGAGCGTCTCGAGGTCCGGGTGCCGGTCCAGGCAGGACTCGCTCGCGTAGACCTCATAGACGACGCCGGGCTCCCCCGCGGCTAGCCGCTTCTGGTGCAGGACGAGGGCTTCCCGCACCGCCTGCGGCCCCTCCGCCAGGAACTCCCGGCGCTTTAAACGGGCCGGGCGCCCGGCAAGCTGTGCCACCTTCCTCACCCGATCAGCTCGAGGATTGGAAAGTGGAAAGTCTTGCGGGCGCCCGGTTTCGTTCATATAAGAACCTTAGTAGCTTTCGCGGCCGGTTCTTGAACGACGCTGTCTTTCGACGGCGGCAGGAACTACTTTGCGGCCTCGGCGTCAGCCTTCTTGGCAGCAGGCTTCTTCGCGGGAGCCTTCTTGGCGGCCGGCTTCTTCGCAGCCGGTGCAGCCTCGGCCTGGACGGCCGGAGCGGACGTGTCGGCGGGCAGCGAGTCCTTGGCGATCTTGACCAGCGCGGCGAAGGCGTTGGCGTCGGAAACGGCAAGTTCCGCCAGCATCCGGCGGTCAACCTCGACCTCAGCGGCCTTGAGGCCCTGGATCAGACGGTTGTAGGTCAGGCCGTTGGCGCGGGATGCAGCGTTGATGCGCTGGATCCACAGGCGGCGGAAGTCGCCCTTCTTCTTCTTGCGGTCGCCGTAGCTGTACACAAACGAGTGCAGCAGCTGCTCTTTGGCCTTGCGGTACAGGCGTGAACGCTGT
>DATIUQ010000262.1:0-17933 GCA_035466775.1 Arthrobacter sp.
CCACATCAAGGCCGGCCAGATCGGCGAGTCCAGCGCGGACGTGCTGAACTTCTGCGCCAACAACTACCTCGGCCTTGCGGACCACCCGGAGATCATCGCCGCCGCCAAGGCCGCGATGGACGAGCGCGGCTTCGGCATGGCGAGTGTCCGCTTCATCTGCGGCACCCAGGATCTGCACCTGGCCCTCGAGGAACGCGTCTCCAAGTTTCTCGGCACCGAGGACACCATCCTGTTCTCCAGCTGCTTCGACGCCAACGGCGGCGTGTTCGAATCGCTCTTCGGCCCGGAAGACGCCGTCATCTCCGACGCGCTGAACCACGCCTCGATCATCGACGGCATCCGGCTCTGCAAGGCCCAGCGCTTCCGCTACGCCAACCAGGACATGGCGGACCTCGAATCGAAGCTGATCGAGGCCACCACGCAGGAGAACCCGGCCCGCCGCAAGATCATCGTCACGGACGGCGTCTTCTCCATGGACGGCTTCCTCGCCCCGCTCGAAGCGATCTGCGACCTCGCGGAAAAGTACGACGCCATGGTCATGGTGGACGATTCCCACGCCGTCGGCTTCATGGGCTCCACCGGCGCAGGCACCCCGGAGCACGCCGGCGTCTCGGACCGCGTTGACATCTACACCGGCACCTTCGGCAAGGCCCTCGGCGGCGCGTCCGGCGGCTACGTCTCCGGCCGCCGCGAAGTCATCGCCATGCTCCGGCAGAAGGCCCGCCCGTACCTGTTCTCCAACTCGCTGGCCCCGGCCATTGTCGCAGCCACGCTCAAGGCCCTGGACCTCGTGGAGAACTCCGGCGAGCTGCGCAGCAAGCTCTTCGCCAACGCCGAACTCTTCCGGAGCCGCATGTCCGAGGAGGGCTTCGAGCTGCTCCCGGGCGAGCACGCGATCGTCCCGGTGATGTTCGGCGACGCCGTGATGGCCGCCAAGGTGGCGGACGCCATGTTGCACAACGGCGTCTTCGTGACGGCGTTCAGCTACCCGGTGGTCCCCAAGGGGGCGGCGCGGATCCGCGTCCAGCTCTCCGCCGCGCACAGCGCCGACGACGTCGAGTCCTGCGTGCAGGCCTTCGTGCGCAGCCGCGAGTCGGTGGCCGCCGCCTCGTAGCGCTCTGCCGCCCGCGGCGCGGAAAGTGCTGACGTGACCTCCTGTCGGGTGCAAGGATGGAGGCATGTCAGCTAAATACGATGTCGTGATTGTCGGCGGCGGAATTGCCGGCCTGTCCCTTGCCTCCGCCCTCGCCGGCAAATGCAGCGTGGCCCTGGTCGAAGCCGAGCAATCGCTGGGGTACCACACCTCCGCCCGCTCGGCCCGGCAGCTGATTCCCAGCTACGGGCCGCCGGTGGTCCGGGAACTGACCATGCGCACGCTGGAGCTCATCGGCATCCGCGAGGGCACCCGGCCTGAACCCGTGCTCTCGCCGCGCCGTTTTATGCTGATCGGCGACGAGGAATCCGTCCAGCAGCAGGCCAGCGGGTTTATGCACCGGATCAGCCATGCCGAGGCGCTGAAACTCTGCCCGGCGCTCAAACCGGAGTCCTTCTCCGCCGCCGGCCTCGACTCCGGATCCTTCGCCTGCAACGCGTCCTTGCTGCTGGAGGACCACCGGGAGTGGGCGGTTGAGGGCGGCGTGGACATCATCACCGGCGCGAAGGTCCACTCTGCGCAGCGGCTTGGCTCCGGCTGGGAGCTCGGCGCCGGGCAGGAAGGCATCCAGGCCGCTGTCGTGGTCAATGCCGCCGGCGCCTGGGCGGACGAATTCGCGGTACTCAGCGGCGTCGAGAAGCTCGGGCTCCAGCCTTACCGCCGCACCGCGGCGATTGTCGACGTCGAACACCCGCTCCCGCAGGGCTGCCCCATGGTGGCCGCCGCGGATGAAAGCTTCTACTTCCGGCGCGACGGCGGACAGGTCCTCATCTCGCCCTCGGAACACGAACCGAGCGGGCCCGAGGACGCGCAGCCGCACCCGGGCGACATCGAGGCGCTGATCGCCCGGCTCAACACCCTCACCACCCTCGGCATCCGCGGCGTCAGCCGGGCCTGGACGGGACTGCGGACGGAGGCGGCGGACGGCATCCCGGTGGTGGGGTTCGACGCCGAGGCCCCCGGATTCTTCTGGCTCGCCGGGCAGGGCGGCTACGGCTTCCAGACGTCCTCCGGCATCGCTGAACTGGCAGCGGAACTCATCCTCGCAGGTCAAGGCGCCGCGGAGCCTCTCCCGGCCGACAGTCCGGCATCCCGGACAGCGGAGGCGCTGGCGGCAACCCGCTGGTCGATCCGGCGCTGAAGAATGGACGCATGAGCACCCTCATTACCAACATTGCCGAGCTGATGACCCAGGACCCGGACCACCGGGTCTTGAAGAATGCGGCCGTGGTGATCGAGGGCGAACGGATCTCGTGGCTCGGTCCGGCATCCGATGTACCCGCCGCCGACGACGCCGTCGACGCCGGCGGCCGCGCCCTGCTGCCGGGCTGGGTCGACTCGCACACCCACCTCATCTTCGCCGGCGACCGGACCGCCGAATTCGAGGCCCGGATGGCGGGGGAGAGCTACAGCGCCGGCGGAATCGCCGTGACCACCGGTGCCACCCGGAGCACCAGCGACTTCGACCTCACCCGGCTCGCCATGGGCCGGGTGGCCGAAGCCGTCTCGCAGGGCACCACCTACCTCGAAACCAAGACCGGGTACGGCCTGGACGTCGAGAACGAGGCCCGCAGCGCCCGGATCGCCTCCACCGTGGCGGACGAGGTCACCTACCTTGGCGCCCACCTCGTGCCCGCCGGGATGGACGCCGAGGAGTACACGGACCTGGTCTGCGGCCCGATGCTCGCCGCCGTCCGGCCGTTCGTGCGCTGGGCCGACGTTTTCTGCGAGCGGGGAGCCTTCACCGAGGACCAGTCCCGGCGCGTGCTCCAGGCCTGCCGGGACGCCGGGCTGGGCCTGCGGGTGCACGGCAACCAGCTCGGCGAAGGCCCCGGCGTCCGGCTCGCCGTGGAATTCGGGGCCGCGAGCGTGGACCACGTGAACTACCTGTCCGCGGCCGACGTCGACGCCCTTGCCGCCAGCTGGTCCGGCTGGGACAGTGCTGGCGGAACCGGCCGCGGCACTGGAAACCGGGGCCCTGGAAACCGAGGCACCGTGGCGACGTGCCTGCCGGCCTGCGACCTGTCCACCCGCCAGCCGCTGGCCCCGGGCCGGGAACTGCTTGACGCCGGCGTGCAGCTCGCGCTGGCCTCCAACTGCAACCCGGGGACCTCCTACACCAGCTCGATGGCGTTCTGCGTCACCACCGCCGTGCTCCAGATGCGCCTGAGCGTCCACGAGGCCGTGCGGGCCGCGACGTACGGCGGCGCGCTGGCCCTCGGCCGTGAGTCAGGGAACGACGTCGACGGCGAACGCGCCGTCGGCTCGATCGCCGTCGGACACCGCGCGGACCTGCACCTGCTCAACGCGCCGTCCGCCACGCACCTGGCCTACCGGCCGGGCATTCCGCTGACCCACGCCGTCTGGCGCGCCGGGGTCCGCGCCCGCTGACTCATCCAGTTCGTTAGCTAGAAAACCATCGGCGGGGCGTCGAGGACTGTCTCGTCGACGCGGCGCTCCACCCACTGGCTGAAGGGCTTGTCCAGCTCATACTTGCCCAGCTCGGTCCGCAGCAGGCTCCGGACCTCGGCGTTGTCCGGATTGTTGAGGGACTCGAAGTACTCCACCGACCAGTGGAACCAGCGCATGCAGAACAGCCGCATGGTGAGCCCGTGGGTGACGAACAGCGCGTTCGGGGCGTAGTCCGGCCTGGACCAGTGCCGGTACAGGGTTTCCATGAAGGAGGAGATCCGGTCGTAGACATCGGAGCCGGACTCGCCCTCGCGGAAGCGGTAGAAGAAGTGGCCGTAGGCGTTCCGGAGTTCCTTCTGGTCCTCGATCTCACCGGCGATCTGGAAGTTGGCCCAGTCCTGCTCCCGCAGCCGCGGCTCCTCGATCACCCGCTCGACCAGGGGGCCGAGGTTGAGCGCCTCGAGGGTCTGGTAGGCGCGCAGGTAGGGGGAGACGTAGACGCAGGCCTGCCGGCCGTCCAGCAGCCGCCGGACCTGGTCGCCGGCCGCCCGGGCCTGTTCCACGCCGAGTTCGGTCAACGGAATCCGGTAATCGGGCACCCGGTTGTAGATCGATGTGTCGGCGTTGGCGGCGGACTGGCCATGCCGGATCATGATGATTTTCCCGGGCGCACTCATAAATCCCAAGCATAGGGCCAGGCCGCGCGGCGGCCCGGATTCAGGCAACTACCGGCAACTGCAGGCAAGATGGAACCATGTTGGTTCCCTCCCGCCGTCGGCTGCGGATTGAAATGTGGATTGTCCTGGGGTTGTCCCTCGGGCAGTCGGCCGTGTATTCGGTGGTTCAGCTGCTGGACAAAATGACCAGGGCGCCGCTCGCCGAGGGAACCTCCACGCTGAACCGCTCGCAAAGCAGCCGCGAGTACTTCGACCTCACCTATCAGCTGCTGGACATCATCTTCGCCCTGGTGCCCGTGGTCCTGGTGATCTATTTCCTGACCGACCACCGGCCATCCGGCCACGGCGTCACGGCCTTCCAGAGACTGGGCCTCAATTTCGCCCGGCCCGGCAGGGACCTGCTGCAGGGCTTCGGCCTGGCGGCGCTGATCGGGATCCCGTCGCTGGGCCTCTACGCCGCCGGCCGGTCACTCGGCATCACGACGGCGATCATCCCCAGCGCGCTGGACGCCTACTGGTGGACGGTGCCGGTGCTGGTCCTCTCCGCAATCCGGCACGGGATCGTGGAGGAGGTGATCGTGGTGGGCTACCTCCTGGACCGGCTCGGGAAGCTCGGCTGGGCCATGCCTGCGGCGATCTTCGCCAGCGCCATGCTGCGGGGGAGCTACCACCTGTACCAGGGCTTTGGCCCGTTCATCGGCAATGCCATCATGGGCGTCATCTTCGCCGTGGTCTACACCAGGACGCGCCGGCTGATGCCGCTCGTGATCGCCCACGCCGTGCTGGACATCGTGGCGTTCGTCGGCTTCAGCCTCTTCGGCAAGGCCATCGGCCTGGGCTGAGCGGCACGCCCGTATGACGTTAAAGTATTTCGGCCGCCATTCGTGGGTGACGTCATTGTCACCCGCTGATGGCGGCCGAAGTATGGGGCGGTGTCGCGTCAGATCGTGACGGCTCCGGAGGCGGTCTCGAACGTGACGGACAGGATGCCGGGTGTCCCGCGGGGAGCGATCCAGTTCACGGCCACGTCTTCCAGCGGTTTTTCCACCGGAACACCCAGCCATTCGGTGACGCGCTCGGCGGAGCCGGCAATCGTGAGGGCGGACATCTTGACCTGGCTCTCGTAGGCCTTCGACGGGTGGAGTTCCGGATCGCCCTCCCACTTGAGCATGTACGGGACCTGGGGATCGGCGATGAGCCCGAGGATGCCGATCTGCTTCCAGACCAGTTCGCGGCCGTCCGGGAACTTGCGGTTGCCGTTGACGGCGGCGCGGCCAAGCCGCTCCTCGAACGGGGCCAGGTCGTCAACCTCGACGCACCAGCCCATCCAGCCGCCGCCAGCTTCGGAGCGGGCACGGACGGCCTGCCCGAAGGGGGCTTTGTCGGAAGCCGGGTGGTTCAGGACCTCCACGACCTCCAGGTACTTGTGTCCCGCGAGCGGGATGATCATGTTGCGGGTCCCGAATCGGGGGTGTACTCCGCCCTTCACGGCTTCGACGCCGAGGGCAGACGCAATTCGTTCGGTGGTGGCAGCGAGGCCATCTTGTTCACAGGCGTAAGAGACGTGATCCATGCGCATGCCCTCATCTTGGCACTTTGTGATGCGGCTCTCAGCTTAGGGGTACCTAACCGACGTCGGATGTCATTTTCGGGGAGTGGCCGCGGGCCGCTTTTCCGCGTCATTGCGGGGAACCAGGGGGTCCGCCCGGGCGGATCGGCCGCCCGGCTTCATCTTCGTCACAAAGCTATCCAGAGCCCGGAATCCGTTCCTAGACTGGGCTCAGGTCATGAGTGCCAGCACACAGCCCCGGCTTGCTGGCCGGCAACCCTCGTATCGCGGTGGGGTGCCCCGGGTGAAGACCTGGCCGTCCGGCACCCGCCGGAAGGCAAGCGCGGCGCCAGACTTTGCCCGGGCCCAGGAGCTCCGGTGCAGTCTGTGCCCAGTCCTCAAAGGAGTCCCCGATGTCCAATGCCTGGTCCTTCGAAACCCGTCAGATCCACGCCGGCCAGGAGCCGGACGGCGCCACCGGTGCCCGTTCGCTCCCGATCTACCAGACGACGTCGTTCGTCTTCCCCAGCGCCGAAAGCGCCGCCAACCGCTTCGCCCTCGCCGAGCTGGCCCCCATCTACACCCGGATCGGCAACCCCACCCAGGACGCCGTGGAGCAGCGCGTGGCCAGCCTGGAGGGCGGGCTCGCGGCACTGCTGCTGAGCTCCGGGCAGGCCGCGGAGACCTTCGCCATCCTGAACGTCGCCGAGGCCGGCGACCATGTGGTGGCCAGCCCCAGCCTCTACGGCGGCACTTACAACCTCCTGGCGCACACCCTGAAGAAGTTCGGCATCTCCGTGACCTTCGTGGAGGACCCGGACAACCTGGCGCACTGGCGCGACGCCGTGCAGCCCAACACCAAGCTGTTCTTTGGCGAAGTGGTCTCCAACCCTCGCCAGGACGTCCTGGACATTGAGGGCATCTCGCAGGTGGCCCACCAGGCCGGGGTCCCGCTCATCGTGGACAACACGCTCTCCACGCCGTACCTCATCCGGCCCATCGAGTGGGGTGCGGACATCGTGGTGCACTCCGCCACCAAGTACCTCGGCGGCCACGGGGCAGCGATCGCGGGCGTGATCGTGGATTCCGGCAACTTCGACTTCGGCAAGGATCCGGAGCGCTACCCCGGATTCAACACCCCGGACCCCACCTACAACGGCCTGGTCTACGCCCGGGACCTCGGCAAGGACGGCGCCCTCGGCGCCAACCTCTCCTACATCCTGAAGGCGCGCGTCCAGCTGCTGCGGGACCTCGGCTCGGCGGTATCCCCGTTCAACGCCTTCCTCATTGCCCAGGGCATCGAGACCCTGAGCCTGCGCGTGGAGCGGCATGTGGCCAATGCCACCAAGGTGGCCGAATGGCTCGAGGCCAGGGACGACGTCGAATCGGTCGCCTATGCCGGACTGCCCTCGAGCCCCTGGTACGAGCGCGGCCGCAAGTACGGTCCCCGGGGGACGGGCGCCGTCGTGGCCTTCAACATCGCCGGAGGAGCGGAGGCCGGCAAGCGTTTTGTCGATGCCCTCGAACTGCATTCCCACGTGGCGAACATCGGCGACGTGCGCTCGCTGGTCATCCACCCGGCGTCGACCACCCACAGCCAGCTCTCCCCGGAACAGCAGACCGTCGCCGGCGTGAACCCGGGCCTCGTGCGGCTGTCCGTGGGCCTGGAGCACATCGACGACATCCTCGCGGACCTCGAGGCCGGCTTCCGCGCGGCCAAGGACGCCTGAGGTCACACGGGCGTCACAATCTTCGCCACAACGCCGCCGCATTTCGTAAACTCAGTGCAGGTCATGAGTGCCAGCGACAGCCCCGGCTTGCTGGCCGGCAACCCTCCTTTTGCGGCGGGGTGCCCCGGGTGAAGACCTGGCCCGCCGGTCAGCTGACGGCGGGCAAGCGCGAAGTTAGGTCCTCACATGACGATTTCTGCCACCCGACAGGGTGCACCCGTAAGCACCACCTCCCACACCCAGGCCCCGGTCCCGGGCAGCGCCGTCCCTGACGGCGCGGTGCCTGACGGCGCGGTCCTGGATGGCACGGTCCAGTACCTCAGGATCGGCGACCTGGAACTCGAATCCGGCGCCCGGCTGCCGGACGTCACCCTCGGCTACGAGACTTGGGGGACCCTCAACCCGGACGGCTCCAACGCGGTACTGATCGAACACGCCCTGACGGGGGACACGCACGTCACGCGCGGCGCCGCCGAGGAA
Source organism: Arthrobacter sp. (assembly GCA_035466775.1). GTDB lineage: Bacteria > Actinomycetota > Actinomycetes > Actinomycetales > Micrococcaceae > Arthrobacter. Next base: position 8,002 of record DATIUQ010000262.1, read on the forward strand.
CCGGGCTGGTGGGAGCAGCTCGCCGGACCCGGCGCCCCCGTGGACACGGACAAGTACTTCGTCGTCTCGATCAACATCCTTGGCGGCTGCTACGGCTCGACGGGACCCTCGACGCCGGCGCCGGACGGCCGGCCCTGGGGCTCCCGCTTCCCGCTGGTCACCCTGCGGGACACGACGGCGGCCGAGGCCAGGCTGGCGGACGCCTTGGGCATCCGGAGCTGGTACGCCGTGCTGGGCGGTTCGCTGGGCGGGGCGCGGGCCCTGGAGTGGGCCGTCAGCTACCCGGACCGGGTCCGGCGCTGCGGCGTGTTTTCTGTGGGCGCCAGCAGCACCGCCGAACAGATTGCCTTCGCCCAGGCCCAGACCCTGGCCATCCGGCAGGACCCCAACTACAACGGCGGGGACTACTACGGCGGTCCGCAGCCGGAAGCAGGCCTGGCGCTGGCCCGGCGGATCGCGCACATCACCTACCGCTCCGCCGCGGAGCTGGACGGACGGTTCGGCCGGAATGCCCAGGAGCCGGAGGCCCCGCTGGAAGCCGGGTCCGTCGCCGGCCGCGGGCGCTACCAGGTGGAGAGCTACCTTGACCACCAGGGCAACAAGCTGGTCCGCCGGTTCGATGCGAACAGCTACATCGCCATCACCGAAGCGCTGATGAGCCATGACATCAGCCGCGGCCGCGGCGCCCTCCCGGAGGCCCTGGCTCCGGCGACGGCGGAATTCCTGGTGGCGGCAGTGGACTCGGACCGGCTGTACTTCCCGGCCCAGTCCCATGCGCTCGCCGCCGCCCTGCCGGGCGAGGTAGCCGTGCACACCATCGAGGCGTCAATCGGGCACGACGGCTTCCTGACCGAAATCGGCCAGCTCAACAGCCAGCTCCGGCAGTACTTCTTCGGCTGAGCGGCCCGGGCTTCCGCTGCGGCAGGTCCGCCGGTAGGCTCACGGCGCATGACCACCATCGATGAACAGGGCCGTCCGGAACCTCCGGTAGCGGCCGGCGAGGCCGCCACGCTCCTGGGTTTCCTCGACTACCAGCGGGCCACCCTCGAGTGGAAGTGCGCAGGACTTGATGCCGCCGCACTGAGGGCGACGACCGCCTCCTCCACCTTGACCCTTGGCGGGCTCCTGAAGCACATGGCATATGTGGAGGACAGCTGGTTCTCCTACACGCTGCACGGGCAGGACCGGCAACCGCCGTGGAACGCGGTGGACTGGAAGGCGGAGCCCGACTGGGAGTTTGAGTCGGCCGCCGGGGACTCCGCCGGCGACCTCCGCACCCGCTGGACGGACGCCGTCGTGCGCTCGCGCGCCCTCGTGGCCGAGGCCCTTGCCGACGGCGGGATGGGCTCGGTGGCCAGGCGTGCGTGGCCCGACGGCGGGGCGCCCAGCCTGCGCTGGATCCTGTGCCACATGATCGAGGAGTACGCCCGGCACAACGGCCACGCAGATTTTCTGCGCGAATCCGTGGACGGGAGCGCCGGAGAATGAGGCAAGTGTGCATTTTTGCAGATGCGCTCTGCACTAATGGCCGTTGAGGCCCGGGGCTTGAGCGTCCATACTCGTTGAGAATGATGCCCGTGTCACAAATCACAGGTATCCATTGCCCAGAGGTCCATAGGGTGTCGACGGAGACGCCAAAGGAGTCGAAATGAGTACGCAAAACGCTGCCGCCAGGCGGCCGGAAGAGGAAGACGTCAAATCGTCCGGCCTCAAGAAAGTAGTAACGGCCTCCATGGCCGGCACCGTTGTCGAGTGGTATGAGTTCTTCCTCTACGCCTCCGCGGCGACCCTCGTCTTCGGCAAGATCTTCTTCCCGAACTCCGGCACAGAGCTGGACGGCATCATCGCCGCGTTCCTGACCTACGCTGTCGGCTTCGTTGCCCGCCCGATCGGCGGCATTGTCTTCGGCCACTTCGGCGACAAGTTCGGCCGCAAGCAGCTGCTCCAGCTCAGCATCATCCTCGTGGGTGTCTCCACCTTCCTGATGGGCTGCCTGCCCACGTTCCAGCAGATCGGCTACTGGGCTCCGGCCCTCCTGGTCTTCCTGCGCTTCGCCCAGGGCTTCGCCGTCGGCGGTGAATGGGGCGGCGCTGTCCTCCTCGTCGCCGAGCACAGCCCGAGCAAGTCCCGCGGCTTCTGGTCCGCATGGCCGCAGTCCGCCGTTCCGCTGGGCAACCTGCTCGCCACCGGCGTGCTGTTCACCCTGTCCGCCACCCTGTCCTCCGCCGACTTCCTCAGCTGGGGCTGGCGCGTGGCCTTCTGGCTCTCCGCTGTGATCGTGCTGGTGGGCTACTACATCCGGACCAAGGTCACCGACGCCCCCATCTTCCTGGAGGCCCAGAAGGAAGTCACCGTTGAGAAGAAGGGCTACGGCGTCGGCGAAGTATTCCGCCGCTACCCCCGTGGCGTCTTCACCGCGATGGGCCTGCGCTTCGCGGAGAACATCCTCTACTACCTCGTGGTCACGTTCTCCATCACGTACCTGAAGGTCATCGTGCAGACGGACACCTCCCGCATCCTGCTGCTGCTGCTCGTGGCGCACGCAATCCACTTCGCCGTGATCCCGTTCGTCGGCAAGCTCTCCGACAACCTCGGCCGCAAGAAGGTCTACATGGCCGGCGCCATCCTTGGCGGCACCTGGGGCTTCTTCGCCTTCCCGATGATGGACACCAAGAACGACCTCGTCATCCTCGCTGCGATCACCATCGGCTTGCTGTTCCACTCCCTCATGTACGCCGGCCAGCCGGCCATCATGGCGGAGATGTTCCCGACCCGGATGCGCTACTCCGGTGTATCGCTGGGCTACCAGGTCACCTCGATCGTGGCCGGTTCGATGGCCCCGATCATCGCCGTCGCCCTGCTGAGCCAGTTCAAGTCCTCCGTCCCGGTTGCGATTTACCTCCTCGGCGCCTGTGTGGTCACGATGGTGGCCGTGTTCTTCCTGAAGGAAACCCGCGGCATCTCCCTGCACGACGTCGACGCCGCCGATGCCCAGGGCACCGCGGACCTGCTTGCCGCTTCCAAGAAGTAGGCACGTGTAACGACGAATCAAAGGCAACAGCCCGGGTCCCGCACTGCGGGACCCGGGCTGTTGCCGTTTCAGCCGGGCCCTCCCGCCTGCCGCCAGCTCCTGCGGCAGCGATCCAACCCTGCGCTAGGCTCCGGTTATGCCACACATCAACAGTTCGATCCAGGCTGCGAACCGGCGGGTGACCCACAACTGGTCCATGGCCGTGCCTGCGGAGCGCCTCTGGTGGGGGCTCACGGACTCTGAGGCGTTGCCGCGCTGGCTGGGGAAACTGATCTCCGGGACGTTCCGCGCCGGCAATGCCATCACGATTGAGCATGCCGAAGGCTATTTCTGCACCAGCCGCATCCAGGAGTGTGCACCGCAGCGGATTCTGGGCATGACGTGGGAGTTCCCCGACGAACCACTCTCGCAGTTGAGGATTGTGCTCACTCCAGGCGGCGGGTCAACACACTTGGAACTGCAGCACGACGGGCTCGGACACCAGGCCGCGGACTACCTGCCAGGTTGGCACACGCACCTGCTCTACCTCGAAGCCCTGCTCCTGGGCGAACCGCGCTCCATGGCCGACTTCTGGTCCACGTATGACGGCCTCACCGGCTCCTGAAGTCCGGGTCGGGACACCCCGCGACAGCTCAGCCTGCCAAGACGTCTTGGCGGGCGGAAATCTCGGTCCGGATCGCCTCCAGCACGGCCTGGACGGGGGCCGAGCGCAGCGATTCCGCGCGTGCCACCGCCCAGATGGGCAGCTGCCGCTGGAAGTCGTCCGGCAGCACCGGCAGGAACGTGGGGTCGCCCACCACCAGGAAGTTCGGCAGCAGGCCGATTCCGGCACCCCGCCGGACGGCCTCCAGCTGGGCAAAGATGCTGGTGGCCTGGAAGCTGGACCGGGGGACGGGAAGCTGGGTGGAACGGTGGCCCAGTTCTGCGACCTGCAGCGCCGACTCCACGTACGAGACAAAGCCGTGCTGCCGGACGTCGTCGAGCGTCTCCGGCAGGCCGTGTTCCCGGGCGTACTGCGGGCTTGCATAGAGCCTAAGGAAATAGTTGGACAGGAAGATGGTCTGCGCATTGCTGATGTCCAGGTTGCCCACCACCACCTCGAGGTCCACGCCCGACCGGTTCTGGCTGACCTTGCGGGTGGCACTGAGCATTTCGACGTTGAGCAGCGGGTGTTCCCGCTGCAGCCGCACCAGGGCCGGCGCAACGAACCCGGCGCCGAAGCCGTCCGGGGTGCTGATCCGGACCAGGCCCGAGAGGACGTCTTCGGACTGCGCAATCCGGTTGGTGAGCGCCCCGAGCGTACCCTCGATCGCTTCGGCGGCGGCCACCGCCTCGTTGCCAAGGTCGGTGAGTTCCCAGCCCTGCGGGCTCCGTTCCAGGGTGCGCCCGCCCAGTTGTTTGTCCAGGGCCAGGATCCGGCGGGAGATCGTCGTGTGGGTGGTGCCGAGGGTTTCCGCCACCGCGTTGAACCGGCCCAGCCGGGCGACGGTCAGCAGGATCAGCAGATCATCCGGACTCGGAAGCCGCCTCAAGTCCACAGTGACTCCTCTGGATTCACGTATGTGCATCCATGCACATACCATCTGTAAATTTTTTCCTTGATTGCACTGTAACAGGGTGTGATGCTTGACACGGAACTTCCGGTGAACGTCCGGATCGCACGCACTGACGCGCAGCACGACGCAAAGCAAAGGAGCTTATGCCATGGCAGTAATCGCTTGGATCGGACTGGGGAACATGGGCGGGTCCATGTCGGTGAATCTCGCCAAGGCCGGCCACGACGTCCGCGGCTTCGACCTCAACGCGGAGGCCGTCGCCGCCGCGGAGTCGGGCGGCGTGAAGCCCGCCGGAAGCATCGCCGACGCCGTCGACGGCGCCGACGTCGTCTTCACCATGCTTCCCAAGGGCGAGCACGCCCGCGCCGTCTACCTCGGCGAGGACGGCGTCCTGGCCCACGCGGACACGCGCACGCTGCTGGTGGATTCCTCCACCATCGACATCGCCTCCGCCCAGGCCCTGCACGACGCCGCCGCTGCCGCCGGCTTCCGCTTCGTCGACGCCCCGGTTTCCGGCGGCATGAGCGGCGCGAAGGCCGCCACCCTGACGTTCATGATCGGCGGCGAGGCCGGCGCCGTGGCCGAAGCCACCGAGTACATCAAGCCGATGGCCGCCAACATCATCCCGACCGGCGGGGCCACCACCGGCCAGGCCGCCAAGATCTGCAACAACCTCATGCTCTTCATCAACCTGGCCTCCACGGCGGAAGGCGCCGTCCTGGCCGACCGGCTCGGGCTGGACAAGCAGGTCTTCTGGGACATCGCGTCCGTCTCCTCCGGCGACAGCTGGGCGCTGCGCACGTGGTACCCCGTCGCCGGCGTGGTCCCCACCGCGGCTTCCAACAACGACTTCGCGCCGACGTTCACCACCGAACTGGCCAACAAGGACATCGGACTGGCCATCAGCGCGGCCCGGGACACCGGCACCCCGCTGGAAATCGGCGAGCACGTCCAGCAGCTGTTCCAGCGCCTCATCGACGCCGGCCAGTCAGGAATCGACTGCTCCGCAATCGTCAAGCTGGTTGACGGCACATTCGATCCCAACTAGGCGACCCCGCCAACCAGCCCCCCACCCCTTTTCGAGAGAGACCCACCCCATGGAACGCATTCCGCACTTCATCAACGGCGCCCTGATTTCCGACGCCGAGCGCTACGGCCCGGTCTTCAACCCGGCCACCGGCGAGCAGGAAAAAGAGGTCGCCCTGGCCTCCGCCGCCCGCGTCGAGGAGGCCATCGCCGCCGCCCGCGCAGCCCTGCCCGGCTGGCGCGCCACCAGCCTCGCCAAGCGCACCACCATCTTCTTCAAGGTCCGCGAACTGCTCATGCAGCGCCGCCCCGAACTGGCGGCACTGCTGACCAGCGAACACGGCAAGGTCCTCTCGGACGCCGAGGGTGAGATCACCCGCGGCCTGGAGAACATCGAGTTCGCCACCGGGCTGTCCCACGCGCTCAAGGGTGAGCGCTCCGAGCAGGTGGCCGGCGGCGTCGACGTCCACTCCGTGCGCCAGCCGGTCGGCGTCGTCGCGTGCATCACCCCGTTCAACTTCCCGGCCATGGTGCCGCTGTGGATGATCGGCAGCGCCCTGGCCTGCGGCAACACCGTGCTCCTCAAGCCCAGCGAGAAGGACCCGTCCTCCGCTATCTTCATCGCCCAGGTCTTCGCCGAGGCCGGACTGCCCGCCGGCGTCCTCAACGTGGTCCACGGCGACAAGGAGGCCGTCGACGTCCTGCTCGAGCACCCGGACGTCAAGGCCGTCAGCTTTGTCGGCTCGACGCCGATCGCCCAGTCGATCTACAAGCGCGCCGCCGACCACGGCAAGCGCGTCCAGGCCCTGGGCGGGGCCAAGAACCACATGGTGGTGCTGCCGGACGCGGACCTGAACATGGCCGCCGACGCCGCCGTCTCCGCCGCCTACGGTTCCGCCGGTGAGCGCTGCATGGCGGTCAGCGTGCTGGTCGCCGTCGGGAACATCGCCGACGAACTGGTGGACGCGATCAAGACCCGCATGGCCACGCTCAAGATCGGCCCCGGCACCGACCCGGCCTCGCAGATGGGACCGCTCATCACCGCCGAGCACCGCGACAAGGTCGCCTCCTACGTCGCCGGCGCGGCCCAGGAGGGCGCCACCGTGGTGGTGGACGGCCGGGACCAGCAGTTCGACTCCAAGGGCTTCTTCATCGGCGTCAGCCTGGTGGACCATGTCAAGCCCGGCATGAAGGTCTACGACGACGAGATCTTCGGCCCGGTCCTGTCCGTGGTCCGCGTCGAGAGCTACGCCGACGCCGTCCAGCTCGTCAACGACAACGAGTTCGGCAACGGCGTGGCGATCTTCACCCGCGACGGCGGCGCCGCGCGCCAGTTCGAGTTCGACGTCGAGGCCGGCATGGTGGGCGTCAACGTGCCGATCCCGGTTCCGGTGGGCACCTTCTCCTTCGGCGGCTGGAAGAACTCGCTCTTCGGCGACACCCACATGTACGGCCCGGAGAGCATCCGCTTCTACACCCGCGGCAAGGTGGTCACCACCCGCTGGCCGGACCCGTCCACCTCGGTGATCGACCTCGGCTTCCCCCAGGTCGACTGACTCCACACGCCAACAAACAACGCGGGGTCACTTCCCGCCCATCCACGACTGGATGATGGGCTGGAAGTGACCCCGCGTTGCTGTGCGTGGTGGGGTTAGCCCTTCATGATCTCCGCACGCTGGGCCATGTAGTCCTCCATGGTGAGCTCGCCGTCGCTGTAGCGCCGGTCCAGTTCCGCGAGCTTGCGCGCCCGGAACCCCATCGGCGCTGCCGCGGACGGAACCTCAGGAACCGGCGGGACCTGCGGGGCGGCCGGTTCCTGCGCCGGCGGCTGCCACTGCTGCTGAGCGGGCTGCGGCGGGTTGTTCAGGTACTCCGGGCTGTCCTCGTAGGGGACGGGGTACTGCTGGTTCACGGGCGGCTGGTTGGCCGGGGGCTGCGGGGCGCCGAACTGGCCGAATGCGCCGTAATAGTCCCGTTGGGTGAAACCGTCGCGCGGCTGGTTGCTCTGCTGGCCGGGAAGCTGGCCGGGGAACTGGCCCGGGTATCCGCCGAACGGCTGGCCGGGAGTCGGGCCCGGGCCGCCGTTGTTCTGCCCGCGGCTGGAGGCCCTGTACCGGCGCAGCGCGAACATGATGATTGTCGCCAGGATGGCGATCCAAAAGAAGGTGAACACGGAACCGGTCCTTTCAGGAGTGGTCCTCCAGCTTAACGCGCACGATGTTCCCTGGGTGCCCGCGAGTGTTCTCCGGGTGCCGGGAGGTCAGGAGCGCACGGGTTCTTCGGCGCCGGGCGGGCCTTCGCCCGAGCCGAGCGGCACCCCGGGGCCGAAGACCGGCCCGGGGAGGGGGCGCTTGGCCGTGACGCCGTCGCCGGAGGACCGGTGCCGGAGCCGGCGGACCACCCACGGCACGAAGTACTCGCGGGCCCAGACCAGATCCCCGGAACGCGCCTGCCGCCAGCTGCTCGGCGGCAAAGGCTTGGGGGAGAGCGGTTCCAGGGTGTGCTCGACATTGAGGGAATCCAGGACCATCGCCGCGATGGTGTGGTGTCCCAGCGGCGAGAAGTGCAGGCGGTCCGCATCCCACATCTGCGGATCGTTCAGCTGCCGCAGGGACCACATGTCCGCGATGATGGCGTCATGGCGGGCCGCGATGGTGCGGAGGTTCTCGTTGTAGATTGCCACCTTGCTGCGCACACGGCCCAGTACGGACGAGCCGGTGTCGGGGCCGTTGAAGAGGACCACCGTGGCGCCGGCCAGGCTGAGGATCTGCACCACCGAGTCCAGCTTCTCCGCGAGGACGTCCGGATCCCCGCCGGGACGGATCAGGTCGTTCCCACCGGCGGAAAGCGTCACGAGATCTGGCCGGAGGGACAGGCAGTGCGCCAGCTGCTGGTCCACGATCTGCTGCAGGAGCCGGCCCCGGACGGCCAGGTTGGCGTAGGCAAAGCCCTCGTGCCCGCGGCTGAGCTCTTCGGCCACGCGGTCCGCCCAGCCCCGGTGGCCGCCCGGACTTGCCGGTTCGGGATCGCCGATGCCTTCCGTGAAGGAATCCCCCATGGCCACATAGCGGGTCCAGGGGTGGGTTACGGCGTTGTCCGGAGAGTTCTCCATGGCTTCGGTTTCGCTCACCTTCATATCGTGCACTGTTCCTGCAAAGCTACGCCACCGTAGGTTGTTACCTCCGGGTAACTGTAAGAATGGAGCCATGACTGATGCCGCTGCCTTCCCCGCCCCCGTTGTCCTCTGGTCCAAGCCCGCGGAGGAGCGTGCCGGTAAGCCGCTCCTGGTCCTGCTGCACGGCTACGGGGCCAACGAAGAGGACCTCCTGAGCCTGGCGGACCTGCTGCCCCAGGAGTTCGCGGTGGCCTCGGTGCGGGCCCCGATGGTGTCCGGTGCCGGCTTCACCTGGTTCCCGCTGACCGCATCGATCGATTACTCCCTGGAAGCGGTCAAGGATGCCGCCTCCTACGTGGAGGATTGGCTGGACTCGGTCCGGCAGGACCACCCGTCCGTGACGCTGCTGGGCTTTTCGATGGGAATGGCGTTGGCCACCACCTTGCTGCGGCGGCGGCCCGCGGACTATGCCGCCGTCGTCGGCCTGTCCGGGTTCGCGGTCGACGCCGGCGGTGACCCCAGCTTCCGCGACGCCGACCTGGACGGGACGGTGCCGATGTTCTGGGGCCGCGACCAGCAGGATCCGGTGATCACGCCCGACAAGATCGAGTTCACCATGGGCTGGGTGCGCAAGCACGTGAAGCTCACCAAGGTGCTCTACACCGGGATGTGGCACGGCATCAACCAGCAGGAAATCGGGCACGTCTCCGAGTTCCTCACCCACGGGGTGCTGAACAAGTAGCCTCACCACGCCGGGCGGCTCCCGCCCGGCGCCCCGTCCTGCTCCCGCGGGGCTAGGCTCCGGCGGGGGTGCTGATCCGCACGGTGCGGCCGTTCACGGTGACGGTGTCGCCGTGGTGGAGCTGGCGGCCGCGGCGTTCATCGATCTCGCCGTTGACCTTGACGAGCCCGGCCTTGATCAGCTCTGCCGCCTCCACCCCGTCCTCCACCAGGCTGGCGAGCTTCAGCAGCTGGCCGAGCCGGATCATGTCGTCGCGGATGGGGATTTCTTCAATTTCCGGGTTGCTCATACAAGCAATGATGCCTGACGTAAGGTGGCAGCAATGACCCACACTCCCCGGCTTCCGTTCCTCGCGGGGCTGCCCCTCGCGGTGGCGGCGGGGCTGTTGATGCCTGTCCAGGGCAGGATCAACGGCGCCCTCGGGACGGCGCTCGCGGACGGGATCGCCGCCGCGGTGGTGAG
>DATIUQ010000263.1:0-10024 GCA_035466775.1 Arthrobacter sp.
CCGTCCTTCGGTGTCCATTGCGGCGGCGGCGACCGTGTGGTTCGGGGAAGCACCGATCCGGGTAACCAACTCGTTCGCCGCGTCCAGTACACGCTGTTCATTGGCATACAACATCGGATCATCCTCGCATGTGCTCCGGCATAGCTCGGGCAACGTCAACCCGGGCGAGGGCAGGCACCGGGCTGGACGCGGCGGTGCTCCCCAACCGTCGGACTAAGCTCTACACATGCATTCTCATAGCGACCCGCTGCCCTCTCCCCCGAGGCGCGTGCTCGTGGCCGGGGTATCGGGTGCCGGCAAGACGACGCTCGCCCGGCGAATCGCTGCCATCACGGGTGGTCCGCACACAGAGATGGACGCGATCTTCCACGGACCGGAGTGGACGCCACGACCGGAGTTTCTCGCCGACGTGCACTCGCTGGTGGGGACCGGCTCGTGGACCACCGAGTGGCAGTACGACGCCGCGCGTCCGCTGCTCGCGCGGACCGCAGATGTGCTGGTCTGGCTCGACCTCCCCTTTGCGCGCGTCACACTTCCCCGCCTCATCAGCCGAACTATTCGCCGCCGCTGGAGCCGGAAAGAGTTGTGGAACGGCAATCGCGAAGCGCCGCTGTGGACGGTCCTCACCGATCGTGAACACATCGTGCGCTGGGCCATCAGGTCCCGGCGGAATTACCACGCGGCCGTGCCCGGGCTCCACCATGAGTACCCGCACCTCACCGTTGTGCGGCTGCGTTCGCAGCAGGAAGCCGAGGATTGGCTGTCCGGGCCGCTGGCCGGCGCGGTCAGCGCGCCCGCACGCGACTGACCAAAGCGCCCGGTAGCCTGTCCGGATGATTGCTGATGATCGACTGGACAGTGTCCGGTCAACGTATGACGCCGTTGCGGAGAGCTACGCGCGATTGCTGCCCGACGCCGGCTTCGAAGCACCGGCGGACCGCGGCATGATCGACGCCTTCGTCGCCCACGTGGCCGGGGGAACCCCGCCAACGGTGGTCGATGCCGGGTGCGGGACGGGCCGCATGACCCGGCTGCTGGCGTCACAGGGCGTGGACGTATCGGGAATTGATGTGTCCGCCGGAATGATTGCCGTGGCCCGCCGGAACAGTCCCGGGCTCAGCTTTGACATGGCCGAACTGTCGGAGCTTCCCTATGGGGACATGCAGCTGGGTGGAGTCTTCGCCTGGTACTCGATCATCCATTCGCCGCCAACGGCCCTCCCACGAATATTCGCCGAGTTCTTCCGCGTCCTGGCGCCCGGGGGCCACGCCCTGCTCAGCTTCCACGTCGGCGAAGGTGCCCGGCAGCTCTCTCGCGCCTACGGGCACGACGTGTCCTTGGATGCCTGGCTCTTCACTCCAGAAGTCATCGCGGAGGAATTGGCGGACGCGGGCTTCGACGTGGTCGCCCAGCTGACGCGTCCGGCACGTTCCCAGGAGACAACGCCGCAGGCCGTCCTCCTCGCACACCGGCCAGCCAAGGGCACCGAGCCCCGCCGGTAATCTCCCGTCGCGGGCCTCCATTTCGATGGTTCCCTGCCGTTACGGTGCTGCGGAACGTCTAGTAGGCACGGAACCGTCGAAACGGCGCGCAGGACGCGGAGTCAGCAGCCCGTCAGATGCCGCTTCGGCCGTTCCTGCCGGTAGAGGTACCGGCCCGCTGCCCGGAATCCCGCACGGGCGTACAGCTCCCGGGCGCCGGCATTGGAGGCCATCACCAGCAGCCAGTAGCCGCCGACGCCCCGGGCGTCACCTTCACGCAGCAGGGCCCGCAGGATCCGTGCAGCGTGGCCGCGCCGCCGGGCGTCGGGGCGCGTCGCCATGCAGTACAGCCCGCCCGCGCCGCCTCCCCCGCTGGGAGGAACGGCAAGGCGTCCGACGGCGGCAGGCCGGCCGTCGTCGTCGCGCACGAGGGCGTACAGCGAAGGGCAACGTTCCAGGATCCCGCAGGCGACGGCGAGGGCAGTGTCGTCGCCGCGTCCGTCCACGGCCCACCACAGCCGCAGCCACTCCGGAGTGGGCTCCGTGGAAATCTCGACGCCGGGATCAGCAGCCGGCGCATCCGAGCCGCCGTCCCGGACCAGCACCAGAGTCTCGGACTGCCGGGTGAACCCTTCCTCGTCCAGGACGGCATTCAGCGGTGCGTAGCGCGGGTCCTCGAAGACCTGGAAGATCAGCGGCAGCCGGCGGTTCCGGTACCAGAGGCGAGCCTCCCGGAGCGCGGCGAGCAGTCCGTGCGGTTCGCCGCCGGGTTCGCGGGGCCACACTGAGTTGGCACGCTGGGTCACGCCGGAGGCCGCGCGGAGCACCCAGCCGCCGGAGTGATCCCGCTCCGCGGCGGGCCACGCGGCATCCATCAGCGCTTCGATCCCGGGCATCGGCTCCCCTGCCATGTGATCTCCTCCGTCCACCACGTCTGCCAGTACTTCCGCGGCCTCAGCTGTACCGACAACAAAGGCTCCCCGGTTTCCCGGAGAGCCTTTGCCGATCGCCATGTCAGGCTACTTGGCCTCGTCCGCCGCCGACGGCGCGGCCTTCTTGGCTTCCGGCTTGAAGTCCACGCCGGCTTCCTTGCGCTGCTGCGCCGTGATCGGAGCCGGAGCCTGGGTCAGCGGGTCGAAGCCGCCGCCGGACTTCGGGAACGCGATGACGTCGCGGATGGACTCGACGCCGGCCAGCAGCGCGACCACACGGTCCCAGCCGAAGGCGATGCCGCCGTGGGGAGGCGCGCCGAACTTGAATCCCTCCAGCAGGAAGCCGAACTTGGTCTGGGCGTCTGCCTTGTCCAGGCCCATGAGTTCGAAGACCCGTTCCTGCACGTCGCGCTCGTGGATACGGATCGAGCCGCCGCCGATTTCGTTGCCGTTGCAGACAATGTCGTAGGCGTAGGACAGGGCCGACTCGGGATCCTGGTCGAAGCTGTCCATGAACTCGGGCTTGGGCGAGGTGAACGCGTGGTGCACGGCGGTCCACTTGCCGGCGCCAACGGCGACGTCACCGGAGGCCACGGCGGCCGCGGCAGGTTCGAACATCGGCGCGTCCACGACCCAGCAGAAGGCCCAGTCGGCGGGGTTGATCAGGCCGGTGCGGTGGCCGATCTCCACGCGGGCAGCGCCCAGGAGGGCGCGGGACGGGGTCTTCTCACCGGCGGCGAAGAAGATGCAGTCGCCGGGCTTGGCGCCGACGGCGTCGGCGAGGCCTGCACGCTCGGTGTCGGTGAGGTTCTTGGCGACGGGACCGGCGAGTTCGCCGTCTTCCTTGTACAGGACGTACGCCAGGCCCTTGGCGCCGCGCTGCTTGGCCCATTCCTGCCACGCGTCAAGGGCGCGGCGGGCCTGGGAGGCGCCGCCGGGCATCACAACGGCACCGACGTAGGGCGCCTTGAAGACGCCGAAGTTGGTGTCCTTGAAGAACTCGGTGAGCTCGGTGAGCTCCTGGCCGAAGCGCAGGTCCGGCTTGTCCGAGCCGTAGCGGGCCATGGCGTCGTGGTACGTGATGCGCTGGATCGGCGTCGGGATTTCGACGTCGATCAGCTTCCACAGGGCCTTCACGATGTTCTCGCCGAGACGGATGATGTCGTCCTGCTCCACGAAGCTGGCTTCGATGTCGAGCTGGGTGAATTCCGGCTGGCGGTCCGCGCGGAAGTCCTCATCGCGGTAGCAGCGGGCGATCTGGTAGTACTTCTCGAAGCCGCCCACCTGCAGGAGCTGCTTGAACAGCTGCGGGGACTGCGGCAGCGCGTACCAGGAACCCGGCGCCAGGCGGGCGGGGACCACGAAGTCGCGGGCGCCTTCCGGCGTCGAGCGGGTCAGCGTCGGGGTTTCGATCTCCACGTAGCCGTCCTGGTGGAGCAGCTCGCGGGCCACGCGGTTGGCCTCGGAGCGCAGCCGCAGGTTGCGGGCGGGGCCGGGGCGGCGCAGGTCCAGGTAGCGGTGCTTGAGGCGGGCTTCCTCGCCCACTTCGACGTGCTCGTCGATCTGGAACGGCAGCGGCTCGGAGGTGTTGAGGATGGTGACCTTTTCGGCCATGACCTCGATCTCGCCGGTGGCCAGCGCGGGATTCTCATTGCCCTCGGGGCGCCGGGAAACGGTGCCCACGATCTGCAGCACGAACTCGTTGCGCAGGCCGTGGAAGACCTCTTCTTCACGGACGACCACCTGGGACACGCCCGAGGCGTCGCGCAGGTCAACGAAGGCGACACCACCGTGGTCACGACGCCGGCCGACCCAGCCGGCGAGGGTTACGGTTTGTCCAATGTGCTCGGAACGAAGGGATCCGAGGTCATGTGTGCGCAGCACAGCACGCCTTTCTGAAGAAGACAGAGGGAAATCAAAACTCATGTTCAATAGGATCGCTACAGGAACGATCCCGTACGAGTTTACCCGTTGGAAAGGCCCCTCCCGCCATGGCAAGCCGCCACCAGGACCAGCCTCCTCCCCGCCAGCGCCACCAGCAGCGGCTGCAGCGCCGCTTGGGCGTTCTGGATTCGACCGCGATCGGGCTCGGCTCCATGCTGGGCGCCGGCGTCTTTGTGGTCTTCGCGCCGGCGGCAGCACTGGCCGGCCCCTTGCTGCCCGTCGCCGTGGCGGTCGCCGGTGTGATCGCGTACTGCAATGCGGTGGCCTCCGCGCAGCTGGCGGCGAGATACCCGTCCAGTGGCGGCACCTACGTCTACGGTCGGATCCGTTTGGGCGAGTGGCCCGGGTTCATTGCGGGCTGGGGCTTCGTGACGGGCAAGACGGCGTCCTGCGCGGCCATGGCCCTGACGTTCGGCCACTATGTGGCGCCGGAATTCGCGACGCCGCTGGCAGTGGCCGCCGTCGTGGTCCTGACCGGGGTGAACCTGCTGGGGATCACCCGGACGGCGCTGCTGACCCGGATCCTGCTGGGCGTGGTCCTCGCGACCCTCGCCTTCGTGGCGGCCGCCGCGGTTCTGGGCCCGCATGCCGGGTCGGTCAGTGCCGCCGGCGCGCCTGGCGGGCCGGGCGGCTGGGGTGTGCTCCCCGCCGCCGGGCTGATGTTCTTTGCCTTCGCCGGCTATGCCCGGATCGCGACGCTGGGCGAAGAAGTCAAGGACCCCGCCCGCACCATTCCGCGGGCCATCCTCGCGGCCCTGGGCGCGGCCTTCGTGATCTACCTCGGGCTGGCGCTGCTGCTGCAGTGGCACCTGCCGGCCGAGCAGCTTGCCACCTCGACGGCGCCGCTGCTCGACGCCGTGACCAGCTCCACGCTCAGCGCCGGCGCCCCGTTTGTCCAGGCGGGCGCTGCGGCCGCCTGCCTCGGCGCGCTGCTGGCACTCATCACGGGGGTGGGCCGGACCGCCATGGCGATGGCGCGGGAACGCGACCTGCCTTCCCCGCTGGCGCGGGTGGGCGGCGCGCACACCGTTCCCTTCTTCGCGGAACTGACCGTCGCCGCCGCCGTCATCGTGCTGCTGCTGACCACCAGCGTGCTGACCGTGGTGGGATTCTCCAGCTTCGGCGTTCTGGTCTACTACTCGGTGACGAACGCCGCCGCCTTCACCCTGCCCGCGCGCCCCTGGCATGCGCCGCGCTGGCTCAATGTCCTGGGGTTCCTCGGCTGCCTGCTCCTGGCCGTGACACTGCCGCCGGCCTCGGTGCTGGGCATGGCGGCGGTGCTGGCTGTCGGGGTGGCGGGGCGCTTCCTCGTGCTCCGGCTCCGGCTCAGGAAAGCCGCCGCCTAGCCCGCGTTCGGGCCGGTTAGGCCTTGAGGACCCGCACGTGCAGGTCCTCCGCGGCCGGAGCCCAGGTGGCCGGATCGGCGTCGAGCTGTTCGCCGGAGCGGATGTCCTTGACCTGGTGCTTGCCGTCGTCGTCGGTGAACCAGACGAAGGGGATGCCGCGGCGGTCGGCGAATTTGATCTGCTTGCCGAACTTCTCGGCTTTGGCCGCGACCTCGGTGGCGATCCCGCGGCCGCGCAGCTGCGCGGCGACGTCCTGCGCCGCGCCCCAGCTGTCATCGCTGTTGAGCGCCACCAGCACGGCGGTCGGCACGGACCGTGTTGCCTTGGCGAGGTCCTGGCTGAGGATCCGCGAAACCAGCCGGGTCACGCCGATGGAGAGCCCGACGCCGGGGAACTTGCGGTTGCCCTTGCTGGCGAGGGCGTCGTAGCGTCCGCCGGAGCAGATCGAGCCGAGCTGTTCGTGGCCCACCAGGACGGTTTCCACCACGGTGCCGGTGTAGTAGTCCAGCCCGCGGGCGATGCTGAGGTCCGCGACCACCTTGCCGGGCGCCCGCTGGACGGCTGCCGCGATGACCTGCTCCAGCTCGGCCAGGCCCTCCTCGAGCAGCTCGTTGCTGACCCCCAGCGCGCGGACCTGCTCCACGAAGGAGGTGTCCTCGGTGCGGATCGAGGCCAGGTTCAGGGCGGCCTGGGCCTGCCCGTCGGTGGCTCCGAGCTCGGACTTGAGCAGTTCCGCCACCTTGGCCGGGCCGATCTTTTCCAGCTTGTCGATGCTGCGCAGCACTCCGGCGGTGTCCGTGAGCCCGATGCCGTTGTAAAAGCCCTCGGCCAGCTTGCGGTTGTTGATCCGGAGCAGGAAGTCCGGAATCGGCAGGGCGCTCAGGGCCTCGGCGATGACCAGCGCAATCTCGACGTCGTAACGGAACGGCAGTTCGCCGTCGCCCACAATGTCGATGTCCGCCTGGGTGAACTCGCGGGCACGGCCTTCCTGCGGACGCTCGCCGCGCCAGACCTTCTGGATCTGGTAGCGGCGGAACGGGAACGCGAGGTAGCCGGCGTTCTCGACGACGTACCGGGCAAACGGCACCGTGAGGTCGAAGTGCAGGGCCAGGGCGTGCGGATCGCCTTTGTGTGACTTGGCTTCTTCGCTCTCCTCGTCCTGCAGCCGGCTCAGCCCGTAGACCTCTTTGTCGATCTCGCCCTTGCGCAGCAGCTGCCCGACCGTTTCCACGGCACGGGTCTCTATCGAGGAAAAGCCATGGAGTTCGAAGACCCGGCGCAGCGTGTCCAGCACATGCAGCTCCACCAGCCGCTCCTCGGGAAGCCACTCGGGGAATCCGGACAGGGAGGCGGTGCGTGCCATGGTGGATTTTCTCCTCAGGTAAAACCGGCCGGAGCCTCCTGCGCCGCGTTGCGGCCGAAACGGGCCGTCCGAAACGGGGATCAGATGGGCAGCAGAGCGGCCGGTCATGCATAAACTGTGTGCGGCAGTCAGTTTATGCGTTCCGCGCCCGCAACTTCTAATGCGGCGGTACGTGCAGGCTGCCGGCAGCATTACCGCTGAACGCACGACGGCGCCCCGGCGCCGCCCGGTTTCGGCCCGACTAGCAGGAGGACTTTTGGCGGCCAGTTCACGGAGCGCCCGCGAGGCCAAGCGGCGCGTCCAGCAAATGGAGGCAAAGCGCGAGTTGCGCAAGGAGCAGGACAAACGCCGGAAACGCGACAACGTCCTGGCCATTGCCGCAGGTACCACCGCAGTCGTGGTGGCCCTGGTGCTCCAGCTGACGGTCTTTTCGTCCAATCCGACGGAAGACGAATACGCCGCCGCCCAGGCCGGGCTGACCACCCCCTCTGCCACGCCGCCGGCAACGCCCTCTGCCTCACCCACCAGTAACGCCGAGAACATCCCGAAGCCCGAGACGGCGGCCGGCCAGACCTTCACCGGCGAACTCAAGCTCAACAGCGGCACCCTCGGCGTCGAACTCGACGGCACGGCGGCGCCCCAGGCGGCAGCCGTCTTCAAGTCGCTCGCGGACCAGAACTTCTACGCCGGGCTCAACTGCCATCGGCTCACCACGGCCGAGACCTTCGGCGTGCTGCAGTGCGGCTCCAAATCCGGCGACGGCAGCAGCGACCCAAGCTATACCTGGGGTCCGCTGGAGAACACGCCGCAGGACAACAACTACCCGGCCGGAACCATCGCCGTCGCCAGGAGCGGCGGGAACGCGTACGGCAACGGCACGCAGTTCTTCATCGTCTACAAGGACACGGTCATTCCGGCCGACGCCGCGGGCGGCTACACGGTGGTGGGCAAGGTGACCTCGGGTCTGGACGTGGTGGCCAATATTGCTGCCGCCGGACTCAAACCGGGTGATAACGCCTCAGACGGCGCACCTGTGGAACCAGTCACGATAGACTCGTTCTCTCTGAAGTAACCAGCCGTTGCCCCTGTGGCCACGGCCCCGGTATTTCCCTCCAAGCGAAAGACTTCTAGCGGTGACAGACAGTCAGAAATCCGACGAAACAGTGTCAGCAGCAGCTGCCAACGAGACCGAAGCTGAGGCTCAGGCGACCGACACTCCCGAAGGCACGGTGCCGGAAGCGGCAACCGAGCCGGTAACCGAGCCGGCGACGGTACCCGCCACTGAGGAGGGCGCGGCCGACGCCGGGACCACCCCCGAGGCACCTGCGGCGCCTGAGGCTGCTGCCGAGGAAGCCCCCGCTGCAGCCCCCGCACCCGAGGCTGCTGCCGAGGAAGCCACTCCAGCGGCTCCTGCAGCCACAGCCGCTGCGGCCCCGGCCCGTCCCGCGCCGTCACCGGCAGCATTCGCGGCCCGTCCGAAGGCAAAGCCGTCACCGGCCGCCCCCGCCGCCGCGCCGGCAGCGGTGTCCTCCGCCGCGTCGCTGGCCGAAGCGGCCCGCTGGGGCCGCGTTGAAGGCGACGGCCACGTGTTCCTGACGGTTGACGGTGAGGAACACGCCGTCGGCCAGTACCCGGGCGTCAGCGATGACGAAGCCCTGGGCTACTTCGCCCGGAAGTACGACGACGTCGTCGCGCAGATCGTCCTGCTGGAACAGCGCGTCAGCTCCAAGGCGCCCACCACGGACATGCAGAAGACCGTCACCCACCTGCGTGAGCAGCTGGCCGAACGCAACATGGTGGGCGATCTCCGCTCCGCCGAGGCCCGCCTGGACACCCTCGCCCAGCAGATCACCGCGCTCGAGAAGGCCGAGAAAGCCGAACACGAGGCCGTCCGTGCCGCGGAGCTGGCGGCCCGCGAAGCCATCGTCGCCGAGGCGGAAGAGATTGCCGGCCACGACCCGGCCCAGATCCAGTGGAAGACCTCCAGCGCCCGGATGAACGAACTGTTCGAGAGCTGGAAGACCGCACAGAAGAGCGGTGTCCGCCTCGGCCGCAGCAACGAGGACGCCCTCTGGAAGCGCTTCCGCGCCGCCCGCACGGTCTTCGACCGGCACCGCCGCGCGTACTTCTCCCAGCTGGACAGCACCAATTCGGCAGCCAAGGCGGCCAAGGAAAAGCTGATCGCCGAGGCGGAAGCACTTTCGACGTCGACCGACTGGGGCTTTGCCGCAGGCGAGTACCGCCGGCTGATGGACCAGTGGAAGGCGTCACCGCGCGCCAGCCGGAAGGACGACGACGCCCTCTGGGCCCGGTTCCGTGCCGCGCAGGACGTCTTCTTCACCCACCGGCAGGCTGCCAACGACGAGATTGACCAGGAATACGGCGCGAATCTGGTGGTCAAGGAGGCCCTGCTTGCGGAAGCCAACGAGTTGCTTCCCATCACGGACCTCGCGGCCGCCAAGAAGGCCCTCCAGTCCATCCGCGACCGCTGGGAAGAAGCCGGCAAGGTTCCCCGCGCCGACATGGGACGCGTGGAGGCCGGGCTGCGCAAGGTCGAAGACGCCGTCCGCCATGCCGAGGACGAGAACTGGAAGCGGTCGAATCCGGAGACGAAGGCCCGCACCAACAGCGCGCTGACGCAGCTGGAATCCGCCATCGCCGGGCTCCGGGACGACCTGGCCAAAGCCGAGAAGGCCGGCGACGAGCGCAAGATCAAGGCCGCCCGGGAAGCCCTCGAGGCCCGTGAGGCCTGGCTGGAACAGCTCGAGAAGTCAGCGAGCGAGCTCTCCTAGCTCTTAGCACTCCAGCAGGCTGCTTGACGCAGGCCCCGTACCGGTTATCCACATGACCGGGACGGGGCCTGTTCGCTTGTTGCTGGACCGGACAGGATGACTGGATGGTCATTGTTCCCGGCCCCCCGCCCGCCTTCACCGGCCTACCCGCCCCGCCCCAGTCCCG
>DATIUQ010000264.1:0-3450 GCA_035466775.1 Arthrobacter sp.
GAGTAAAAAGGCCCGGCGCCCGCATCCAGCAGCCTGCCGTAGCCTCCCGGAGGCTGCCCGACATCTAACGGGCGGGCGGGGAATCCTGTACCGACCAGCCACTAAACTGGGTCCCATGACTGCCACCAGTGCCCCCGCAGCCGATGCCGCTGCCGCCCGTGCCCGCCTGCTTGAACTGATCAAGGAGCTGGCCGTGGTGCGCGGCAAGGTCATCCTCTCCAGCGGCGCCGAGGCCGACTACTACATCGACCTGCGCCGGATCACGCTGCACCACGAGGCCTCGAAGCTGGTTGGCCAGGTCATGCTCGCATTGCTGGACGACGCCGGGATCGACTTTGAGTGCGCGGGCGGGCTCACCATGGGTGCCGACCCCGTGGGCACCGCCGTGATGCACTCCGCCGTCGACGCCGGTCGCCCCGTGGACGCCTTCGTGGTCCGCAAGGCCCAGAAGTCTTACGGCATGGGCCGCCAGGTGGAGGGCCCCTCCGTCGAGGGCCGCAAGGTGCTGGTGCTGGAGGACACGTCCACCACAGGCGGCTCCGCGCTGGCCGCCGTCGAGGGCGTCCGCAGGGCGGGCGGCAACGTCGTCGCCGTCGCCGTGATCGTGGACCGCGATACCGGTGCCAAGGAGAAGATCGAGGCCGAGGCGGGGGTTCCCTACCTTTTCGCTTTCGGCAAGGACGAGCTCGGCCTCAGCTGAGCGGTTCATCCCTCAGCGGACACGTGTAGACGGTGGATGGGGTGTCACTTATTATTTTCTAACATCCACCAGAACACCCCCGGAGAACACGCGCCATGCTCCTTCCCGAAGAAATCCTCGGAGCTGAACCCCTCAGCACCGTGGACCAGATCCAGAACCTCATTCTGGACAGTGCCGATTTCGAGGACTTCCTCAATGAGCTCGCCCGGTTCTCCGCGCACCAGGTGGCCGGCGCCGGGGACGACGCGCTGTGCGGGATCACGCTGCTGCGCGACCGGAAGGCCGCGACCATCGGCTGGAGCAGCGATTCCGCCCGCGAAGTGGATGAAATCCAGTACCGGCTCTCGCAGGGCCCGTGTCTGACGGCGGCGCAGGAAGAACGCGAAGTCTACGTTCCGGACCTGTTCGAAGAGGACCGCTGGGGCCCGGACTACGCCAGTGCCGTCGCATCGCACGGGCTGCGCTCGGTGCTCTCCGTACCGTTCCACCTGCAGGGCGAGGCCCAGGCGGCACTCAACCTCTACTCGGACGTGCCGCACAAGTTCGACGGCGATGTTGCCGCCCGGGCCCGCGGCTACACCCGCGAAATCTCCCAGGCGCTGCGGCTGGCCGTCCGCTTCTCCCTGCACACGGACAGCGCCACGAATCTCCGGGCCACCCTCGAATCCCGCACCGTGATCGACATGGCCATCGGGATCGTGATGGCGCAGAACCGCTGCAACCAGGAGACGGCAGTGAGGATCCTTACGGACGCGTCGAGCAACGGCAACGTCAAGCTCCGTGACATCGCCACCTCCCTGGTCCAGTCCGTGGGCGGCGTAGCGTCCCGAACCCACTTCGAGGAGCCCGGCCGCCAAGAAGCCGGCTGAATTGGTAGCGCAATATGACTTGTGCGCCCCGCCGTTGGCCTATACGCTGAGTGAGGTTGAGCCGTCGGCCATAGATTCCTTATTTTTTTTGGAGTACCTATGGACCAGTCTCTTAATGCTCACGTAAAAGTCGATACCGTCACCGACACCGTCCGGATCGACGTTCTTGGCAGCCTCACACAGGCCACCCGCCCCACACTCATGCAGACCATCCAGCGCATCCGCCAGATGGGCATCACCTCGCACGTCCGGGTCGAAATCGGCGGCGCTTCCTTCGTCGAGTCGGCCGCGCTGGCCGGACTCCGCAACGACCTGAACGCGATCGACGGCGGCGACATCCCGGGCGACGTCGCGGGCGCCCTGAGGACCGGTGGTGTCTCGCTGGAGCTTTCCACCCACAGATTTGATCCGGCCGCAGCGCTGCAGCCCCTTGACCTCGCCGGCGAATTCAAAGCCTCCATCGATGCCTCCGGTACCCGCCCGCTGACAGGCTACTCGGACGACGAACTGCTGGCCGCCAGCGATTCCGTGTTTGGGCTGCTGGACAATCCCGCCGACATGGCACGCTCGGAACTCCTGGCCACCTACGACGACATCGGTCTGGAAATCAGCCGCCGTGCAGTGGGCCGCACCCCCGAACCGGCCTAGGCCGCGCCGGCCGCAGGACTGTGGCTGAGCTGTTATCCGGCGTCGTTTCTGATCCGCCTGCCCCGGTGGCTACGGTAGAGATGTGCCGCATGAGCCTGAAGTTGACGATGTGGGCGGGGCCGGCGACGCCGACGCCCGCGTGCTGCGGCACGCCGCCGAACTCAAGAGAATCTCCCGGCGAAGTTTCCTGATCGGCACGGGGTCCGCCTCCATATTGGCCGCCGATTTGTTGTTTACCCGGCGCGTGCAGGCCGAGCGCCGGGTCCACCGGATCCTCACGGTGCCGGACGAGACCGCCGAAAAGTACTTCCCCCACGCCAGCTGGTTCCTCTTTCCCGGCTACAAGACCAGCTGGGAGGAAGCCCTGTGGATCCTGAACGCGCTGCGCGGGTCGCTGAACAAGCGCGGCCAGCTCGCCGCCGTCGGATACTCCAACGTGGGCCTCGACATCGACCAGATCGTGATCGCCGTGGTGGAGCACGCCCGGGCCCACCAGCTGGACCAGCTCTATTTCTACGGCCACAGCTTCGGCGGGATGGTGGCCACCCAGGTCGCCGCCCGCCTTCGGGAGCTTCACGGCATCGAGGTGGCGTTCATCCTGCTGGACTCCAGCCCGTACAGCAAATACGACGTACTGGACCAGAGCTGGTTTGAGGGGGTCGTGTTTCTCTACGAGAGCGGCTTCCGGTTCCCCACGGTGCTGCGCGGCGGCTATGAACTCGGCGAGCGGATGCTGCACAAGGACGAGCGCAGCTGGGGGCAGGTCCTGGACCAGACCCTGGAGCAGCTCTCGCCGATTGCGCCGTCCAGCATCCTGATCCAGTCCGAGTCCGCTTACATCTATCACTTCGACGCCACCCGGTTCGCGGGCAAGCTCGGCGGGACAAAGATGGCCTTTATCGGCAATCCCCGGGACCGGACCGTGGACTATGAGACGGCCCGCGACTCCTGGTCCCTGACCTTCAAGGACAACATGGCCTCCGACTCGCAGCGGACCGACGGCGCCCGGCCGGCGCACGCCAGCCCGGGCTGGAATCCATTCGTCTACCGGCCGGTCATCGAGGGGCTGCAGGACGAGCTCTTCCCGTTGCCCTCCGGCGGAGGCAAAAAGACCGCGTTTTAGTGACTCGGTGGTCGGGTTCCGGGTTCCAGTGTTCCAGGGGCCCCGGCGTTCCAGCGGTGCCCTAGATCTGGTTCTTCAGGTCCGCAACGGAGTTCAGGACCTGGTTGGGC
>DATIUQ010000265.1:0-4500 GCA_035466775.1 Arthrobacter sp.
AGGAACTTCCCGGCGATGTAGGCGTGACCGGCGGTGTTGGGGTGGGCGCCGTCGGCGTCGAAGCCAGGACTGTTGGCGCCCGTGAACCAGTTGCCCTCGACGGCGTCGATAAAGGGCGCGTTGGCTGCCGCGGCACCGGCGCGGACGGCTTTGTTCACGCCGCGCAGTCCCTCCGCCAGGGGCTGCGGAGCCGACGGCCCGAGCACCACCACCTGGACACCCGGCCAGAACCTCCGTGCCGCCTCGATGGTCTGGGCAGTGGCGGCTTCCACTTCAGCCGGATTAGCGACGGCGGAATCGTTCTGTCCGCCCTGCAGCACCAGGACGTTGGGCACGAAGGCGGCATTGCCGGCGATCTTCCGCAGCCGGACTTCGTACTCTTCACCCCCGTCGTCCTGCGCCCCGCCGCCCCACGCGAATCCCGTTCCGCCCGCGCCGTCCACGGTGGCGGGGTAGCCGAGCTCCGCGGCAACCAGGTACGCCCACCCCTGGTCCGGCTGGTCCGCCCCCACCCCGGCCGTGTACGAATCGCCGAGAATCAGCAGGACGGGCTCGGCGGGCAGCTCAATTCCCGGCGTTCCGCCCGTTGCAGGCGCGGCAGTACCGGTGGGTGTCGGCGCCACGGAAGCTGTAATTGTCGGCGCGGCGGCCGAAGGTGTTGCGGCCGCGGGGCCTGCAGCCGCGGGGCCTGCTTCGTCCGGGTTCGGGGGTCCCATCAGGGCAATGGCAGCCACCCCGAACGCCAGCACGGCCAGCACAAAAAGTCCGCCGTACTTGAGCCAGTCCCGCCCGGACCCGAAGGCACCGCCGGCCGGCCGGCGCGGCCCGCTAGCCATCGAACCGCGCACTGGTGCTGCTCTCCGGCACCACAACGTGCACGGCATTGCGCTCGATGGTGAAGTCGGCGGGCGTGGCCGTGGCGATCTCGCCGTCGAGGTTCACCGGCATGGGCGGCTCGGTGACCAGCCGGACCCGCCGGGTGGTCAGGTGGTGCACCCCGTGGCGCTCCACAAAGCTGCCGTCCTTCAGCAGCCGTGCGATGCGCATGTGCTCGCGGAGCGGCGCCCCGGGGATGGCGTAGATATCCAGGAGGTGGTCATCAATCCCGGCCGTCGGCGAGACCGTGTTGCCGCCGCCGTAGTGCCGGCCGTTGCCCACCGCCACCTGCAGCATGTCCTCGAGCTCCAGCGTGTCATGGTCCCCCTCCGGGAACTCGAGCCGGGCCCGGAACGGCCGGTGGCGGGCGTAGGCGCGCACGGCTGCCACGGCGTAGGCGGCCGGACCGAGGTACCGCTTCAGGCGGGGGCTGAGGGTCTCGGTGACCCCGACCGACAGGCCAACGGACGCGACGTTCAGGAAGGGCTGGCCGTTCGCCCGCCCCAGGTCGATGTCCACCACCTTGCCGCCGGCGAGCGCGGCGCAGGCGCCGGCAAGATCGCCCGGGATCTCCAGCGTGCGGGCAAGGTCGTTGGCGGTGCCCAGCGGCAGGACGCCGAGCACGATTCCGGTCCCGGCGAGCCGGCCGGCGGCGCAGGACACCGTCCCGTCACCGCCGCCAACCACCACCAGGTCGTGCCCGTCGGCAACCACCCGGTCAAGGATTCCGGGCAGGTCCGCGCCGGACAGCACGTGGTGCACGGAGGAAACGGGCAGGCCGGCCCTCTGCAGGGTGTCCACCGCCAGCTCGGGCGCCGCCGCTCCCAGGCGCGCCCCGGCGTTTATCACCACGGCAGCGGAGTTCGCCTCTCGGGCAACCTTCATGGGGAACATCCTAGGCGGGGCGGGCTGGGAAAACGCCGGGCTGCCGGGCGGAAGGTCCGCCCCGGACAACGAAAGGCGTACGACGGCGGCACGCGGCCGTCGTCGTACGTGTCAGTATGGCTAGTGCTCGCGGCGGGTCTCCTGCAGCCGCTTGATGAACCAGCGCGACTGTTCCGGCCCGTAGGGCAGGACCGGGATGGCCTTGGTGGCGTCGTCCGGGGTGTCGCGGATGGACTGGCGCGCCTGGCGGACCGCGGTGGTCAGCGTGTGGGCCATGGTCTTGACGAACTGGTCGCTGCACGGCTTCCCGTGCCCGGGGATCAGGAACTCGTAGCGGTGGCGGAGCGCCGAGATGTGGCGGAGCACGTCCGCCCACTCCTCCGGGTAGGAGTCCTCGAAGGACGGGTGCGCGCCCTGCTCCACCAGGTCCCCCACATACAGCGTGGTGGGGGTGCCCACCAGCAGGTCGCCGTCCGTGTGGCCGCGGCCCAGGTAGAACAGGGTGGCGGTCAGGCCGCCGAGGTCAACCAGCACCGGCCGGTCCTTGACAATGGCGTTGGGGACCACGAGCTCCACGTTTTCGCCCTCCCCGGTGGACATCTCCGGTTCCAGCGTCCCCACGAAGCGGCGCTGGAGGTCTCCGCGCTCTTCGATTTCGGTGGCGCAGTTCTGGTGCGCCCAGAACTCGGTGGCGCCGGCCTCCGCAAACACCGCGTTGCCGAAGAAATGGTCGTAATGCGCGTGGGTGTTGACCACGACGAGCGGCAGCTGGGTCTTGTCCCGCACCGCGTCCAGGATTTCCTGGCCCTGCCGGGGGCCGCAGCCGGTATCGATCACCATGGCCCGCTCGGATCCCACCACCAGTCCGGTGTTCAGCAGCGATCCTTCGGTGACCAGCACATAGTTGTTCGCGCCGACTTCGAGCCATTCCGACATTGTTTCTCCGTACCTCCGGCAAAGCAGTGTGCGTTCCTCTAGGCGTTGATTGTACCTACCGGCCCTTGAAGTTCCCGGGACCCGCACGCATGCCGGTGGCCGGGCCTGCCGGAAAACCCGGGCGGGCCGTGCCTAGTTCCTGGCCCAGATGGCCACCCAGTCGACGTACACGTGGCCGCTGGCGTCGGGTGCCGGGCAGCCTGTCAGGCAGGACTCGGTCTGCAGGATATATCGCATCGGCGTGTTCGGGACCATTGACGTGGCAACGCCGATGGACTTGCCGTCAAGGAAGAATTCGATGCGCCCGGGGCTCCACTCGGTGGTTGCCACATGCCAGTCCGTAAACGGAACGTTGGGACGGAAGACGTCGAAGGTGTGCCCGTCCGGGCCGATGCCGTGCAAGGCAGCATAGATGACTTTGGACAGGTCCCCTTCCGGGAAATCGACCTCCCCGTCCTGCGGCCACTGCTTACTGACGGGCCAGAGCAGCCAGGCCACCTTGAAACCCGGCACGGAATCTGCCTTGAAACGCACCGAGTAGCGCCCGTAGAGCTGGCTGTTGTACGGCGGCTGGCTGGCGCCGTCGAATTTCGGGGAGGGTGCCGCACCCATGGAGACGCCGTTTTCCGAGTGCAGGTACATATCCAGGAGGCCGTCATGGACGCTCAATACCTTGGATGGAAAATAGCCGGACGTTCTGGCGGCCTTTTCTTGCGTCTTGGCATGGGTGTCTGGCGTGCCGTCCTTGTAGGTCTCGGTCCATCTCGAACCGTAGATGCCGGGAAAACCGCCCAGGGGCACGTCCCCGTCCGTGAAATCCTCAACAAAGACCTGCCTCCAGCCGGGCAGGTCGCCCACCGGCACGGCCTCAAGGGAGGGCGAGGACTCGGTATTGGCAGCCGGCCCGGACCCGCCGTCCTGGGCGGGCTCCGGGGATGCGGTTTCCGCCGTGGGTTCCGGGGAGCCGGCCTCGGCAATTGGCTGCGGCGGCCCAGGATCAGAAGTAGTTGGCTCCGGGGAAGCAGCACCCGTAGCGGGCTGCGCCGAGCCAGTCGCCTGGGTCACCGGCTCTGCGTCTTTCCCTTCCGGAGGCTGGGGTCCAGGGGTATTCGCGGCAACGCTCAGCGAGCCGATCGTGAGCGCCAGGGAAACTATCATCAGGACGGCGGCGCCGGTCCGCGCAGGCTGCTTGATCGACTCCGCCGGTGACGTTCCATCCTCAGGGCCAGGACGCCGCGGCGTCCGTGGCGCACCCATCCAGGCGAAAAGGCCGTTGCGGGGCCTGTTTGCCATGTGTCCTCCCAGCGTGGTCCGCAGGGGACTGCGGGCAAGAACGCAGCGCCCCGGTCTGATCCCCTTCCGTCCAGCCTAGGTGCGACGCCGCAGCCGGTCACGAGTACTGAGTACTCATATTTGGGATTCAACTCCCGCCCGGGTACCTGCCTAGGTAGCTGCCAGCGGAATGCCGTTGGCCCCGGAGCCGGCCTTGCCCCGGCTCCAGTAGCCGCGGAACTCTGACGTTCGAGGATCAAGCCCGGCGCCAACAAGGCAGCGGCGGAGGGCCCCGACGGTTCCTGTTTCGGCGCCCACCCAGGCGTAGGTGCCCGGGCCGACGCCGTTACGGGCGACGGCGGCCCCGACGGCCTGCTCCAGGCGCCGGCCCCGGGGGACGGCGCCGCTGTCGCGGTGCAGCCACGTGATCCCCACGCCGCTGCGGGTAGTGATCGGCAGGACGCCGCGGGCATCAGGGACTTCCAGGTAGGCGTTTCCGGAGAGGTGTTCGGGAAGGGCCTCCAGGATGGA
>DATIUQ010000266.1:0-8252 GCA_035466775.1 Arthrobacter sp.
GCAGCCGTCCGAGGAGCTCCAGCTGGAGATCATCGGCTTCGCCCGGAAGAAGCTCGGCCCCGCCGTGGCGCCGAGGCTGCTGGAGTTCACCGCGGCCCTCCCCCGGACCCGCAGCGGCAAGATCCTCCGGCGGCTGCTCAAGGCCCGCGACCTGGGACTGCCGGAAGGCGACACGTCCACCATTGAGTCACCGGCAGGGGCGCCGGAGCCGGAGGCCTCCCCGGCGGGGGCGCCGGAGCCGGAGGCACAACAATGACCGGACCGCTCGACCCTCCGGCCCGCACCCTGGACCCGGCGCACGGCCGGCACCTGCTGTTGCAGATGCTGCGTGTCCGGCGGCTGGAGGAGAAATGCGTCGAGCTCTACAGCGCCGCCAAGATCCGCGGCTTTCTGCATGTGTACATCGGCGAGGAAGCGGTCGCGGCGGGAGTCCTGGAAACGCTGGAGCCGGAGGACGCCGTCCTCGCCACCTACCGGGAACACGGCCACGCGCTGCTCCGAGGGGTCCCTGCCGGGGCGATCCTCGCCGAGATGTACGGCTACGTCGAGGGCTGCTGCCGGGGCCGGGGCGGGTCCATGCACCTCTTCGACGCCGGAACGCGCTTCTACGGGGGCAACGCGATCGTTGCCGGCGGGCTGCCGCTCGCCGTCGGTATGGCGCTTGCGGACAAGATGTCCGGCCGCTCCCGCGCCACTGTGTGCTTCTTCGGCGAGGGCGCCGTCGCGGAGGGTGAATTCCACGAAAGCCTCAACCTCGCCGCGCTCTGGCAGCTGCCCGTGCTGTTTTGCTGCGAAAACAACCTCTACGCCATGGGAACCGCGTTGGGCCGCTCGGAATCTCAGACGGACATTGCGCTCAAGGCCGCCGGGTACGAGATCGCGGCCTGGGCCGTGGACGGCATGGACGTCCTAGCCGTCGAGGACGCCGCCCGCCGCGCCGTCGAGGCGGTTCGCGCCGGCGGCGGACCGCACTTCCTCGAGCTGCGCACCTACCGTTTCCGCGCCCACTCGATGTTCGACCCGGAACGGTACCGCGACAAGGCCGAAGTCGCCCGCTGGCTCGAACGCGACCCCATCACCCTGCTGCGCGCCGCGATGGAGGCCGCCGGCCAGCTCTCCGCCGCGGAGTGGGACCAGCTGCAGGCGGACGCCGACGCCGAGGTCACCGCCGCCGTCGAGTTCGCCGAAACCGGGACGCTCGAACCGGTGGAGGACCTGACCCGCTTCGTCTACAGCGAGCGCGCAGGGGACGCTGCCGGGGAGCGCGCCTCCGGCACTGGCGGCGGTCGGGGCCGGCCATGAAGTCCAGCTACCGCGAGGCGCTCCGGGCCGGGATCCGCGACGCGATGCTCCGCGACGAACGGGTCTTCCTGATGGGCGAGGACGTGGGCGCCTATGGCGGGTCCTTCGCCGTAAGCCTGGGGCTGCTGGAGGAATTCGGCCCGGACCGCATCCGTGACACTCCGCTGTCGGAGTCCGGTTTCGTCGGCGCCGGCATCGGGGCGGCGCTGGCCGGAATGCGTCCCATCGTGGAGATCATGACCGTCAACTTCAGCCTGCTGGCCCTGGACCAGATCGTGAACAACGCGGCGAGCCTGCTGCACATGTCCGGCGGTCAGTTCAACGTCCCGATCGTGATCCGGATGACCACGGGCGCCGGCCGCCAGCTGGGCGCCCAGCACTCGCACAGCCTGGAGGGCTGGTTCGCGCACATCCCCGGACTGCGCATCCTCGCCCCCGCCACCCTGGCCGACGCCCGCGGGATGTTGTGGACGGCGCTGCAGGACCCCGATCCGGTGCTGATCTTCGAACACGGTTCGCTCTACAACGTCGCCGGCGAACTCGACGACGACGCCGGGGCCGTGGACATCGACACCGCCGCCGTGCGGCGGCCCGGGGCCGACATCACGCTGATCACCTACGGCGGGACACTTCCCGCCGTGCTCGACGCCGCCGGGCAGCTCGCCGCCGAGGGCATCGACGCCGAGGTGCTGGACCTGCGCACGCTCCGTCCCCTCGACGAGGCCACGATCCTCGCCTCCGTCCGCAGGACCCACCGCGCCGTCGTGGTGGACGAAGGCTGGCGCAGCGGCAGCATCTCCGCCGAAATCAGCGCCCGGATCACCGAGAACGCGTTTTATGACCTGGATGCCCCGGTGGGCCGGGTCTGCAGCGCCGAGGTGCCGATCCCCTACTCCAAGCATCTGGAACTGGCGGCCCTGCCGTCTGTGGACCGGATCACCGCGGCGGCCCGGCAGGCGGTCAGCGCCGGTGGCTGACTTCCTGATGCCCTCGCTCGGGGCCGACATGGAACACGGCAAGATCGTCGAATGGCTGGTCAAGCCCGGCGATTACGTCCGCCGCGGCGATCTCGTGGCGGTGGTGGACACGGACAAGACGGTCATGGACGTGGAGTCCTTCCAGGAGGGGGTCGTCGCCGAACTGCTCGTGGACCCCGGGGCAACCGTGCCTATCGGGACCCCGCTGGCCCGAATTACGCCGACTCCGGCCGAGGTCGGGGCCGACACCGGAGCCCCGGTCCCGTCACATGTCCCTGGGCCGCCATCCGCCGCAGTCCCGTCATCCGTTGCAGTCCCGTCGCCCGCCGCAGTCCCGCCCCCGGTCCGGGGTGCCTCCACTCAGGCGGCCCCCGGGGAGGCTCCCCCGATCGCGCCGCCGGTGCGGCATCTGGCACACCGGCTGGCCGTCGATACAGCCAGGATCCACGGCACGGGGAAGGGCGGCGCTATCACGCGGGCAGACGTGGAGCACGCCGCCGCGGCAAGGCCGCCCGCCGGACGGGTGCGCTCCTCGCCCCGGGCCCGGAGGCTCGCCGCCGACCTCGGCGTCGAGCTGTCCGCCGTCAGCGGCACCGGCCCGGAGGGTGCCGTGACCGTGGCGGACGTGCAGCACGCGGCAGGCAGCAGGACGAAGGCCCGGGTTCCCGTCGCCGGCCCGGGGGAAGGCGGCCCTGGAGCAGGTGTCCAGGAGGAAGGTGCGGCTGCGACCCCTCCCGCGCCGGAAGGACGGGCCCCGGAGCCGCCGCAGGCGGGTAAAACCGCGGAAGCCCGCGAGCGCGTCGCCAGCCTGCGCCGCGCCGTCGGCGCCCTGATGTCTCGCTCGAAGAAGACCATCCCGC
Organism: Arthrobacter sp.; assembly: GCA_035466775.1. Classification (GTDB taxonomy): domain Bacteria; phylum Actinomycetota; class Actinomycetes; order Actinomycetales; family Micrococcaceae; genus Arthrobacter. The sequence goes on from DATIUQ010000266.1 coordinate 3,140, forward strand.
ACTACTATCTGAGCACCACCCTGGACCTGCGGGCCGCCGTCGAATGGATGCAGGCCGTCAACGCGCAGCGCCCGGTGGCCTCCCGGCTGGTCCCCTCGGCCCTCCTGCTGAAGGCCGCGGCGCTCGCGGCGAAGGACGTGCCGGAGGTCAACGGCTTTTACGACGACGACGGCGGGTTCCGCCCCAGCGCGTCCGTGCACCTCGGCGTCGCCGTGGCCCTGCGCCAGGGCGGCATCGTGGCCCCCGCCATCCACGACGCGGATACGCTGGCCGTGGACGTGCTGATGGAGCAGCTGCGGGACCTCGTCAGCCGTGCCCGGGCGGGCCGGCTGCAGCGCGCCGAAATGGCGGATCCCACGATCACTGTGACCAACCTCGGGGACCTGGGTGTGGACAGCGTGTTCGGTGTGATCTATCCCCCGCAGGTCGCGATGCTCGGCCTCGGCCGGGTCCTGGAACAACCCTGGGCGCAGAACGGCATGCTCGGCATCCGACCCGCCGTCATCGCCACCCTCTCGGCCGACCACCGGGTCAGCGACGGCCTGCGCGGCGGCCGCTACCTGACCCGGATCGACGAGCTGCTGCAGAAGCCGGAGGAACTGTGAACAGGTGGGTTCGGAAAGTGGGAGGAATGGGAAAACGGGAGGAACCATGAACGAACAGGACGCCCGGGCGGCGGTGCGGTCCGCGATCGGCAAGGTGGCACCGGACGTGGACCTGGCCGAGGTGGACGAGGACTCCCGGCTGCGGCAGGACCTGGAGCTCGACTCGCTGGACTTCCTCCGGCTCGTCGAAACGATCGACACGGCCACCGGCGTCGACATCCCGGAGCGGGACTACCCGGAGGTTGCCACGGTCAAGGGACTGATCGGGTACCTCGCGGCCCACGGCTGAAACATCCGTTGCTCCACAGATGCCTTTTTGGGGGCGCTAAAGGGCATCTGTGGAGCAGTGGACGGCGATGGGGGCCGCGGGGGGATGGGTGCTACTGCCGCTGCGGGGTGCGGCGGGCGAAGGCGGGCGCGTGTTCGGGCCGCGGACCGAAGGCAACGAAGCGGGGGATGATGGTCCGGAACGCCGGAACGTGCCGGGCGACGAAGAGTGCCGCCGCCGGAAACTTTGTCCGTTTCCCGGACAGGATCGGGCCGAAGATCGCGCGTTGCATGACCCTTTGCACGGACTGCACAATGACGGTGGGCAGCCGCCGCCGTCGTTCCACTTTCTCCAGGTCTGCCGTGGTCACCCGCCCCCGGAGCAGTGCGGGGGCCAGGAACTCGGCGGCGGCAGCAGCGTCCTGGATGGCGAGGTTGATTCCGACGCCGCCGGCCGGGGACATCGCATGCGCCGCATCCCCGATGCACAGCAGTCCGTTGATGTGCCATGAGTGCAGCCGGTTCAGGCGCACATCCAGCCAGTGCAGGTCGTCGAGGGACGCGATGGCGTCAACACGGTCCGCAAGGTCCGGGCGGAGCGCCGCGACCCGCCGCCGGAAGCCCTCGACGCCTTCCGCGCGGATCCGGGCGTCGGCGCCCTTAGCCGCGAGGTAGCCCATCTGGTAGTAGTCGTTGCGGAACAGGGCCAGCAGTGCCTCACCGGGGCCGAACGCCGGGACGAGTCCCGCCACCTCACCCGTTTCGGAGGGATAGCGGGGCAGCCGGAACCACCAGGTGTCGAAGGGCACCGGGAACTCCTGTGGGGCCAGCCCGGCCGCGGTGCGCAGCGCAGAATGGCGGCCGTCTGTGGCAACAACGAGGTCCGCCAGGAGTTCGTCATGCGCGCCGTCGGGCGTCCGGAAACGGACCCCGCGGACCCGGCCCCCGTTGCGCACCAGCCCGGTGGCCGTGTGGCTCATGAGCAGCTTGAATCCCGGTTCCTGGGCGGCGGCGCCGGCGAGGAAGCTCAGGAAATCCCATTGCGGCATCATGGCGATGTAGTTGTACGGCGGCGGCAAGGCGTCAAAGTCGCCCATGGTTACAGGCGGCCCGCCGGGGACCGGGAACACGACATTCTTCAGGCGGCTCTGCGGGAGCCGGCGGAATTCGTGGCCGAGTCCTAGTTCGTCAATGAGCCGGATGGTTGACGGATGTACGGTGTCGCCGCGGAAGTCGCGCAAGAAGTCCGCGTGCTTCTCCAAAACCGTCACCCGCACCCCGGCCCGTGCCAGAAGCAAGCCGAGCATCATCCCCGCAGGTCCGCCACCCACCACCGCACATCCAGTCGTCTCCATGGCCATACGCTACGCCTGCACGCGGTGGCGCGGGAGGGGTATTCGCGGCGGTTTGACGCATGCGCGGCGGTTTCGGACCGATGCGGCGGAGATCCGCGCAGCGCCGGTCCGAAAGCGTAGCGCCGGGTCAGAGCCGGGTGTCGAAGGAATCGCAGAAGACGTTCTCGTTGAACGTTCCCTGGAAGTCCGACTTGCCCTGGATCTTCCCGATGGTTGCCCGGATGGCCTCCCGGGATCCGGCGTGGGCGTGGATGGCGGTCTTCACCATCGGCACGTCAATCAGGTGGTTGGGCTGGTTGAGCGAGACGAACACGGTGGGGACCTCTGTGACATACCAGGGGATCTCCGCGGCCATCGGCGTGGACCACTTGATCCGGATGGCAGCCTCCTGGGCGAAGCCCTTCACATTGGCGAAGACGAAGGCGGCGTCGTACTTGTCCGCGTAATCGCCCGTGGCTTCCTCGGAGATGACCGACATGAAATTCACGCCGGTCTCCCCTGCCGCTTCACGCTGGTCCGCCGTCTTGAACAGGTGCACCTCGAAACCGGCGTTTTCCAGCTCGGCTTTGACGGTGTCCAGGTAGGCCAGCGGGTCGGCGCGGGTGAAGTCGGCGCCGCCGGAGATGCCGTACAGCCGGATGCGTTTGTGCGTCTCCGGGGTGATGGGCAGGTTGCCGGCGGTGTCCTTGACCAGGGTGACGGTCTTGTCCGCGATCGCCGCCGCCACGGCACGGTGGGCCTCGCTGCCGATGACCCCGAGTGCTGCCGCCGGCGGGACAAGCTCGTTGCGCGCCTTCCGGTGCAGCCCCAGGCTTGCCTTGAGGGCCAGGATCCGGCGCAGGGCGTCATGCAGCCGTTGTTCCGAAATGACGCCGGACTTGTAGCCGTCAAGCATGTACTGGAAATCCTCTGCCGGGTTGCGGAAGAACAGGAACATGTCGCAGCCGGCGGCGATGGTGGCGGGCACCAGGTCCTCGCGCTTCATGGCCTGGGTCAGGCCGATCATCTGCGAGGCGTCCGTGAGGATCAGCCCGTTGAAGCCCAGCTCGCCGCGGAGCAGGTCCTGGAGCAGTTCCGGCGCGAGGGTGGCGGGCAGGATGTCCTTGTCCGTCAGGCCGGGGCGGAAGTGCCGGGACAGCTGCGGCGCCCCAATGTGCCCGATCATGATGGACTGCACGCCATGGCCGATCATTTCGCGGTACACGTGCCCGTACGTCCGGCTCCACTCCTCGTAGCCGAGGGTGTTGTAGGACGTGACCACGTGCTGGTCACGTTCGTCCATGCCGTCGCCGGGGAAGTGCTTCATGGCGCAGGCTGTGGGTGACTCGCTGATGCCGTCGAAGTATTCCTTGGCGCGCTCCACCACAATCTCCGGAGTGTTGCCGAAGGCCCGCGTGGAGATGACCGTGTTCCGCCAGTTGTAGTGGATGTCCACGATCGGCGCGAACGCCCAGTTGCAGCCCAGTGCCGCGGTTTCCACTCCGGCGACCTGCCCCATCCGCCGGGCGATGGACTTGTCCGGATGCGAACCGGCCTGCAGATGCGTCGACACAAATGTTCCGTCGTCGCAGCTTCCGGCTCCGCCCATTTCCGGGTTGGATGCCACCAGGAGCGGGATGCGGGTCCTGGACTGCACATAGCGGATGTGTTCCTGCACCGCGGCGGAGGGCCCCGGCCGGTAGCGCATGCCGCCGACGTGGTAGTTCTCCAGGACACCGTCGAGGTACTCCGGGGAGTAATCGTTGTTGTGGTTGATGAACAGCTGCCCGATCTTTTCCTCGAGGCTCATCCCGGCGATCGTAGTATCCACCCAGGCCACGGCGTCGTCGTCGAGGTTAAACGGCGCGGCCCGGAGGTCGACGTCGAACTGGCGCGGCCGGGTGCCCGCGGCACCGGAGGGGTCACCGGCCTGGGTCACCGCTCCCGCGGCGGAACCGGCAACGGCGGCAATGCCGGCCAGCGCTTCCGTCACCACCTGGCTGACCGGGGCGGCGATGTCCACCACGATCCCGGCTTCGTCGGACTCGAGGTGTTCCAGCGTTGCGAGCTGGGAATCGAGCAGCGCCGCCGGCATGAAGTGGCCGGAGCGGCCTTCGAGCCGTGACCCCAGGACCTCTCTGCTGCCGTGCAGGTGAAGGAACACGGTGCCGGGCGCCAGGGCGCGGATGGCGTCCCGGTAGCTGCGCCTGAGGGCCGAGCAGGCGAGCACCAGCCCGCCGTCGCCGGCGTTGGCGAGGGCGCTGCCCACGGTGGCGAGCCAGGGCCAGCGGTCCTCGTCCGTCAGCGGGGTGCCGGCCGCCATCTTGGCCACGTTTTCCACCGGGTGGAGGGAGTCCCCGTCGAGGAACGGTGCGCCGAGTCCGCGGGCCACGAGGTCGCCGATGGTCGTCTTGCCGCAGCCGGAGACGCCCATAACAACGATGCGGGGGCCGGTCATGCCTGTCGGGTCGGTGTCGGTCATCCGTGGTGCCCGCTTACCAGTCATGGACGGTTCCGTCGACGAGGCGGTTGTAGGGCAGGTAGGCCTGCTGGTACGGGAATGCCGCGGCGGCTTCCTCGTTGAATTCGACGCCGATGCCGGGCTTATCGCCCGGGTGCAGGTAGCCGTCGACGAACGTCATGGACTGCTCGAAGACCTCGTTGGTCTTGTCCGAGTGCTGCATGTATTCCTGGATGCCGTAGTTGTGGATCGCCAGGCCCACGTGCAGCTGCGCGGCGAACCCGACCGGGGAAATGTCCGTCGGCCCGTGGAAGCCGGACTTGATCTGGTACTGCGCGGCGAAATCCATCACCTTCTTCAACGGCGAAATCCCGCCGAAGTGGGTCGACGCGGCCCGGACGTAGTCGATCAGCTGTTCCTTGATGATCGTCTGGTAGTCGTACACG
>DATIUQ010000267.1:0-15420 GCA_035466775.1 Arthrobacter sp.
AGTCGGAGGAGTCGTCCACGACCACCTCGAGGAACAGGGCCCGGTAGTCCAGCGGCAAGTGGCTGACCTCCATCGCGGACTCCAGTTTCTGCCGGTAGGCCTCCGCGCTCATTCGCAGCGGCTCATGGGCGATGATCCGCAACGGCCCGTCCAGCTCGTCAGACATGAATTCCAGCGCCTCAGAGTCCAGATGGACCCGGGTGGCGTGCAGTTCAAACGAGCGCCGGACCCGGGACAGCAGGGAGATCACGATGATTCCCAGGATGAAGAACGACGCGATCCGGATGCCTTCGGGACGCTCGATGATGTTGAGGACGGTCGTGTAGATGAACACCACGGCAATGACGCCGAACCCGGCAGTGCGTTTGCGCTGCCGCTTGCGGCGGGCCGACAGCGTCACAGCCACAGCCGCCGACGTCATCAGGACCAGGACGCCGGTGGCGTAGGCGCCGCCCTGCGCGTCGACGTCGGCGTCGAACAGCCACGTGACCAGGAACGCGACCAGGCTGAATACGAGCACCAGCGGCCGGACGGCCCGGGCCCATTCAGGGGCCATCCCGTAGCGGGGCAAGTAACGCGGCACCAGGTTCAGCAGCCCCGCCATGGCGGAGGCCCCCGCGAACCAGAGGATCGCGATGGTGCTGATGTCGTAGACGGTGCCGAACCCCACCCCCAGGTATTCGTGGGCCAGGAACGCCAGCGCGCGCCCGTTCGCCTGCCCGCCGGGCTGGAATTCCGGCTCCGGGATGAGCACCACGGTAGTGAAACTGCTGACGATCAGGAAGCTGCTCATGATGAGCGCCGCCGTCGTCAGCAGCTGGCGTGTGCCCGCGATGCGGCCGGCGGGATTGTCCTCGGTATCGTTCGCGTGTCCCCGGATCTGCGGCATGACGGCCACGCCCGTCTCGAACCCGGAAAGGCCCAGCGCGAGTTTGGGGAAGACGAGCAAGGCAAATCCGACGGCCAGCAGGGGGTTGCCGTGCGACGTCGAGATTGCCTGCCACCAGTTGTCCACGGCCACGGGGTGCGTGAACACCTCAACGACCGAAACTGCCAGCACGACGACGTTCAGGCTCAGGTACACGGCGACGATCAGGACGGCGACCCCGATGGCCTCCTTGAACCCGCGCAGGAAAACCGCGCCCAGCATCGCCAGCAGGACCAGCGTGACCGGCACGTTCTGCCCCTGCAGCCAGCTGGGGGCGACCGGGTTCTGGATCAGGTGCGCCGTGGCGTCCGCTGCCGACAGCGTCATGGTGATCATAAAGTCCGTTGCGGCGAACCCGAGCAGGACCAGGACCAACAGCTTCCCGCCCCACCGCGGCATGAGCCGCTCGAGCATCGCGATGGAGCCCTCGCCCCGGTGACTCTCCCCGGCCACGCGGCGGTACACGGGCAAGGCGCCGAGCAAGGTGATGGCGACGAGCACGAGGGTCGCGAGCGGCGAAATCACGCCCGCGGCGAGCGCGGCGATGGCCGGCTGGTAGCCCAGGGTTGAGAAATAGTCGACGCCGGTCAGGCACATCACCTGCCACCAGGAATGCTTCTTCTCCCGGGCCGTGGGCATTCCGCCCGGGCCCTGGTGGGTGCCTTTGCTGTCCTGCAGCCCGAACAGCAGCCAGTTCTTCATCCCGGCGGTTCGCGTCGGGCGGGGGGCTGACGGGTCCGCCGGCGGGCGGCTGAGGGTGGTCATGTTTTCCTTCCTTCACGGCGCGGTACCGGATTACGGTGCGCCGCATAGCTCTCATTTGCGAAACTAGCAGCGGCTGCCCGCGCAGCCCCTGCCGGGACGGGGATCTTGACGAATCCTTGACGCGGGGACGTCCCATCCAATGCCGCCGAAAATGGAAGAATGGCCCCATGGCACGTGGAACGCTGCGCATCTTCCTGGGGTCAGCACCCGGCGCAGGCAAGACCTACGCGATGCTCAGGGAGGCGCACCGTCTGCGTGACGGCGGCGAGGACGTCGTCGTCGCCTTTGCCCGGGACCGGGGGCGCCGGGACACCCGCGCGCTGCTGGCAGGTCTTGAGCTGGTCCCGGCCAAGAGGGTTCCGTATCAAGGGCTTCAGCTCGAAGAACTGGACCTGGACGCGGTCATCCGGCGCGGACCCGCCACGGCCATCGTCGATGACTACGCCCATGCCAATCCCCCGGGCAGCCCGAACGAGAACCGTTGGCAGGATGTTGATGAACTGCTCGACGCCGGCATCAATGTCCTGTCCACCCTGGACATCCAGCATCTGGCGTCCCTCACCGACGTCGTCAGCGCCATCACCCACGTCCGGCCCTCGGAGAGCGTGCCCGATGAGATCGCCCGGCGGGCCGGGCAGATCCAGCTGGTGGACATCTCCCCCGAACTTCTGCGGCAGCGCCTGGCTGACGGCAAGATCGTGGCGGCTGACAGGATTGACGCTGCGCTCGCCAACTACTATCGCCCGGGCAACCTGGCGGCCCTGCGCGAGCTGGCCTTGCTGTGGCTGGCGGACCGAGTGGACGAGGGACTGACAAGGTACCGGGCGGGAAACGGAATCGAAGCCAGCTGGCCTGCCCGGGAACGGATCGTGGTCGGGCTGCCCGGCGGCCCCGAGGGTGAGATCCTGATCCGCCGCGGCGCCCGCATCCTCAACCGCGTCAACGGCGGTGACCTGCTGGCTGTACACGTGCGCGCAGCGGAATCTGCGGCCGCTGAATCGCCGCGCGAGCTGGAGTCACAACGCCGCCTGGTCCAGGACCTTGGCGGCAGCTATCACCTCGTGGCCGGGGAAGACCCGGCCGCCGCACTGCTGGAGTTCGCCCGCGGCGTCAACGCCACCCAGATCATCGTCGGAATCCCGCGCCGCGGCCGCCCTCCCGGACTGCTGGCGGGCCTTCGCGGCGGCCGCACCGGCGCCCGGGTGGTCCGCGGCGCGGGCGCCATCGACGTTCACATCGTGTCCGGGCCATCCGAGGGCCGAACCCCGGGTGTGCCCCGGCGGCGGCGGGACCTGGGCCGTATCCGCGTTACGACAGGCTTTGCGATGGCTGTCCTGCTTCCGGCCCTGCTGCAGCTCCTGCTGGCCGTCACCCCGGACAAGAACCTGGCGACTGCGGTCCTGGTCCAGCTCACCGGCTCCGTCGCTGTGGCCCTCGTCGGCGGCCTGTGGCCCGCGATCCTGGCGGCCCTTTGGAGCAGCCTGCTGGTGAACTACTTCTCCACCCCGCCGGTAGGCACCCTGCACATCAGCGACTCCCAAAACGTGCTCGCCCTCCTGGTTTTTGTCGGGGTGTCGGCCGCAGTCGCCTCCGTGGTGGACCTCTCCGCGCGGCGGTCCAAGGAAGCGGCCCTCGCGCGGGCGGAAGCCGCCACCCTGGCGGACCTTTCGCGCGCGGCGGCCGGTTCGGAGGACACCATTGTGGGATTGCTGGAGCAAGCCCTGGACGTCTTCCAGGTCCGGGGTGCGGCCCTTCTGAGCCGCCAGGACGACGACGCCTTCCGCGCCGGGACCGCAGCCGGCCGGGGTGAGGGCTGGCGGGTGGTCGCCAGCGCAGGCGAAGTTCCCGACGTCAGTACCGGCGTCGGAGAGAGTCCCGGCACTGGCGGCCTCCCCGGAGACAACGTGGAGCAAATTGACGCCACCACGTGCCTTGTCCTGTCCGGCCGGGTACTGCCGGCCAGTGACAGGCGCCTCCTGGGCGCCTTTGGTGTCCATCTGCTGGCCCAGCTGGAACGGCGGCAACTGCTGGCCAGCCGATCTGAAGTCTTGAAGCTCGCTGAAGGCAATACGATGCGGACGTCGATCCTCCGCGCCGTCTCGCACGATCTCCGCACTCCACTGGCCGGAATCAAGCTCGCAGTGGGAGGCCTGCGGCAGGAGGGTGTCCATTACACGAGGGAGGAGGAGCGGGAGCTGCTGGCAACTATCGAGGACTGCTCGGACCGGCTGGAAGTACTGGTGGGAAACCTGCTGGACATGTCCCGGATCACGTCGGACTCGATCGAACCGTTGTTGCGGCCGGTGCGGTGGTATGAGGTCATTCCGGGCGGGCTGCACGGGATCGCCCCCGGCCGGGTGCGTGTCGAGCTCCCTGCCAACATGCCCGAGGTCGAGGCGGATCAGGGCATGCTGGAGCGTGTCATTGCCAACATCGTGGAGAACGCCGTCAAGTACGCCCCCGAGTCCGACATTGTCCTGGCCGGTTCGGCGGGCGGGTTGGGCCCGGCGCCCGTGAATGGCCGCCCGGCCGGTGAGCTGCGCATCATCGACCACGGAGCAGGCATCCCGGCGGACCGGGTCGTGGACATGTTCCGCCCCTTCCAGCGCCTCGACGATGCCCCGCAGGCAACCGGGGTGGGTCTCGGCCTCGCTGTAGCGAAGGGTTTCACTGAGGCGATGGGCGGCAGGCTGACCGCCGAACCGACGCCGGGCGGCGGCCTGACCATGGTGATCAGCCTGCCGCTGTCCTCCGGCATTCCGTTCGTCTCCGAGCCGGGCCAAGCGCCGCTGGTGCCACAATCAGCGGTCACCGGCGGCCTCCATGCACCGCCGCTCCTCGCGTCCGGGACGGACGCAGTATGACCTCAGTACTGGTAGTCGACGATGACACGTACCTGCTCCGCGCCCTGCGGATCACGCTGCAGGCCCATGGCTACGACGTCGTGACGGCCGCCGACGGCCGGTCGGCGCTGCTCGCTGCCCAGCAGCAGCCGCCGGCCCTGGTAATCCTTGACCTGGGACTTCCCGACATGGACGGATCGGCGGTGCTCCGGAAGCTCCGCGGCTGGAGCCCGGTGCCGGTCCTGGTCCTGTCCGCCCGCCATGGGTCCGAGGACAAGGTGGAAGCACTCGACGCCGGCGCCGACGATTACATCACAAAGCCCTTCGGGCTCGAGGAGCTCCTGGCTCGCCTGCGTGCGCTGCTGCGCCGCAGCGCGGAGACGCAGCCGCCTGCGGTGGTCACCACCGAAGCGTTCACAGTGGACCTGGAAAAACACCGTGTCACGCGCGACAGCCAGGACATCCGGCTGACTCCGACCGAATGGAAAATGCTGGAGGTGCTGGTTCGGAACCCGGAGAAACTCGTAACCCAGCAGCAGCTTCTCACCGAGGTCTGGGGTCCGGCCTATGCCAAGGAGACCAACTATTTGCGGGTCTACATGGCCCAGCTCCGCCGCAAGCTGGAGCCCGGGGCGGCGGCTCCGCGGCACCTGATCACCGAGGCAGGGATCGGCTACCGGTTCCTGCCCTGAAAGTTAGGGCGTGCCGCGTTTTACATCGGCGCCGTTCCATGCGTGGATGTTCTGATGATTAATTTGCACAGCCCCTCCACCGGAGGGACTGCCGAGCCGGACCCGGCGCCGCAGCTGCCGGCCCAGATCAGGGCCGTACTCAATGGCATTCCGGCCATGGTGGGGTACTGGGACAAAGGCCTGCGCAACCGCCTCGCCAACGCCGCCTACGGCGAATGGTTCAGCGTCGACCCCAACCGGATGCACGGCCTCCATCTCCGTGAGCTGCTGGGCGAAGAGCTCTTCGCGGCAACCCGGGGGTATATCGACAAGGTGCTGGCGGGACAGCCGCAGCTCTTTGAGCGGACCCTGGTGGATGCCAGCGGCGGAACCCGGTACACCCAGGCCTCTTATGTACCCGACCTGCAGGACGGCGGCATCCAGGGGTTCTTTGAGCTGGTCACCGACATCACGGAGCGGGTCCTCTCCGAACAGCGCCAGCAACGCGACATGGCCCGGTACCGGGCGCTTGCCCGCAGCGTCCCCGGGGTGTTCGTTCTCCTGTTCGACTCGGACCTCCGCTACCTGATCGCCGAGGGGCAGGAGCTGGAGAGATTCGGGTACCGCAGCGAACAAATCGAAGGTCGTCTGATCCACGATGCCCTCAGGGACGGGCTGGCGGACGAGCTGGAGCCCCGCTACCGTGCGGCATTGGCGGGTAACGAAGTCACGTGGAGTCGACGGATCGGTGACCGCACCTACCGGCTGACAGCAGGCCCGGTTGCCTCCGACGGCGAGACCGCCGGAATGGTGGTGGCCGTCGACGTGACGGAACGCCGAAGGCAAGAAAAAACGTGGGCAGGACTGCACGAGATCTCGTCCGCCATCGCCCGCAATGCAGCGCCGGCCGACATCGCAGAGCAGGTTGCCGCCGTCGTTCGCTCAATTTTTGACGTGGATTCGGCGGCGGTCACCCGCTTCACCGGCCCACTGGCTGCCGAAATCGTGGCGATGGCGCCGGCGCTCCCGCCGGCCCTGAGCCGCTGCCACACCTACAAAGAAACGGACGCCCCGGCGACCGTCCGTGTGGCCATGACCGGCAAACCTGCCTTGGCGGTTTACGTCCGGGGCGGCGGCGTGGCGGCGGAACAGCTGCTGGAAGCCGGGTTCCGGTCCTCGGCGGCCGCCCCTATCCGGGTCTCCGGCTCCCTCTGGGGCGCCGTGGCCCTCACCTCGAAGTCGACAACCAGCCTCACCCGGGCCATCCTCGATCAGCTCGCCCAGTTTGCTGAACTAGTTGAAATCGCCATCGGCAACGCCGAGGCCCGCTCGAACCTTGAGTCGCAAGCCAGCACCGATGCCCTCAGCGGCCTGCCCAATCGCAGGGTCCTGGAGGAACGGCTGACCCGGGAATCTGAGCTGGCGGCCGCCCGCGGCACCAAGCTGAGTGCCATCGTTTTGGACATCGACCATTTCAAGCTGGTCAATGACTCCTTCGGCCATCTGGCCGGGGACAAGGTGCTGGCGGAGGTCGCGGCACGGCTCAGCGACGTTGCCCGGCAGGGCGAGGTCGTTGCCCGTTTCGGCGGTGAGGAGTTCGTCTGGCTCCTGCCCGGGAGCAGCAGCGAGGAGGCGCTCCAAGCCGCCGAACGCGCCCGGCTGGCCGTCGCCTCCAAGCCGTTCGACGGCGTCGGAACCATCACCCTGTCCGCCGGCGTCTGCGAACTCGAGGAAGCCGGAACCCACGCGCTGCTGGCCTGCGCGGACCATGCCCTCTACGCCTCAAAACACGCCGGGCGGAACAGAAGCACGCGTTATGCCGCGGCGGTGGCCGAAAACCGCGGCGACCGCCGCACCTAGGCCAAGCCGGCTGCCGCCCGGAAGGCAGGGACGGGCCCGGGCCTACACGAACGCGGACTTGCCCGTTACCGCCCGAGCCACAATCAGCGAGTTGATCTCGTAGCTGCCCTCGTAGGTGTACAGGATTTCGGCGTCGCCAAAAAGCTTGCCCATCTCGTAGTCGCTGCTGATCCCGTTGCCGCCCATCAGCGAGCGCCCCATCGCCACGGAAGCGCGGGCCAGCCGGGTGGTGGTGGACTTGGCCATCGCGGACTGGACCATTTCGAGCTTGCCGTCTTCCTGGATCCTGGCCAGCTGCGCCATCAGCGCCAGCGACGCGGACGCGTTGCCCAGGATCTCGGCCAGTTGCTGCTGGATCAGCTGGAAGCGTGCCAGCTCCTTGCCGAACTGCTTGCGCTCCAGCGAGTAGGAACGCGCGACGTCGAACGCGGCCAGTTGGATGCCGGCGGCCTGCCAGCCCACCCAGGCGCGCGAATCGCGGAGCAGCTCGTTGGCCTTGGAGAAATCCGTGGCCCCGGGGAGCAGGTTGGTTTCCGGGATGCGGACCTCGTCGAGCACGATATCCGCGTTCTGCATGATCCGCAGCCCGATCTTGTTCGCGATCTTGGTGGCGGTGTAGCCGGGGCGGTCCGTCTCCACGATGAAGCCCTTGATCTGCTGGTCGGCGACGTCCCGGGCCCAGACCAGGGCGAAGTCCGCAATGGTGCCCGCGCCGATCCAGCGCTTGGCGCCGCTGATCACCCATTCACCGTCCTCGAGCCGGGCGGTCGTGGCCAGCCCGCCGGCGATGTCGGAGCCGTGGTCCGGCTCGGTCAGGGCAAAGGCGCCGATCTGGGTGAAGTCGGTGAGCCCCGGCAGCCAGCGCGCCTTCTGCGCCTCGGAGCCGAGCTGCTCGATCATGCCGACAATCAGCTCGTTGTGGATCCCCACGAGGGCCGAGAGGGACACGTCGGCGCGGGCCACCTCGACATACATGAGGCCCTTGAACAGCTTGGACGTGCCGTCCGTCTGCAGGCCCCCGAGGCCGTATTTGCCCAGTTCGGCGAGCAGCCCGAAGGGGAATTCCTCGCGGTTCCAGTAGTCGATTGAGGCCGCCCGGATCCGGGACTGCAGGAAGTCGCGGATCTCCTGGTAGCGGGCCTGTTCCGCCGGAGGCAGCAGGTCGACGAAGTACATCAGGTCGGCGTCCGGGAAGGGCGGCGCCGGAACGGCCCCACGCGCTGATTCGTCCGCGGCGCCCCTCTGTCCGCTGGCACGTCCTTGTGGCTGCACGGGCACGTATCCCTTCGTAGTGATCCGGACATGAACCGGGTCGGCTCTTCCAAACCCTTGGATGTCCTAGTATATTGCACAGTGATGGGGGTCACTAGGCAACAGGTGATCCCAGGGCAACGGCGCCGGGCATGAGACGGCTGCGCCACCAGACTTCGAAAGGTGCACCATGACAGTCACTGAGGATTTCCGCGCAGCACGCGACCGCATGCTTGAGCTCCGCACGGACTATGACGCGGCCCGCAGCGAATTCCAGTGGCCGCGCTTTGAACATTTCAATTTCGCCCTCGACTGGTTCGACCAGATCGCGGCAGACCCGGCCAAAGCGGACAATCCGGCCCTCGTCATCGTCGAGCAGGACGGCTCCGCCACGCGGCGCAGCTTCGCGGACCTGTCCCGGCGCTCCGGCCAGGTGGCCAACTGGCTGCGCGGCCAGGGGGTGCGGCGCGGTGACCGGATGATCATCATGCTCGGAAACCAGGTGGAGCTCTGGGAACTGATGCTCGCCGGGATCAAACTGGGTATCGTGATGATCCCCACCACCACGCTGATGGGGCCGGCCGATTTGAAGGACCGGGTGGAGCGCGGCGGCGCGAACTGGGCCGCCGTCGGAAGCGCCAATATCGGCAAGTTCGCCGAGGTCCCCGGCGCGTACACACTGATCGAGGTCGGCACGGGCAACGCGGCCGCCGACGAAAACGCGTTGCAGTACGCGGAGTCCGCCGGCACGGGCGAGGACTTCACGCCGGACGCGCCGACCCTGGCAGACGAGACCCTGCTGCTCTACTTCACCTCGGGCACCACCTCCAAGGCCAAGCTGGTGGAGCACACGCACACCTCCTACCCGGTGGGCCACCTGTCCACCATGTTCTGGATCGGGATGGAGCCCGGCGATGTGCACCTGAACGTGGCCTCGCCCGGCTGGGCCAAGCACGCCTGGTCCAACGTCTTCACGCCGTGGATCGCCGAAGCCTGCGTCTTCATCTACAACTACGAGCGCTTCGACGCCAAGGCGCTGATGGAACAGATGGACCGCGAATCCGTGACCAGCTTCTGCGCCCCGCCCACGGTCTGGCGCATGCTCATCCAGGCCGACCTGACCCTGCTCAAGAACCCGCCCACCAAGGTGGTGTCCGCCGGCGAACCGCTCAACGCCGAGGTGATCGACCAGGTCCAGCGCGCCTGGGGCCAAACCATCCGCGACGGCTTCGGCCAGACCGAATCCACCGTGCAGATCGCCAACACCCCCGGCCAGCCGATCAAGATCGGCGCCATGGGCAAACCGCTGCCCGGCTACGACGTCGTCCTCGTGGACCCGGCGACCGGGGCGGAAGGCGACGACGGCGAGCTCTGCCTGCGCCTCGACCCGCGGCCCGTCGGGCTGATGAAGGCGTACTACGGCGATCCGGAGAAGACGGCCGAGGCGTTCCGCGACGGTTATTACCACACGGGTGACATGGCGAGCCGGGACGAGCGCGGCATCATCACGTACGTGGGCCGCGGCGACGACGTTTTCAAATCCTCCGACTACCGGCTGTCCCCGTTCGAGCTGGAAAGCGTGCTGATCGAGCACCCGGCCGTGGCCGAGGCCGCCGTCGTCCCCTCTCCCGACGCGCTCAAGCTCTCCGTGCCCAAGGCGTATGTGGTCCTGGCGGCCGGGCACGAGGCCGGCCCGGAGCTCGCCGAGGACATCCTGCGGTACTGCCGCGACCACCTGGCACCATTCAAGCGGATCCGCCGGCTGGAGTTCGCCGAGCTGCCCAAAACCATCTCGGGCAAGATCCGGCGCGTGGAACTGCGGCACAGCGAGGAGCTGCGCCACGGCGGGGGAACGGTACCGGCGGGCCTCGGCACGGAGTACTCCGAAGCCGACTTCCCCGGACTGAAAAGCCCGGCCGAAAAGCTAGGCTGAACCCCATGAGACTGAGGACAAGAAGCTGGGGGTACCGTGGCAACGCCGCTGCCCCGTGATCCGATCGCCGACGCCCGGCTGAACTGGGAACGCCACGGCTGGTCCGACGTCGCCGCGCCGATGGCTGCCATCACCGCCATCATGCGGACCCAGCAGCTCCTCCTGGCCCGGATCGAGGGGGTCCTGAAGCCGTTCGGGCTGACGTTCGCCCGGTACGAACTCCTCGCCCTGCTGAGCTTCGCCCGCAGCGGCGCGCTGCCCATGAACAAGGCCAGCGCGCTGCTGCAGGTCCACCCCACCTCGGTGACGAACGCCGTCGACCGACTGCAGCAGGCGGGGCTGGTGATCCGCTCGCCGCACCCCACGGACGGTCGCACCACCCTGATTGAGCTCACCCAGGAGGGGCGGACGCTGGCCAAGCGGGCGACGGCGGCACTCAACTCCGAGGTGTTCGCCCAGTCCGGCTTCGCGGAGCAGGATGTCGACCAGCTGATCCGGATCCTGGGCACCTTCCGCCGCAATGCCGGCGACTTCAGCGAATGATCCGCCCGGACTGAACGGCCCGACCACCATTGACCGCCCGCACAATGCCGTGCCGGGTTCCGCGGCACCAGGAGACGACTCATGCAGCCGAACACCTATTCCCGCCCCGATGACCGGGAGCTGCTCCGCGCCTCCCTGCGCCTGCTCTCCGGCAGGTTCCGGCCAGCCGTGCTCTTCGCCGGGCTGGCCAGCGGGGAGCGGCTGCAACTGACGGATTTCCTGGGCACCGCCACGTCCAGCCTGCACCAGGTGGTGGTGGTCCCCGGGGCCGGCCTCGGCGGCCGGGTCTTCACGCAGCGGCGGCCGTTCCTGGTAGACGACTACATCGCCTCGGAGGGAATCACCCACGAATACGACCTCGCCGTCCGGCAGGAACGGCTGACTTCGATGGCGGCCGTCCCCGTTGTGGTCCGGGGCAAGTCGCGGGCGGTGCTGTACATCGCGAGCCGGGACAGCGCCCGGCTCGGGGAAGACGCCGTGTGCGAGGCGATGGCGGCCGCCGCCGAGATCGCCGGGGAACTCCGCATCCGGGACGAAGTGGACCGGAGGGTGTCCATTATGGCCACGGCACGGGCCGAACCTGCGCTGACCCATGACCGGCGCTGGCTGGAGCACGTCCGGGAGGCCCACGCCGAACTGCGGTCTCTGGCCGGCACGGTGTCCGATCCGCACCTGGCGCGGCAGTTGGAGACCATCGGCAGCCACCTGGCGCCGCCGCCCGCGGACGGGGTCCACCCGACAGCGCGGCTGGCCCGCCGCGAGCTCGATGTGCTGGCGCAGGTGGCGCTCGGCTGCTCGTACCAGGAAACCGCGGAACGCCTCGGGCTGAAAGCGGTGACCGTCAAGAGCTACCTGCAGAACGCCATGGCCAAACTGTCCGCGCACAACCGGCTCGAGGCCGTGTCCGCGGCCCGCCGGCTGGGGCTCATTCCATAACGCGGGGTTGCCGCTTTTCGCCGGCAACCCCGATCCCGGACCGCGGATCCCCCAACGCCAGAATCCGCAGTCCGGATCGAACCGCTAGGGGCCGGCGACGGACCCGGTGACTGCCGCGCCGTCGGCGTGCTGCGCGGCCGGCTGCCGCTTGCCGTCCTCCAGCCCCCGCTTCTCCCGGTTGGGCAGCGCCAGGGTGCAGAGCACGCTGAATACGCCGATCCCGGCGAGCAGGAACCCGACGGCGGCGGCTCCGCTCGTTCCGGCCAGCTGGGCGGCGACGAGCGGCACAATACCGCCGCCCACGACGCCGGCGAGGTTGTAGCCCATGCCGGCACCGGTGTAGCGGTAGCGCGTCTCGAACAGTTCCGGCAGCAGCGCCCCGGCGGGGCCGTAGGCGATGGCGAAAATCACCAGGGTGACAGTAAGCCCGACGGCGAAGGCAAAGACGGTGTTCGCACTGAGGATCGGGAACAGCGCCAGGGACCACGGCACGGCGAGGATGCATGAGGTGGCGATGACCTTCTTCCGGCCGAAGCGGTCCGAGAGGATCCCGGAAGCCAAGGTGGCGGCGGCCACGAATATCGAAGCGGCCATGCCCGTGCTGAGCACTTCCACCCGGCTCAGCTGCATGCCGGTGGGGCTTGTGGCGTAGCTCGTGAGATAGGCCGTGCCCATGTAGAAGAAGGCGAACAGTAGCGTCAAGGAGCCGCCTGCGAGCAGGATTTCGCGCGGCTGGCGCTTGATCGATTCGAGGACGGGCAGCTTGGTGGTGGTTTCCGTGGCCTTGGCGGCGTTCTTGAACACCGGGGTTTCCTCAATGCTCAGCCGGACCCACAGGCCCACAAGCACCAGCACGGCGCTGAGGATGAACGGCACCCGCCAGCCGATGGAGATGAAGGCCTCGGACTTGTCCCCCAGGGTGAGGTTGGTGATCAGGAAGGTGCCGCTGGCCAGGGCGAAGGCCACCGAGGGGCCGATCTGCGGGAAGGAGCCGAAGAGCCCCCGCTTGCCCTTGGGCGCGTATTCGGCGACCAGCAAGGTGGCCCCGGCCCATTCGCCGCCGACGGCGAGGCCCTGCACGAACCGCAACACCACCAGGATGATCGGGGCGGCGACGCCGATGGTGTTGGCATCCGGGATGAACCCGATCAGGACCGTGGCGATGCCCATCATGAGCAGTGTGGTGATGAGGGTTTTCTTCCGGCCGATCCGGTCACCGAAGTGGCCGAAGATGATGGCCCCGACGGGACGGGCGAAGAAGGCGACGGCGAAGGTGCCGAAGGAGGCGACGGTGCCGGCCGCTGCGCCGAGGGCCGGGAAGAACACGACCGGGAAGACCAGGGCGGCGGCGGTGCCGTAGATGAAGAAGTCGTAGAACTCGATGGTGGTGCCGGCGAAACTGGCGAAAGCAACCTTCCGCAGGGTTTTGCGGCTCGGTGGCGCTTGCACCCCGGCCGGCGAAGTCGGTGAAACTGAGGTCATGGCAATCTCCTTTGAGGTCAGCCTCGATGCACGGCTTTGTGACTTAGCTCACCGTAGCGAAAGCGTGGACATCCAACTACCTCCGAAAAGAGGTACTTGGCCAAAGCGCAGGACCGCCCCGGCGGTCCCCTAGACTTCGGGAAGCAACCAACCCTGCAACTGAGGAGCGCAATGATTCCGGAGATCAACATCTGGGCAGTACTGCTGGCCACACTGTCCAGCATGGTGGTCGGGACCATCTGGTACACACCGAAGGTGTTCGGCAACTACTGGATGCGCGTCGCCAAGGTCACGCCCAGCGGTGACGCGAAGGACGCCGTGAAGCCGATCCTGATCACCCTGGTGGTGAGCTTCATCAGCGCCGCGGTCCTGGCCGGAGCCGCGGCCATCTCCCAGCACTTCTACGGCGGGAACTTCCTGGCCAACACCCTGATCACGGCCGTGATCCTCTGGGCCGGTTTCACGGCGGCCCGGTTCATCACCCATGACGCCTTCGAGGGCCGTCCCGCCGGGTTGACCGCCCTGAACTGCGCCCACGAACTGGTGACCCTGGCGGTCATGGCCCTCATCATCGGCCTGTTCGGGATCAGCGCGGCCTGACAGCGCCGGCAGGTCGCGGGCGCCCGCTCAGCGGTGCGTGAAGTCCGGCTGGCGCTTCTCGGTGAACGCCGCCATCCCTTCCTTCTGGTCCTCGGTGGCGAACAGCGAGTGGAATACCCGGCGTTCAAACAGCACACCCTGGGCCAGTCCGGTCTCGAAGGCGGCGTTGACTGCCTCCTTGGCCACCATCGCCACCGGCTTGGACTTGGAGGCAATCACCTCGGCAGCCTGCAGTGCCTCCTCGACGACGTCGGCGGCCGGCACCACGCGGGACACGAGGCCGGCGCGTTCGGCTTCTTCAGCACCCATGAAGCGTCCGGTCAGGATCATGTCCATGGCTTTGGACTTGCCGACAGCGCGCGTGAGGCGCTGCGAGCCGCCCATCCCGGGCAGCACGCCGAGGTTGATTTCCGGCTGGCCGAACTTGGCATTGTCCCCGGCAATGATGAAATCGCACATCATCGCCAGCTCACAGCCGCCGCCGAGGGCGAAGCCGGACACCGCCGCGACCACGGGGATGCGCAGCCGGGTGAAGTCCTCCCAGCCCCGGAACCAGTCCGCCGCGTACATGTCCATGTAGCCCTTGGACTGCATTTCCTTGATGTCGGCGCCCGCGGCGAAGGCCTTGGCGGAACCCGTGAGCACCACGGCCCCCACCTCGGGGTCGGTGTCCATGGCGGACACCGCGGCCACGAGCTCGTCCATGGTGGCCTTGTTGAGGGCGTTCAGCGCCTCGGGCCGGTTGAGCGTCACGAGCCCCACCCGGCCGCGCCGCTCCACCAGAATGTTTGTGTACTGCTCCGTCATGCCTGTCCCCTCAGCTGTTCAACGATGGTTGGTGTGCGGCCGGTCAGTGGTCGGACTTGTCCCGGATGTCGGTGATGATGCCGGAGAAGTCCCGGCCTGCCCCGCCCTCCGCGGCAAACGTATCGTAGATTTCGGAGGCCAGCGGTCCCAGCCGGGCGGCGACGCCGGTGCTTTCCAGCGCGTTGAGCGCCAGCTTGAGGTCCTTGGCCATGAGGGCCCCCGCGAATCCGGGCTGGTAGTCGCGGTTGGCGGGGCTCGTGGGGACCGGCCCCGGGACGGGGCAGTTGGTGGTCAGCGCCCAGCACTGGCCCGAGGCCGCGGAGGCGACGTCGAACAGCGCCTGGTGCGTGAGCCCCAGCTTCTCCCCGAGCACAAAGGCCTCACTGACGGCGATCATCGAGACGCCGAGGATCATGTTGTTGCAGATCTTCGCCGCCTGCCCGGCACCGTGTCCCCCGCAGTGGACCACGCGCTTGCCCATGACTTCGAGCATCGGCTTGACCGCGTCGAAGTCCTCGGGAAGCGCCCCCACCATAAATGTCAGGGTGCCGGCATCGGCCCCGACGACGCCGCCGGAGACCGGGGCGTCAACGGCCCGGTGGCCGGCTGCGAGAGCCAGTTCCGCGGCCTCGCGGGCCTCGTCCACATTGATCGTGGAGCAGTCAAGGAAGAGGGTTCCCGGCCGGGCCACGTCCAGCAGACCCGGCTGGCTCTGCTTTCCCGCCCTTCCGGGGCTGCCGCGGTAGGCATCGAGAAGGTGCGTTCCGCTGGGCAGCATGGTCAACACGACGGCGGCGCCGG
>DATIUQ010000268.1:0-23787 GCA_035466775.1 Arthrobacter sp.
GCCGAGCTTGCGAGGCGAGGGGGCCGGTGGGGAGCAGTCGATCGCTTTTTAAGCTGAACCCGGGCTACCAGCGGCCCAGGATGTCGCTGGCGAGGACCGTCGCCGCGGGACCGGCCGTGGACGACCGCAGCACGTGATGTCCCAGCAGGGCTGTCACGGCGCCGGCGTCGCAGAGCCTGGTCACTTCGCGCGGGCTGATGCCGCCCTCGGGACCCACAATCAGCAGCACCTCGCGGCCCCCGCCTGACCCGTCGCCGGCGGACAAGCCACCAGCGGAGTCGGCGGCCTGCCAGCTCTCCAGGACCTGCCGCAGCGGACGCACGGCGTCCTCATGCAGGATGATGGCGAGGTCCGCGGCGGCCACAGCCGCCTGAAGTCCGGCGCCATCGACGGCGGAGCGGACTTCCGGGATCCACGCACGGCGGGCCTGCTTGGCCGCCGCCGTGACGACGGACTGCCACTTGGCATGGGCCTTCGCCGCACGGTCGGCCTTCCAGCGGACGATCGAGCGTTCGGCCTGCCAAGGCACCACCGCGTCGATTCCCAGTTCGGTGGCGGTCTCGGCCGCGAGCTCGTCGCGGTCGCCCTTCGCGAGGGCCTGGACCAAGACCAGCCTGACCGCGGGCCGGGGCTCGTTGGAAAGCTCGGAGCACGTGACCGACAGCTCGTTCGGGGCGACGGCCGCGACGGTGCCGGTCAGGCGCTTGCCGGCGCCGTCGGCGATGTCCACGGCCTCTCCCACGGCAAGGCGCTTCACCGTGACCGCGTGGCGGGCCTCAGGTCCGTCGAGCAGGAAGACCGAACCGGGAACCAGCCCGTCCAGGGTGCCGGGGGCAGTGAAAAAGACCGGGTTGCTCACCGCTACAGGTTACCGAGCCGGTCCCGAAGCTTCGCGAAGACCCCGCCGCTCGCGGCGAGCTTTCCTTCGGTGAACTGTTCCCCGCGCAGCTTCGCGAGCTGGCGGAGCAGGTCCTCCTGGGCGGCGTCGAGCTTGGCGGGGGTGTCCACCTGGAGGTGGACCTTGAGGTCACCGCGGCCGTAGCCGCGCAGGTGGGTGACGCCGAGTCCGCGCAGCGTAATGACCTCGCCGGACTGCGTGCCGGCCTTGACGTCGATCTCCTGCTGGCCGTCGAAGGTGTCGAGCGTGAGCTCAGTGCCCAGCGCCGCCGCCGTCATGGGGATGTTGAGGCTGGCGTGCAGATCGTCGCCGTCTCGCACGTAGGTGGCGTCGTTGTTGACCCGGATCTCCACGTAGAGGTCGCCGGCGGGACCGCCGGCGGGACCGGCCTCGCCCTGGCCGGAGAGCTGGATGCGGGTGCCGGTGGCAACGCCGGCGGGCACCTTGACCGTCAGGGAACGGCGGCTGCGGATCCGGCCCTGGCCGGCACATTCGTTGCAGGGGTCCTTGATGACGGTGCCGAAACCCTCGCAGGAACCGCAGGGCGCGGCGGTCATGACCTGGCCGAGGATGGACCGGACGGCGCGCTGGACCTGGCCGCTACCGCCGCAGATGTCGCAGCGTTCCGGGTGGCTGCCTGCACGGCAGCATGAGCCCTCACAGGTGGGGCAGGTGACAGCCGTGTCGACTTCGAGTTTCTTGTTGACGCCGAACACGGCGTCGCGGAGGTCGATCCGGACGCTGATCAGCGCGTCCTGGCCGCGGCGGACGCGTGAGGCCGGTCCGGCCTGGCCGCCGGCGCCGAAGAAGGTCTCGAAAATGTCCTGGAACGCGAAGCCCTGGCCGGAGTAGCTGCCGCCGCCGAAACCGTTGTCGGTGCCGTTCTCGTTGCCCGTGGTGTCGTAGACCCGGCGCTTCTGCGGATCGGATAGCACCTCGTAGGCATGGGTGACGGCCTTAAACCGGTCCGAGGCGTCATCCCCGGGGTTCACGTCCGGGTGGAGGGTCCGCGCCAGCTTGCGGTAGGCCTTCTTGATTTCTTCGCCCGTAGCTTCGCGGGAGACTCCAAGAACGTCGTAATGGCTGCTCAAAGTTTGTATCTCTTCCTTTTTGTACTGCCTGTGGGGCACTGCCTGTTAGGGGCAAGAAGTCTGGTGTCGGATCCTCGGGACGGGCGTGGTGCCGTCCGTCAGGGACCGAGAATCCTTGAAAGGTAGCGGGCCACCGCACGGACGGCGGCCATGGTGGTGGGATAGTCCATCCGGGTGGGCCCCAGGACGCCGACCTTCGCCGTGGCGTCCGGCCCGTAGCCGGTGGCCACCACCGAGGCCTCGGCGAGCCCGACATACGGGTTCTCCCGGCCGATGCTGACCGTCACCCCCCGCGGGTCCGCCGCCATGTCGCTCAGCAGGCGGAGCATGACCACCTGCTCCTCGAGGGCTTCCAGCACCGGGCCGATGCTTAGCGGGAAGTCCACGTTGGAGCGGGCGAGGTTGGCGGTTCCGGCCATGACCATACGCTCTTCGCGGCTGCTCGTGGCCAGCGCCTCAAGGCCGCGGGCCAGCGCCTGGGCCGCGCCGCGCCGCGCCGGCGGGCAACTGCCCACCACGGACTGCAGCGTCTGCGGCAACAGGTTCAGCGGCGTCCCGGAGAGGCTGGCGAGGAACCGGGTGCGGAGTTCGGCCAGGGCCTCGTCGCCGAAGTCCTGCCCCACATCGATGACCCGCTGTTCCACCTTGCCGGTGTCAGCGATCAGCACGATGAGCACCTTGCGGGGCGCCAGCAGGACGAATTCGACGTGCCGGACCTTGGCACGGCTGAGATGCGGATACTGCACGACGGCGACCTGGTTGGTCAGGTGCGCGAGCAGCCGGACGGTCCGGTCCAGGACGTCGTCGAGGTCGTCGGAACCTTCCAACAGGGCCTGGATGGCCCGGCGTTCTGCCGGCGAGAGCGGCTTGACCGCCGAAATCTGGTCCACGAAGAGCCGGTAGCCCTTGTCCGTGGGGATGCGTCCGGCGCTCGTGTGCGGCGCCGTGATGAGGCCCTCATCCTCCAGGGCGGCCATGTCGTTGCGGATCGTGGCACTGGAGACGCCAAGGTGGTGCCGCTCCACGAGGGCTTTCGAGCCGACGGGTTCCCGTGAATGGACGTAGTCCTCCACGATGGCGCGCAGCACTTCGAGTTTGCGTGGTTCGCTCACGCTCCACCTCCATTCGACTCTCCCGCATCCGGTGCCGCCGTTGCCCGGCCGCACCGCACGCTCTGCTGGCACATGGCATGTCTATTAGCACTCGACATGCCTAAGTGCTAACCAGTCTAATATGAGTCGCCGCGTTGTTAGCATTGGATTCGCTCCAGGCGTTCTTCCCGGGGCAGGTGTTTTCGGGCACAGCCCGCCGTAGCAATCCGATCGCAAAGCAGTGTGGAACCGATGTCGTACCAGAACTGGGGCCCCCAGGACCTGTCCGCCCCCGCCAAGACCCAACTGCCGGAAGTGCCGGTGGAGCGCGGCATGGTGCTCGAAGATGTGCAGTCGGGCTGGGTGGGCGCCGTGACCCGGGTGGAGAAGTCCGGCGGGATGCACGTCGTCGCCCTGGAGGACCGCCGCGGCAAGTCCCGGTCCTTCCGGCTCGGGTTCGGGTTCCTGCTCGAGGGGCAGCCGATCCGGCTGATGCCGCCGGCCCCCCGGCCCGCCGCGGCCGCCGCGGGCAGCAGGACCGCTTCCGGTTCCGTCCGGGTGGCGGGCCAGCGGGCCCAGGTCGCCAAGGCGAGCCGGATCTGGGTGGAAGGCAAGCACGACGCCGAACTCGTCGAGAGGGTCTGGGGCGACGATCTCCGGGTGGAGGGCATCGTCGTCGAGCCGTTGCACGGCATCGACGACCTCGCCGGAGCCGTGGCCGCCTTCCGGCCCGGGCCCGGGCGCCGGCTCGGTGTCCTGGTGGACCACCTGGTGCCCGACTCCAAGGAATCCCGGATCGCCGACGCCGTGATGGCATCCCCCGGCGCGGCCGGCAATGTGCTGATCGTCGGCCACCCCTATGTGGATGTCTGGCAGGCGATCCGGCCCGCCGTGCTGGGGATCGAGAAGTGGCCGGTGATCCCCCGCGGCGTGGACTGGAAGACGGGCATCCTGATGGCATTCGGCTGGCCGCACAGCACCAAGGAGGACATCGGCCTGGGCTGGCAGAAACTCCTCGGTGCGGTCCGCAGCTATGCAGACCTGGAACCCTCCCTGCTGGGCCGCGTGGAGGAGGTCATCGACTTCCTCACTGTTCCCTGAGGAGCCTCCCCGCGCGCCGCTGACAGCGGGCCGATCCTCCATTCCGCGCCGAAGCAAGTATTCTTGGAACGGCGGCTGCGCTCCCGGCGCAGCCCTGGCACCCCCCAGGCACCAACGCACCACCGCAATCCGAAGGACGACACCGTGGCAGATGACGCACGCGAACACACCGGCAACCAGGCCGGCCATGGCCAGCCCCCGTACCATGGCGTTCCGGCAAATGCGCTGCCCCTGACGGCGAGCGAGGACCGGCAGTGGGCCACGCTGGCCCACTTCGGCGGCATCCTCGGCTGCGTTCCCTCGCTGCTGATCTATCTGATCTTCAAGGACCGCGGCCCGTTCACGGCCCAGGAGTCCAAGGAAGCCCTCAACTTCACGCTGCCGCCCACGATCGCGGCCGTGCTCTGCAACCTGCTGGTCTTCGTCCCGGTGGTGGGCAACATCTTCGCCGTCCTCGCGACGGTCATCTGGATCGCCGTCACGTGTTTCTCCGTCGCGGCCGGCATCCACGTCAACCGCGGACAGCCGCACCGCTACGACTACAACCTCCGCTGGATCAAATAGCCCTCACGCCAGCCGAAACAGGAAAGCCGGCCGCTGCCCCCAGGGCAGCGGCCGGCTTTTTCGGCTGGGCCGGGCAGGATCCTGCGCGGCCCTAATCCGGCAGGATCCTCCGGACCACGGCGTCGGCGAGCAGCCGGCCCTTGAGCGTCAGGACGAGGCTGCCATGGAACGCCGCAGCGGGGTCAATCAGGCCGTCGGCGATGAGCCCCGCGACGGCGTGCCGCCCGGTGTCACCCAGCCCACCGAGGCTGGTGATGTCCAGCCCGGAGTTCAGGCGGGCCTCCAGCATGACCCGTTCCACGTTCCGGGTCTCCGAATCGAGGGTCTCCCGGCCGGCGGCCGGCGACAGCCCGGATCCCAGGCGGTTGGCGTAGGCCGTGGGGTGCTTGACGTTCCACCAGCGCACGCCGCCCACGTGGGAGTGCGCGCCCGGGCCGATCCCCCACCAGTCGTCGCCGCGCCAGTAGGCGAGATTGTGCCGGCAGGCCTGCTCCGGGGTGCGGGACCAGTTGCTGACCTCGTACCAGGACAGCCCTGCCGCTGTGATGAGTTCGTCGGCGAGTTCGTATTTGTCGGCGTGGT
The DNA here is from genome assembly GCA_035466775.1 of Arthrobacter sp. Lineage (GTDB taxonomy): Bacteria > Actinomycetota > Actinomycetes > Actinomycetales > Micrococcaceae > Arthrobacter. Next base: position 5,328 of record DATIUQ010000268.1, read on the forward strand.
CGTCGTCGTCGATGCCCGGGACTTCGCCCCGGCGGATCTGGGCGGCGAGCTTGGTGCCGTCCTCCACGATCAGCGCGTAGGCGCTGATGTGGTCCGGCTCGTACGACAGTGCGGTCTCCAGGGAGTAGCGCCAATCGGCCAGGGATTCCCCCGGCGTCCCGTAGATCAGGTCCAGACTGACGGCCAGGCCCGCTTCGCGCGCCCACTGCACCACCTGGGGCACGCGGCTGGGAGTGTGCGTCCGGTCCAGGACTTTCAGGACATGCGGGACGGCGGACTGCATGCCGAAGGAGACCCTGGTGAAACCGGCGTCCGCAAGCACCTTCAAGGATTCGGGCGTGACGGAGTCCGGGTTCGCTTCGGTGGTCACCTCGGCGCCCGGTTCCAGGCCCCATTGCCCGACGGCGGCCGTCAGGATCCGTGCCAGGTCTTCGGCGGGGAGCAGCGTAGGGGTTCCGCCGCCGAAAAAGACGGTGCTCAACGGCCGGTCCGGGAGGTTCGACTCCCGCAGGACGCTGGCCGCGAAATCTACTTCGGCCATGGCAGTGGAGGCGTAGGCATCCTGCGAGGCACCGCCGCCGAGTTCGGTGGCCGTATAGGTGTTGAAGTCGCAATACCCGCAGCGCACAGCACAGAACGGGATGTGCACGTACAGGCCGAAGGCCCGCTCCGCCGAACCGTCCGCTGCCTGGCTGGGCAGCAGACCGTCCGACGGCGCCGGGTCGCCGAGGGGAAGCGTGCTAGGCATTGCGGCGGCCTCCGGTGGTTCGGGCCACGCTCGTCATTACTTCTTGGCCTTGTCCTTGGACTCGTCCGTGGTCAGCGCGGCGATAAACGCTTCCTGGGGAACCTCGACGCGGCCCACCATCTTCATGCGCTTCTTGCCTTCTTTTTGCTTCTCCAGCAGTTTTCGCTTCCGCGAAATGTCGCCGCCGTAGCACTTGGCCAACACGTCCTTGCGGATGGCCCTGATGCTTTCACGGGCGATGATCCTCGAGCCGATGGCGGCCTGGATGGGCACTTCGAACTGCTGGCGCGGAATGAGTTCGCGGAGCTTGGTGGTCATCATGACGCCGTAGGAGTAGGCCTTGTCACGGTGGGTGATGGCGGAGAAAGCGTCAACCTGTTCGCCCTGGAGCATGATGTCCACCTTGACGAGATCGGCGACCTGGTCGCCGTCGGCCTTCCAGTCCAGCGAGCCATAGCCGCGGGTCTTGGACTTGAGGATGTCGAAGAAGTCAAAGACGATTTCGGCGAGCGGCAGGCGGTAGCGGATTTCCACCCGGTCTTCGGAGAGATAATCCATGCCGCCCATAACACCGCGCCGGCTCTGGCACAGTTCCATGATGGCGCCAACAAATTCGTTGGGCGCCAGGATGGTCGCGGCCACCATCGGTTCGCGGACTTCGGCGACTTTTCCGGTCGGGTATTCGCTGGGGTTGGTCACATGGACGACCTTCTTGTCCTCCAGCGTGACCTCGTATTCCACGTTGGGGGCGGTGGAGATCAGGTCCAGGTTGTATTCGCGTTCGAGCCGCTCACGCGTGATTTCCAGGTGCAGCAGCCCCAGGAAACCCACGCGGAAGCCGAAGCCCAGTGCGGCGGATGTCTCGGGCTCGTAGACGAGCGCGGCGTCGTTGAGCATCAGTTTCTCCAACGCATCGCGGAGTACCGGGTAGTCCGTGCCGTCCAAGGGATACAGGCCGGAGAAGACCATCGGCTTGGCGTCGGCATAGCCGGGAAGGGACGCGGAGGCGGGCTTGGCCAGGTTCGTGACGGTGTCGCCCACCTTTGACAGGCGGACGTCCTTCACGCCGGTGATGAGGTAGCCCACTTCGCCGACGCCGAGGCCCTTGGAGGGTGTGGGTTCCGGTGAGCTGACGCCGATTTCGAGGAGTTCGTGCGTCGCCCGGGTGGACATCATCTGGATGCGTTCGCGGGGGTGCAGCATGCCGTCCACCACACGGACGTAGGTGACCACGCCGCGGTACGTGTCATAGACAGAGTCGAAGATCATGGCGCGGGCGGGGGCGTTCGGGTCACCCTTGGGGGCCGGCAGATCGCGGACGATCTTGTCCAGAAGCGCTTCGACGCCCATGCCGGTTTTGCCGGAGACGCGCAGCACGTCGTCCGGGTCCCCGCCGATCAGGTTGGCGAGTTCCGCCGCGTACTTCTCGGGCTGGGCTGCCGGGAGGTCGATCTTGTTCAGGACCGGGATGATCGTGAGGTTGTTTTCCATCGCCAGGTAGAGGTTGGCGAGCGTCTGGGCCTCGATACCCTGGGCCGCGTCCACCAGCAGCACGGCGCCTTCGCAGGCTGCGAGCGAGCGGGACACCTCGTAGGTGAAGTCAACGTGCCCGGGGGTGTCGATCATGTTCAGCGCGTAGCTGTTGCCGTCGAGCTCCCAGGGCATGCGGACGGCCTGGGACTTGATGGTGATGCCGCGTTCGCGCTCAATGTCCATGCGGTCCAGGTACTGGGCCTTCATGTCACGGGACTGGACGACGCCGGTGTACTGGAGCATCCGGTCGGCCAGTGTGGATTTGCCGTGGTCAATGTGCGCAATGATGCAGAAGTTCCGGATGATGGCCGGATCTGTTGCGGCGGGCACCGGGGCGGTGCGGGCCATGGGAGACACGCAGGGTCCTTACTGTTGGCTTTTCCACGGACCGGTGCGGGGTTGGTTTCCCATCCTGCGCCGTGCCGCCTTTCTCTCCCTATAGTCTCCCACGTCCGGCCCGGTGGGTTTGCATCCCTGAATTCAGCTGCGGAGCGCGTTTTGTCCGGTCTATTCTTCCTCCCTCCCCCGCCCGTTTGCCGGAGGGTGCCGGTATGGTTTCCCCATGGCTTGGAACTTACGCTCTATCGGCAATGCAATCCGCAGTACATGGCGTTTCCTGGAGGGGCGCCCGGACTCCGCGCCGCGCGGGACCGGCCCGAAGGCCAAGGGCACAAAATCCGCTGGCCGCCCGGGTACCGGGCGCGGGGCCGCCGTCGGCCTGACCGGCACGTACCCCGGCGATTTCCACGGGAAAGCCAAGGTCAGCTATGCGCCCTCCCCCAACGGCCGCCCCGAACCGGGCGAGGTCGTCTGGACCTGGGTCCCGTATGAGGAGGACCACTCGCGGGGCAAGGACCGTCCGGTCCTGCTGGTCGGGGCGAGCGGCAGCTACCTGCTCGGTCTGATGCTGACCAGCAAGGACCACAACGGCGACGCGCGGCGGGCGGACGACTATGTCGACATCGGCACCGGACCGTGGGACCGGCAGTGGCGCCCCAGCGAAGCCAAGCTGGACCGCGTCCTGCAGATCAACGCCAAGGACGTCAGGCGCGAGGGGGCCATCCTCGACGCCGGCCGCTTCAGGGTGATCGCGGCCGCCCTGCAGGCCCGCCACGGCTGGCGCTGACCGGCCGGCGGATCGCCACTCTGTTCGTGCCTGCGGCGTCGTCTCTGCTACTATTGACAGCTGTGTGTCCGTGCAGGTCGACGGCCACAGATGGTTGGTCGCCATAGGTATCCCCACGCCGCTCAGTCAATGGCCAATCTGAAAGCCCTCTAGACCATTTTCCGCATTGAAAAAGAGAGTTCACACGTGGCTAATATCAAGTCCCAGAAGAAGCGCATCCTCACCAACGAGAAGGCCCGCCTGCGCAACAACGCAGTCAAGTCCGAGCTGAAGACGGCCATCCGCGCCGTCAACACCGCCGTTGAGTCCACCGACAAGGATGCTGCGGCTGCCGCACTGCTTTCTGCCAGCCGCAAGCTGGACAAGGCTGTCAGCAAGGGCGTTCTCCACAAGAACAACGCTGCAAACCGCAAGTCGGCCATCTCCAAGAAGGTCAACGCGCTCTAAAGGTTTCCAGTTCACATGAACTGATGATTGTGGCCGGCACCCTCGGGTGCCGGCCACTTCCAGTTAAGCTGCGCACTGCCCCCGGCTGCCGGACACAACATGCGTGTCAGTCCCGGGGTGCAGGATGCTTGGGGACTGGACCCTGAGCCGTCCGGGCCCGCGTCGCGTCAGCGCCGGACGGACGCCGCAATCACCGTCACGGCGTGTTCGACGGCGTAGACAGGATCCCGGGACAGGCCCTTGACCTGGGCATCAGCCTCGGCGGTCACCTGGATGGACCGGACGAGCCCCTCGGGAGTCCAGCGCCGCACTTCCCGCTGCGCCTGTTCGACCAGCCACGGCTGCATGCCGAGTTGTTTGGCGATCTGGCCCGAGGACCCCTGGGCGCCGGCGACCTTGGCGAGCGTGCGCAGCTTCGATGCCAGCGCGGCCACCAGAGGGACGGGGTCCGCCCCGGTATCCAGGGCGTGGCGGAGGGTGGAGAGCGCCAGCGGGGCGTTGCCGGCCATTGCCGCGTCGGCGACCTTGAAGGCCGTGGCCTCGACCCGGCCCCCGTAGTACCGGTCCACCATGGCGGAATCCACGCCGGTGGAGGCATCGGCGATCAGCTGGCTGCAGGCGGCGGCGAGTTCGGCCAGGTGCGCGCCGACGGCATTGACCAGGGCATGTACGGCGTCGGGATCGATGCGCCGGGACGCGGCCTTGAACTCCGACGTCACGAAGGCGATCTTGTCCGCGTCCTTCTTCAGCGGCTGGCAGTCCACCACGGGCCACCCGCCGGCCTTGACGGCGTCGAGGAGTTTCTTGCCGCGCACGCCACCGCTGTGTCTCAGGACCAGCACGGCGTCCGGTTCGGGCTGCTTGAGGTACTTGAGGCCGTCGGCCAGGAAAGCGTCGTTCATGGACTCCAGACCTTCCACCTCGAGGAGCTTCTGCTCGCCGAAGAGGGACGGGCTGACGTTCATGGCGAGGGAACCGGGCTCATAGCTGCCGGCGTTGAGCCTGGTGACTTCGACGTCGGGGGCGGCCGCGCGGACCTGCGCGCGGATGCGGTCCATGGCACGGGAGCCCAGGTAGTCCTCCGGTCCGCCGACCAGCACGACGGCGGCCGGGGTCACATCGCGCCAGGTGGCGGTGTTCGACGCCGCTGGCCGGGTGCGTTGGGTCTGGGCAGCAGCCACTGAGGTTTCCTCCCGGAAGATTGTTTACTGACTCTAAGCGTGCCACGGCCTGGACGGTGCACCAAGCCGGGCCGGTGCACTCCCCGCGGCGCCCGCACGCCGCCGGCGTGCCGCGGCATCTGCCCGGTCCAGGTGGCGGCCGCCCCGGGCGCGGCGGCAGCCCTGGGCCCTGCCACCGCACTGAGCAATGTGACCGTCCTGAGCAATGTCACCGTCCTGCTGTGCGCCGCCCGCGCCTGCCCCACCGTGCGGGCGGGGTGGAAGAGCAGCCAGCAGGCTGCGAGGGTGCAGGCGGAGAAGAGTGCCATGGTGGCGGCACCGAAGGCTCCTTCCGGCCAGGGCAGGACGGCACCGGGCAGCCCGGCGAAGAAGCGGGCGACAGCACCGACCGCAGTGGCGAAGGCCGCGGCGATGCCGAGCGGCGCGGCGGCGAGTACGGGGGCCAGCGGCACCAGGGGAACGGCGGCGGTCCCCAGCAGCGTGACCGGGGCGACGAGGACGGCGGCGGCCATGTTGGCCGGCAGGGCGTAGCTTGAGAACTGCGGCTGCAGCAACACGATCACCGGCCCGCAGAAAGTTTGTGCGGACAGCGGAACGGCCAGTCCCGCGGCCAGCCAGCCGGGCACCCGGGCGGGGAACCACTTCATGATCGGCCGCCCCGCCACGACGATGCCCAGGGTCGCCAGCACGGACAGCAGGAACCCGTAGCTGGTGGACAGCTCCGGTTGGGCCAGCACCAGCACAATCACGGCAACGCACAGGAAACTCAGCCCCCGTCCCGGCCGGCCGCCCGCCAGGGCCACGAGCCCAATCGCGCCCATCACGCCAGCCCGCAGGACGCTGGCCTCCGGGCCGACCATCAGGACGAACAGTCCCAGCCCTGCGAGGCCGAGGACCGCAGCGAACAGCCGGTTGAACCGGAGGCTCCTCGCGGCCAGCAGCAGGGCGCCCAGGATGAGGCTGCAGTTGGCTCCGCTGACCGCGGTCAGGTGGGTCATTCCGACGGATTTCAGGGCCACATCCAGCTCGGCGTCCAGGTTGCTGGTGTCTCCGGTCACCATTCCCGGCAGGAGGCCCCGGGCGTCACCCCCGAGGTGATCCGCGGCAGCGGTGAAGTGGCCGCGGAGATCCGCGGGCCCCTGCTGCCAGGGCCCGGGCCTGCCGATGGTGAGCGGGGCAGAGCTTGCCGAGAGGACGGCCGCTTCGGCCTGGCCCGGCGCGGCCGGTTTGAGCTTGCCGGTGGTGCGGAGCCGCTGCCCGGGCGTGGCATGTTTCCAGCCGGCACCACCTATGACCAGCAGCCTGGCGGGTGCGACCACCCGGTTGGAGGCAACGTTCATTTCGATCAGGGCGGCCGGCACTGCCCACCGGTCCGCCAGTCCGGAGCTCCCCGGCGTCCTGAGCCCGCGGGGGGCACCCGTTATCTCCACTTCCGCGACGACGGCTGCATGCGCAGCGGCGGCAGCGGCCACGGCACCGCCGTGCCGCCGGGAGGAGTCGACGGCGGTGTGGCCGCCGGCTGCAGCGGAGAGGAGCAGCGCCGCGGCCATTGTCGCGGGGAAGCTCCGCCGTGCCGGACCGCTGCGCCGCCGCGGACCCCCTCCGGCTCGGGGCGCGCTACGGCCGCCGGATGAAGCCCGGAGCAGCAGGAGCCCCGCGCCTGCGAGGAAGGTCAGGCAGAGGGCCGCCAGGGCCGCAGGGTCCAGGTGGTGTCCGGCGGCGGCCGAGGCCCACACCAGCGCCGCCGCGGGGACCAGGCGCGCATCCGTCCGGCGCAGCCGCTCCTCCGCGGCCTGCGTCCGCGCGGCCCCCCGCGCCCTGGAGACGGCGGAGTCCACGTACCGCTGCCAGCGGCTGCGCCCCTCCATGCCGGCCCCGCCTTAGACCCGGACCAGGGGCAGGACCGCGGCGAGCAGCTGGGGTCCGATCCCGTCCACAGCATCCAGCTCCTCCACCCGCTGGAAGCGGCCGTGCTGGGTGCGCCACTCCACAATCCGCTGCGCCAGCACCGGCCCCACCCGGGGAAGGGTTGCCAGTTCGTCGGCGCTGGCCGTGTTCAGGTTGATCTTCCCTGCCGCCGGAACCGACCCGCCTCCGCCGCCCGTCGGACTGCCCAGGGGGCCCGTGCCGGCGGCCGGGGCAGGTCCGGCGGGCACGGTTTCCCCCTGCCGCGGCACCAGGACTTTCTGCCCGTCCTCGAGGACAGCCGCGAGATTGAGCTGGTCCGGGTCTGCGCCCGGGGCGCTTCCGCCCGCCGCGGCGATGGCTTCGTGCAGGCGGCTCCCCTGCGGCAACTCCACGATTCCGGCACGGACAACCGCGCCGGCTACATGCACAATGATGTTTCCGCCGCGGTCCCCGCCGGACGCGCCAGGAGAACCTTCCGTGGCGGGGACAGGTGCGGTTGCCGGTGCGGTTTGCGGTGCCGGGGCGGGCACCTCACCTGACTCCGCAGCCGTGACAGAACCCAGCGGACTGACCTGGCTTGTACCGTTGGCTGCCTGCCACCAGAACCAGCCGAGGCACACAGCGGCCACCAGGCAGAGCAGCGCGGCGGCGCGGCGGCCGGTGCGCCACCTGACACGGCTCTGTGGCGGCGAATCATCCGGGCCGGGCTCCCATTGACCCTCCGGCAGGGTAACCATCGGCGGACCGGCGAGCAGGCCGGGCCCGGACCCGACGGCGGCAGCCAGCCTGCGGCCGGCATGGCCCGGTTCGGCTCTGGGCGGGACTCCCGGATCGTGGCGCGGCATGCGCCCATCGTATGAAGCGGCGGGCACACGCATCAGGTCCGGTATAGCTCATGTGGATACCGCGAAATGTGGATACCGAAACCGCAGGGTGACGCCGGCTGGTTGACGGGCTACTTGGCGGCGGGTGCCTCAGGGACCGCCGGGGTGCTGTTCTCCCCCACGATCACCGCCAGGACACCGAGGCCGGCGTGCGCGGCCAGCACAGCCGGGAGCGCGCTGATCTGGACGGGCTGGCAGCCGGGAACCGCTTCGCCCAGTTCCGCGGCGAGCTGTTCGGCCTGGGCCGGGTTGCCGAAGTGGTGGACGGCGAGCCGGGCCTGGCCCCCGGACCGGGCGTCGGCGTCGGCCACAGCGATCTCCTTGAGCCGCGCGATGGCCTTCGCTGCCGAGCGCACCTTCTCCAGCGGGACTACCCTGCCGTCTTCCACCGCGAGGATGGGCTTGATCGCGAGCATGGTCCCCCAGAGCGAGGCGGCGGCGCCGATCCGTCCGCCGCGGCGCAGCTGCTCGAGGCTGGGCACGTAGAAATAGACCCTGGTGCGGGCCAGCCATTGTTCGGCGATTTCCCGCACTTCCAACGCGGTCAGGCCGTCCGCCGCGGCGGCGACGGCGGCCTGGACCCCCATCCCCTGCGCCATGCCGACCGTGCGCGAGTCCAGGACCTCGACCGGGAAGCCCACCCGGGAGGCGGCGATGCGGGCCGAGTCCGCGGTTCCGGACAGCTCCCCGGAAATGTGGACGGACACCACTGCCTCATAGCCACGCCGCCGGGCGGCGAGGTAGGCCTGCTCGAACTGTCCCGGCGAGGGCCGTGAGGTCTTGACGGGTTTGCCGCTGGCCAAGGCGACGGCGATCGTTTCGGCGATGTCGTCTTCGCCCTCGCCATAGATCTCAGCACCCACCATGACAGGCATCGGGACAACGGTCAGCCGCCCGTCGGCGGCCAGGCCCTTGACCCAGTCAGCCGGGAGCGCCGCGGCGGAGTCCGTGACCACAGCCGTGCGCACGACGGCGGCGGGCACGGCGCCGGGACCCGCGCCGCGGACCAACGCCGGCCGTGTGGCCTGGCGGAGCCCGCCAAGGCGCTCCTTCAGCCAAGGCCACCCCGCGGGGTCGCGGTGGGGCACGAAGCACCTCCTGCTGTCTGCAATTGCTGTCCGGACACGCTGTGGTGGCCGGCCGCCGGGTGAAACCGGCGGCCGGTTCCCGGTCAGGCCGGGACGATGTTGACCAGTTTAGGTGCCCGGACAATCACCGTGCGGATCCCGCGCCCGTCGAGGGCGCGCTGGACGTTGTCCGAGGCCAGGGCCAGTGCCCGCAGGTCGTCCTCGCCGATTTCCGGCGAGACTTCCAGCCGGTCCCGGACCTTGCCCTGGACCTGCACGACAGCGGTGACCGTGTCCTGCACGAGGAGCGCCTCGTCGTGCGTCGGCCAGCCGGCATTGGCCACCGAGGCGGGGTGTCCCAGCACGTTCCAGAGGTCCTCGGCCGTGTACGGCGCGAAGAGGCTCAGGATGACCGCAACGGTCTCGACGGCCTCGCGGACCGCCGGGTCGGCGCCGCCGGCGCCGCTGCCTGCGCCCGCCCGGTCAATGGTCTTGCGGGTTGCGTTGACCAGTTCCATCAGCTTGGCGACGACCACATTGAACTTGTTGGAGTCCAGCAGGGCTTCCGCGTCGGCGATCGTGCGGTGCGTGACGGTGCGCAGGGCCCGGTCACCGGTCGCGAAGTCGACGCCGGGGGCGCTCGTGACGTCCTGGCCCAGGCGCCAGGCGCGGGCCAGGAACTTCGCGGAGCCCGACGGCGAGACGTCCGCCCAGTCGACGTCGTCCTCCGGCGGGGAGGCGAAGATCATGGTGAGCCGGACGGCGTCGACGCCGAACTTGTCCAGCTGCTCGCTCAGGTCGACGCCGTTGCCCAGGGACTTGCTCATGGCCTTTCCGCCGTTGAGCACCTGTCCCTGGTTCAGCAGCGCGCTGAACGGCTCGTCGGCGTCGATCATGCCAAGGTCGTGGATGACCTTGGTGAAGAACCGGGCGTAGAGCAGGTGCAGGATGGCGTGCTCGACGCCGCCAACGTACTGGCCGACCGGCATCCAATCGTTGATCTTTTCCGGATCGAACGGTCCCCCGGTGTATTGCGGGGAGACGAAGCGCAGGAAGTACCAGGAGGAATCCACGAAGGTGTCCATGGTGTCCGTGTCCCGCTTGGCCGGGCCGTGGCAGTCGGGGCACTCGACGTTGACCCAGCTTTCGACGGCGGCCAGCGGGGACGTGCCCTTCGGGGACAGGTCCTCGCCGCGGAGATCGGCCGGCAGCGTGACGGGCAGCTGCTCGTCCGGGACCGGCACCTCGCCGCAGGCAGGGCAGTGGATGATCGGAATCGGGGTGCCCCAGAAGCGCTGGCGGCTGAGCAGCCAGTCCCGCAGGCGGAAGTTTACGAATTTCTCGCCCGTGCCCTGCTGCTGCAGGATCTCGATGGCGGCCGGGATGGCCTCTGCCTTCGGCAGACCGTCCAGGGCTCCGGAGTTGATCAGGGTCCCCTCGCCGGTGGTCGCGGTGCCGCTGACGGCGGGGTCTTCCTCGCCGGTGTCCAGCACGGCCCGGACCGGCAGGTCGAAGGTGCGGGCGAAGTCGAGGTCGCGCTGGTCGTGCGCCGGGACGGCCATGATGGCGCCGGTGCCGTAGTCGGCCAGGACGTAGTCGGCGGCCCAGACGGGCAGCTTCTCGCCGTTGAGCGGGTTGATGGCGTAGCGGCCGGTGAAGACGCCGGTCTTCTCCCGTTCGGTGGACTGGCGTTCGATTTCGGTGAGGGCCTTGACCTGTTCGCGGTACGCGTCCAGGGCCGCGGCGTGCTCCTCCGTGACCAGTTCGACGGCGAGCGGCGCGTCGGCGGCGACCACGAAGAACGTCGCGCCGTACAGGGTGTCCGGGCGGGTAGTGAAGACGGTGACGTCCTTGGCGGGCTTGCCGCCGTCGGCCTCGATCACGAAGTTGACGTGCGCGCCTTCGGAGCGTCCGATCCAGTTCTTCTGCATGGCCAGGACGCGCTCGGGCCAGTGGCCGCGCAGTTCGTCCATGTCATCGAGCAACCGGTCGGCGTAGTCGGTGATCTTGAAGTACCACTGGTTCAGCGACTTCTTGGTGACGGGGGTGCCGCAGCGCTCACAGGCACCGTTGACCACCTGTTCGTTGGCCAGCACGGTCTGGTCCTTGGGGCACCAGTTGACCGGGGAATTCTTGCGGTAGGCCAGTCCGCGCTCGTAGAAGCGCTTGAAGAGCCACTGGGTCCAGCGGTAGTACTCCGGATCGGAGGTGTGGATCCGGCGGGACCAGTCGGCGGAGATGGCGTAGCGCTTGAACGAGGCCGCCTGGGTGTCGATGTTGGCGTAGGTCCACTCGCTGGGGTGCGCGTTGCGCTTGATGGCAGCGTTCTCGGCGGGCAGCCCGAAGGAGTCCCAGCCGATCGGGTGCAGCACGTCGTAGCCCTGCTGGCGCAGGTAACGCGCGACGACGTCGCCCATCGCAAACGCTTCGGCGTGGCCCATGTGGAGATCGCCGGACGGGTACGGGAACATGTCCAGCACGTACCGCCGCTCCTTTGAGCCGTCATCGACGGGCGTGAAGACCTTCAGGTCCTCCCAGACCTGCGGCCACTTGGCTTCCATGGCTGCGAAGCTGTAGGCACCCTCTTCCGGGGTCTCCGCTGCGACTGCTGGTGTTCCGGTCTCTGTCTCCGGCTGAACGCTCACTGCTGGCCTCTTCTGTTCTGTCAAGCCTGATGTACCGCCTGCTGTCCCGCCGTGCCTGTTCCGCTGCCGTCCGCCCAAAAGGGTCCAGACACACAAAAGCCCCTCGACACGGAGGGGCAGCCGCTCGGCAATCCGAGTTCTCGTCGGGATGCCGGGCGGCTAGCTAAGCAGGAGGATCGCACGCATAGTTCCACTTTAGCGCCTCCGGCTGGTTCGCGGGGAAACGGGAGCGGTGTTGCGGATCCGGCCTGCACCGGAGCGGCCGCCGCGTCAGACGTGCTGCTGCCCCTGAAAGCCACAAATTTTTTTCGTGAACCACCACTCTGACGGCATCCCTCACTACTGTCCACAGCGCGGTCCTGCCGGCCCCGCGGCACCCGCGGGAGGGAGTGCCCGCGGCAGGAAGGCAAGTAGCTTTTCGTTCCCCGCCCCGCAATTTCTCCGGGTTCCCCAGTAGAAAACAGTCACCCGACGAAAAAACGCACCTTATATGAGAGGCCCCCTGCAGATCAAGTGCGGGCGCCGCGCGAATCCCGGCCTCCACCCCGGGCATATGCGCCCTTGCCAAACGATGCCGATAGGAACACTATGCTCTCAAGATCTCAGGGGGGATTCGAAACAGGTCTCGGGTTGAGGAGCCTGACATGTGTCACTTTCGGAGTTCTTGCCTGCAACAATTCATCAATCCGGCCGAGCGCTGCGCGCCCACCGGAAGCGGCCTGGAAGCGGTTTAGCCATGTTTGGCTGGATTACCCGCTTCAGTCTGCAGTTCCGCATCCTGGTGCTCGCCCTCGCGGCCGGAATCATCGCGTTCGGCATTGTGAACGTTCCCCGCATAGCCGTGGACTCAATGCCCGAATTCGCGCCCGCGCAGGTCGAAATCCAGACAGAGGCCCTGGGCCTCTCCGCTGTCGAAGTTGAACAGCTGATTACCGCCCCGATGGAAGCCGACCTCCTCAATGGGGTGGCATGGCTGGACGAGATCCGTTCGAAGTCCGTCGCGGGGCTGTCGTCCATCGAACTCGTCTTCGAGCCCGGCACAGACCTGCTGCGGGCACGCCAGCTCGTCGCCGAAAGAATGACCCAGGCGCACGCCCTGCCGAACGTTTCGACGCCGCCGCAGATCATGCAACCGGTGTCTTCCAACAGCCGCGTGCTGATGGTCAAGATGAATTCACAGCAGCTCTCCGGCATCGAGATGTCTGTCCTGGCCCGCTGGAAGATCAAACCGCGGCTGATCGGCATTCCCGGGGTGGCGAACGTTTCCATCTGGGGCCAGCGCGAGCAGCAGCTCCAAGTCGAGGTCACCCCGACCCAGCTGCGTGACAAGGGGATCACCCTCGAACAGGTCATCAAGAGCACCGGCAACGCGGTCTGGGTGTCACCCTTGAGCTTCCTCGAAGCGTCCACCCCCGGAACCGGCGGCTTCATCGAGTCCCCCAGCCAGCGCCTCGGCATCCAGCACGTCCTCCCGATCCGGACCCCCGCCGACCTTTCCAAGGTCAGTGTGGAGGAGGCGACGTCGCCGATGCTCCTGGGCGACATTGCCCAGGTCAGGGAAGACCATCAGCCCCTGATCGGCGACGCCGTCGTCGGGCAGGACGCCGGCCTGATGCTGGTCATCGAGAAGTTCCCCGGGACCAGTACTGTGCAGGTCACCGAGGATATTGAGGCTGCACTCAAAGACATGGAACCCGGCCTGACCGGAGTCCAGCTGGACACCACCGTTTTCCGCCCGGCGACGGCCGTCCAGGACTCGGTGACCGGCCTTGGCCTGGCGCTGCTGATCAGCTTGCTGATCGCCGCCGGGCTTTTCTGGCTGTTGTTCCGCTCCTGGCGCGTAGCGGTGATTGCGCTCGCGGCCATCACGACCACCGTGATCACGGCGGCCGTGGTCCTTTTCGCGCAAAACGCCACCCTGAACGTCACAGTCCTGTTCGGCCTGGTTCTCGGAATGTCCGTGATCGTGGGCGACATCGTGGAGGACGTCCAGGCCCAGCGGCGACGGCCCCTGGTCACACAGGCCACGGAAACCGAAGCGACTCTGAGGTCGCGGATCGTCAATGTCGTCCGGAGCGTCCGGACCCCCTTGTTCCAGGCCTCGCTGATCATGTTGCTGGCCCTCGTTCCCACGCTGTTCGTGACCGGGGTGGGCGGCTCCTTCTTCACTCCCCTGTTCTGGTCGCTGGCGCTGGCCCTCGCGGCCGGGCTGCTCGTCGGGCTCTCGGTCACTCCGGTGCTCGCCCAGATGCTGCTCCGCCGCGAGACGGCGCCGCGCAAGGAGCCGGCTACCGCCGGACGTGCCCGGTCATACTACGATCGGGCGCTCTCGGGCGTCCGTTCCCGCCGGACGGTCAGCCTGGTCGCCATTGCAGTCGTTGGGGTGCTTGGCCTTGCCGCCGGTTCCCAGTTGATCGGCAACCGGCCGGTGGTTCCCACGTTGCCGGACAGGACCCTGCTGGTTCAGTGGGATTCCATGGCCGGCGCGTCCAACGACGAGGTGCACCGGGTCGCGTCGAAGGCCTCGGACGAACTGCGGGCCCTGCCGGGCGTATCCGGCGTCGGCGGGCACATCGGCCGTGCCATCACCTCGGATCAGGTTGTCGGCAACAGTTCCGCCGAGCTCTGGGTCTCAGTGTCACCGACAGCCAACTTCGGCGAGACGGAGCGGGCAATCCGGGACGTGGTCCAGGGCTACCCCGGCATCGCCAACAACGTCGTGAACTATTCCCAGCAGCAAATCAGCGACATGCACAGCACCATGCAGCCGGGTTTCGCGGTCCGGGTTTACGGCACCGAAATGCCGATCCTCCGGGAAAAGGCGGAAGAGGTCCGCAAGGCGCTGGAGAACATTGAGGGCGTCAAGAACCCGGCAATCAATGCCACTGCCATGACTCCGGTTGTGGAGGTCGAGGTCAACCTCGAGGCTGCCCAGCGGGTCGGCATCAAGCCCGGTGACGCCAGGCGTGCAGCCGCGACCCTGATGCAGGGGATCGTCGTAGGCAACCTCTTCGAAGAGCAGAAAGTATTCGAGGTAGTGGTGCGCGGCGCAGTCGACGTCAGGGACGATCTCACCAGCATCCGTGAACTGCTCCTCGACACTCCCGACGGCGGCCACGTCCAGCTGGGCGAGATCGCCACGATCCGGATGGTCCCGAACGAGGTGGTCGTGATGCACGATGACACCTCGCGGCGGATCGACGTGGTGGCTGACGTGAGCGGACGTCCCCTGGCCGACGTGCAGCGCGATATTGAAGCGGCCATCAAGCAGATCCAGTTCCCGATGGAATACCACGCAGAGATTCCGACCAAGTATGGACAGGTGCAGGCCGCCGACACCCTCGTGCTGTGGCTTGCAGCGGCGGCCCTCCTCGGCGTGCTGCTGCTCCTCCAGACCGCGGTGCGGAGCTGGAAGTTTGCCGTTGCGATCTTCCTGGCACTCCCGGCGGCGCTGGCCGGGGCGGCCGTGGCCGCCTGGATCGGTTCAGGCGCGCTGTCCGGGATCGTGATGACGGCCTTCGCAGCTGTCCTGGCGATCGCCGCCCGCAACGCAACCCTGCTGTCCGCCCGTGTTGATGAGCTGTGGCGTTCCCAGCCGCAGTCGTCCCGTGCGGACGTCGTCATGACGGCGGCCAGGGACCGGGCAGCGCCGGTCCTCAAGGCGGCCCTGATCACCCTGCTGGTCCTGATTCCGCCCGCGGTGTTTGGCGGTGGCGTCGGCCAGGCCGTGTTTACTCCGATGCTGCTGATCATCGGCGGAGGCCTCGTGACCACAACGCTTGTGGCGCTCCTGGTGCTCCCCCTGCTGGCCCTCTGGTTCGGTCCCCGTACGGCACCGGAAGAGTGGTCGGAAGTGTACGAAGCGGAAACCCCCGTAACGCAGGAAAAGGTGGAAGTAAAATGACCAGCCAAAAGCCCCAACGGCGTCTGCCCCTGGCGGCCGCTGTCTGCGCCGCCCTTCTCTTCACCCTCCCGGCCTGCGCGCCGTCCTCGGCGGTGACGCCCGCGGCGGCCGGTCAAGCCCCTGCCAAAGTCGAGAAAAACGCCACGACCGGCATCGCCAAGCTGACCGTGACCGAACACGGCCTGGCCCGCATCGACCTGAAGACGGAACCGGTGGCGGCGGGCACGGGATCGGACGTGCTGCTGCCCTACGCCTCGCTCTTGTACGACGCCAACGGCAAGACGTGGGTCTACACCAACCCCGCACCGCGGGTGTTTGAGCGCCAGGCAGTCACCGTCACCAAGGTCGAATCAGGTGTGGTCACGGCCAGCGCCGGCCCCGCCGTGGGCACTCCCGTCGTAACGGTCGGCGCGGTAGAGCTCTTCGGCACCGAGTTCAACACGGGCAAATGACATGCGCCGGATAGTCGCAGCCAGCCTGAGGTTCAGATCGATCATCGTCGCGTTGGCTGCGGCGCTGATGATCGTGGGCGGCGCGCAGCTCAGCAGTGCCTCGGTGGACGTGTTCCCCGAGTTTGCACCTCCGAAGGTCGAAGTCCAGACAGCCTGCCTGGGACTCACGGCCGCTGAGGTCGAAGAGCTGGTGTCGGTTCCGATGGAGGAGGCGTTCAACGGCATCGACGGCCTGGACCACATGAGGTCCAAGTCGGTGCCGCAGCTCTCCTCGATCGTGCTGGAATTCGAGAACGGCACGGATCTGCTCACCGCCAGGCAGCTGGTGTCCGAGCGGATGGCCGCGGTCACCCCGACCCTGCCCACCTGGGCTGCCCCGCCGTTGATGCTGCAGCCCTTGTCCTCGACCAGCCGTGTTATGAAGATCGGGCTGTCCTCGGACACACGGTCCCTCATTGAGATGTCCATGATTTCCTACTGGAACATCAGGGCCCACCTGCTCCGGGTTCCGGGTGTGGCAAACGTCGCGATCTGGGGCGAAAGGCTCCAGATGCTCCAGGTCCAGGTTGATCCAGCCAAGCTGGCAGCCAACAACGTCACCCTGGAGACCGTGATGAGCTCCACCTCGGACGCCCTGGACGCGGGACTGCTCCAGTATTCCGCAGGTTCCCTGATCGGTACCGGCGGTGCGCTGGAGACTCCGAACCAGAACCTGGGCATCCGCCATGTACAGGCGATCACCTCGCCCGAGCAGCTGGCGAAGGTGGCGGTCGCTGACCGGGACGGACAGGCTCCGCTGCGGCTCGCCGACGTGGCCAACGTGGTGGAAGACCACCAGCAGCTGATCGGCGACGCCGTCATCAACGGCGGCCCGGGGCTCATGCTGATCGTGGAGAAGCTACCTTGGGGCAATACCCTCGAGGTGACACGCGGGGTCGAAGAAGCGCTGAAGCAGCTTGAACCCGGCCTCACCGGGATCGCTGTGGACACCACCCTGTTCCGGCCGGCGACCTTCATTGAGGAATCCCTCGGCAACTTGGGCGTTGCCCTCCTGCTCGGATGCCTGCTGGTCATCCTGGTCCTGAGTGTCTTCCTCTTCCAGTGGCGGACGGCGTTGGTCAGCGTGCTGGCCATCCCCTTGTCGCTGATGGCGGCGGCCCTGGTGCTCTACTGGACCGGAGGAACGATTAACACGATGGTGCTTGCGGGGCTGGTGATTGCCGTCGGGGTGGTGGTGGACGATGCCATCATCGACGTCGAAAACATCGTCAGACGGCTCCGGCACCACCGTGCCAGCGGCAGCACCGACAGCACGGCCAGGGTCGTGGTCAATGCCTCGCTGGAGGTCCGCGGACCGATCGTCTACGCCACCTTGATCATCGTCGCGGCCACGGTGCCGATCTTCTTCCTGGACGGGCTGACCGGGGCGTTCTTCCGGCCGCTGGCGACCGCGTACACCCTCGCGGTGATGGCCTCCATGCTCGTCGCGCTCACCGTCACCCCGGCCATGGCCTACATCTTCCTCAGGAACGCCAAACTGGAAGACAAGGATCCGCCCCTGGTCAGGGTGCTCAAGCGCTGGTACGGCAAATTGCTCCGGCCCATGGTCCGCCGTCCCGCCCCGGGGTACGTCGCCCTCGGCGCCCTGGGCGTCATCGGCGTAGTCCTGGCCCCGTTGCTGGGACAGTCGTTGCTCCCGTCCTTCAAGGAGCGAGATTTCCTGATGCACTGGCTCACGCAGCCCGGCACGTCCAACGCCGAGGAGGTCCGGGTCAGCCAGCTGGCCTGCAAGGAACTCATGACGATTAAGGGGGTCAACAACTGCGGGTCCCACATCGGCCAGGCATTCAACGCCGATGAGGTGGTGGGTGTCTACTTCGGGGAGAACTGGATCAGCGTTGACCCCGCAGTGGACTATGACGAGACCCTCGCCGCCGTGCAGGAAGTGGTGGACGGCTACCCCGGAATCGTCCGGGACGTCCAGACCTACCTCAAGGAACGCATCCGCGAAGTCCTGACGGGCACCGGTTACGCCGTCGTCATCCGGGTGTACGGCGATGATCTGGGCACTCTGAAGGAGCAGGCTGACAAGCTCAAGACCATCCTCGCCGGCGTCGAGGGGGCAGTGGGTGCCAAGGTCGCCCTCCAGGCCAACATTCCGCAGATTGACGTGGAAGTGAACCTGGATGCCGCCAACCGTTACGGCCTCAAACCGGGCGACGTGCGGCGTGCCGCGGCCACCCTGGTCGCCGGCGAAGAGGTGGGCGACATCTACCGGGACGGCAAGGCCTACGACGTGCAGGTGTGGAGTCCGCCGGAGATCCGGACCAGTGTCACAAGCATCGAGAACCTCCAGATCGATACGCCGGGCGGGCAAAGGATCCGGTTGGCCGATGTCGCCACGATTAAGGTCAAGCCGACGCCCAATGTCATTGAGCGGTCGGAGGGCTCCAGGCGCATCGATGTCAGCGCCAACGTCAAGGAAGGCGACCTGGCCAAGGTTGTGGAGAAGTTGAAGTCCGAGATGGAGTCGGTGCAGTTCCCGGTCGGGTACGAAGCGGTTGT
>DATIUQ010000269.1:0-12756 GCA_035466775.1 Arthrobacter sp.
CGTGGTAAAGAAATTGTCGGCCGGCCCGGTTGCCGTGGGCCACGAGTACCACGCCGAAGCCGAGTTCCGCGGCAAGCGCCAGGCGCTGACCTACAAGGTGCTGGAATTGAGCTCCCGGCACATCAAATTGCGCGGGGAGAACAAGTCTGTCGTTTCGGTGGATACGATCGAGGTGACTCCTGCGGGCGCCGGATGCAACGTCAAGTACACGGCCGAGTTCACGCTCAAGGGATGGCTCAAGATCGCCGAACCATTCATGAAGCCTGCCTTCCAGTCCCTGGCCGACCCCGCGATGAGCGGAATCAAGAAAGCCCTCGACTCACGGGCGTCACAGTAGCGGGCCGGCCGGAACAGGAGCATACCGTGACATCCCAGAATCCGGATCCGCTGGAAAGCAAGATCACCGGCCTGGAGCCGGGCGGCGGAGTGCCTCCCGGTGAGACACCGCCGGCGGAGGGCACCTCGACGGGACCGCAGGGGCCGCGGATCCGAGAGGACCGGGGTGTTGGTCAGTTCCTATGGATCGTGATGATCGCCGTGGTGGTGCTAATGGTGCTTCTGTTTTTTGTCGGTTACATCGTCGGGATCCTCGACTAGCGGGTCCAGTCGAAGAAGCCCCTGCCGGTCTTGCGGCCGAGTTCCCCGCGGGCAACCTTGTCGCGCAGGATCTGCGGCGGGGCGAAGCGCTCGCCCAGCGTCGAGGCGAGGTATTCGGCAATGCCGAGGCGGACGTCGAGTCCCACGATGTCGGTGGTACGGAGCGGGCCGGTGGGGTGCTTGTAGCCCAGGACCATGGCGTTGTCGATGTCCTCGGCGGACGCCACGCCCTCTTCGACCATGCGCATCGCTTCGAGGGCAATCGCGACCCCCAGCCGTGAGGACGCGAAGCCGGGCGCGTCATTGACGACGACGGCAGTCTTGCCGAGCGCCTCGACCCAGCCGCGGGCCGCCTCGGCCAGTTGCTCGGAGGTGTGCTCGCCGAGGACCACCTCGATCAGGGTGGACGCCGGCACGGGGTTGAAGAAGTGCAGGCCAAGGAAGTTCTGCGGGCGCTGCAGCTCGCCGGCCAGGGCGTTGACGGAGATGGAGGAGGTGTTGGAGGCAAGGCAGGCGTCCTCGGCGAGCCGTTCCTCGATGCCCTGCAGGGAGGCGACTTTGAGGTCCCAGTCCTCGGGGACGGCCTCGATGACCAGCTGGCGGTCCTTGAAATCGTCGTAGTCCACGGTCACGGCGAGCCGCGAGACCATCTCGTCCAGGTTTCCGTCGATGGCGCCGCGCTCAATGCTCTTGGCCGCCGCCGATTCCACCCGCTCGCGGGCGGCTTCGGCTGCTTCCTCGTCGCGCTCGACGACGAGGACGTCGGCGCCGTTGATCAGGAAGGCATGGGCGATGCCGGCACCCATGCGGCCCCCGCCCAGGACGCCGACAGCCGCGGGAAGGTTGGCGGGGCGTGCAGAGTTGCTCATCTTCAGTTCTTCTTCCGGTCTGGATCGTGCTGGGACGTCTTGGCTGACTTCTTTTCCAAGAAAGCCTGCATGCGGTCGAACTTGGCCTGGGATTCGAAGAGGATCCCCTGCGCCAGCTGGTCGATCAGGGGGTGCGCCTCGGCGGGCGCGTGGAACACCGACTTGGTGATCCGGACGGCGAGGGGATCCTGGCCGGCAATCCTGTCGGCCAGGGCGTGGGCCGCCGCCATCAGGCCGGGTGCCTCATGGATCTCGGTGATCAGGTTGACGGCGAGGGCCCGCTCGGCGCGCAGCACGGCACCGGCCAGCAGGATTTCCTTGGCCACCGGCTCCCCCACGAGCTCCTTCAGGCGCCAGCTCGCACCTGCAGCGGCGAGGATGCCCAGGCCCGTCTCCGGGTTCCCGATCCGCACTGACGGCGTGCCGATCCGGAAGTCCGCCGCGTACGCCAGTTCGGCGCCGCCGCCCAGGCAAAAGCCGTCCAGGGCCGCGATGACGGGCATCGGGAGCTTGGCGATCCGCACAAAAATAGTGGAGTTGATGCCCTGCAGGGCATCGTCGCGGCGGCGTTCGCGGAGCTGTCCGATGTCCGCCCCGGAAGCGAAGACCCCCTCCGTGCCGGCGATGATCAACACCTTCGGTGTCTGCTCCAGTGCGGCGCAGACGGCGTGCAGCTCGTCGACCATCTGCTGGTCAATGGCGTTGCGGACCTCGGGCCGGTTGAGGAGGACCACCAGCCGGTCCTCGCGCTCGTCAACCAGCAGCGTGCTGAAATCCTGCGGGTTGAGGCCCGTCGCCGGGGCCGCCACTACACCCGCTCCAGCAGCATCGCGGTGCCCTGGCCCACGCCGATGCACATGGTGGCGAGGCCGATCTTGGCGTTCTCGCGCTCCATCCGGCCCAGCAGGGTGATCGCGAGCCGTGAGCCGGACGAACCCAGCGGGTGGCCCAGACTGATGGCGCCGCCGTCGCGATTCACGATCTCGGGGTCCAGCCCGAGCCGCCGCATGGTGGCCAGCGACTGCGTCGCGAAGGCCTCGTTAAGTTCGACGGCGCCGAGGTCACCAACGCTGAGACCGGTCCGTTCGAGCACCTTCCGGGTGGCCGGGACGGGGCCGATGCCCATGATTTCGGGTTCGCAGCCGGCGGAGGCGCCGTCAATGATCCGGGCTCGCGGCGTGAGGCCGAGCCGTTCGATGGCGGCTTCGGAGGCGACGATGATGGCCGAGGCGCCGTCGTTCAGGGTGGAGGAGTTGCCGGCGGTGACCACGGAGCCTCCGGCGACGACCGGGCGGAGCCCGGCGAGCACGTCCATGGTGGTGCCGGCGCGGGGCCCCTCGTCGGTGTCGACGACGGTCTCGCCCTTGCGGGTCTTGACCGTGACCGGAACGATTTCGTCGGCGAAGCGGCCGGCGGCGATGGCCGCCAGCGAGCGTTCATGGGAGCGGACGGCGAAGGCGTCGGCGTCTTCGCGGCTGATCCCGTCGACGCGGGCGACTTCCTCGGCCGTTTCCGGCATCGAGTACGTCATTTTGCCGTCCCTGGAGAGCTCGCCCTTCTGGAACAGCGGGTTCACGAAGCGCCAGCCGATGGAGGTGTCAAAGATCTGGCCGGGTTTGGCGAAGGCGGTCTGCGGCTTCTCCTGCACCCAGGGGGCGCGGCTCATGGACTCAACGCCGCCGGCGATCACGATGTCCGCGGCGCCCGACTTGATCATCTGGCTGGCCATGATGATGGCGCTCAAGCCCGAGGCGCAGAGCCGGTTCACGGTGATGCCCGGGATATGCAGCGGGAGGCCGGCCAGGATCGTGGCCATCCGGGCGACGTTGCGGTTTTCCTCGCCGGCGCCGTTGGCGTTGCCCAGGATGACCTCGTCGATGCTGTCCGGATCCAGCCCGGCCCGGCCCACAGCCTCGCGGACCACCAGGGCGGCCAGGTCATCGGGGCGGACCGATGAGAGTGCCCCGCCGTAGCGGCCCACCGCAGTGCGGGCACCGCCTACGAGAAATGCCTGTGGTCCTGCTGCTGACGCCATGGGTACACCCTTCACGCGATAAACGTCTCTGTCATCGAAAGAACTCTCATCGGCGGCGGCCTCCACGGTCAACCCGCTGGCGCGCCAATTTACCGACCGTTCGTTCTATAAAGATTACACGGCGCGGCGAGGGGGTCAATCAAAACCCCAAGGATTACGCGACCACGACGCCGAGGTGGCTCGCCATCAGCGGGGCCATCAGGCCGAGCTGGTAGTCATCGATCACGAGCCCGGCAAGGCTTTCCAGGCCGCTGATGACGCGGAAGTCGGTGCCGCGGATGTCAAAGTCCTTGAGCCTGGCGCCGGCGACGTCGAGGGTGCCGATGGTGCAGTTCTTCAGTGCCACCCGGGTCGCCGCACAGGAACCCAGGTCCAGCTCGCTGATGATGCAGTCGCTGATCTGGACGTCCGTGAGCTTGGAGCCGCGCAGGTTCACATAGTCGAGTTTGCCGCCGTCGATCCTTACGGACTGCCAGCTGCCCTCGTAGAGCTCCGCGGAACCCCAGCGCGGGTTTACGATCTCGACGTCGCGCAGGGTGCTCCGGGCCGCCATGAACACGGGTGCGTATGCCTCCGCCAGGATGCAGTCGCGGAAACTGGCGCCGCGCAGCTGGGTCTCATTGAAGGAGACGCCCTGGAACTCGCACTCGGCGAAGTCGGTGCCGGCAAGTTCCAGCCCTTCGGCCGATGCCCTGCTGTACCGGACGCCGTCGTACCTCTCCCCCGACTGAAGGTCCGGGGACGGGTCGTCCCGAAGCTCGTCCAGCCGGACGGGGCTGAGCCTCGGTCCGATGACTTTGGGCGTTTTGGACGGTGCGGTGCCCCGCGCCACTAGAGTGACTCGGCCTTGGCCGCGATTTCGGCCAGGTCCTTGGCCAGGGCCTTGCGGGTGATGCGCATGCCCAGTTTTCCGAAGAGCGCCATCGCAAGTTTGTGCATGCGGGAGGGGTTCTGGAGTTCGGCGCCGAATGTCATGGTGAGGTCTGTGCCGCCGTCGCGGTCGGCCAGCGTCATGCGGGACGTGTAGTCCGCGCCGCCTTGGAGCGCCTTGACGGTGGTGCTCCGGGGCGGGTCCGCCTGGGACACCCACATTTCCACGGTTTCCGACCGGCCCATCATGGTGCGGGTCTCCTTCCAGCGCGTGCCCTCGCCGTAGGGGCCGTCGCTGAGCATCTGGATCGAATCGATACCGGAGAGGGTCGCCGCCGAACCGGGAATGTCGGAAATGACCGCCCAGACCTTGTCCGCCGGGGCGTTGACATGCTGGGTCAGGCTGATTTTGTGGTCCATGGGATCGAGCCTAGCCCGGCTCCGCCGCAGATTTCAGCCCTGCGGGTCCCGATGCCCCTGGAGATCCCCTTGATTTAGTAAGCATGCTTTGTGTTATGGTGAAGAAACGTTGAATTTCAACCGGAAACGAAAGGTGTTTGCACCATGGGTATCGGAGACAAGATTCAGAACGAAGCAGAGCACCTCGGCGGCAAGGCCAAGGAAGCTACTGGCAACGCCACGAACAACGACCAGTTGCGCGCCGAGGGCCAGAAGGATCAGGTCGTCGCAGACGCCAAGAAGGTCGGCGAGAACACCAAGGACGCCTTCAAGAAGGCCTAGTCCTTAGGACGGCGGCGCCGGACATTCCTTTGGGGGATGTCCGACGCCGCTTTTGTTTGCCCGGATTCTTGTGCGCGCCGGCGGATGCTGCACACGGGCCACCGATTCACCGATTCACCACAAATGGCCGCCAAACCACCCCGGATAACGGCCATTCCCGTCAGATGGGCGCGGTCAGCTGGGCCCGTTGGTGGCACATGTCCCCTGCGTGCACGGGAGAGCGCCACGCACCCGAAGCGACGAAAGCGCCCCCGCGGCCACCCCTTGAACGAACGACGGCGGGCCCCCTCACCGGAGGCCCGCCGTCGTCGTATGTGCTGGTTCTTGCCCTGAGCGGCTAGTTGAAGAGCGCGTTCTTGGGTTCGTTGTTCTTGACCTTGTGCCAGCCAAGCCACAGGAGGAGCGCGAAGAACGGGATGGTCGCCAAGGTCCAGAGGCCGAGGTGGAACACTTCGCCGGTCTTGCTGGTCATGGTGTCGAAGCCGATCAGCACCGTGATGGCCAGCAGGGCGATGAGGCCCACCCAGCTGGTCCAGGGCCCGCCGGGTGCGGGCAGGGATGAAACCTTGCCCTTGGTCTTCCGCAGCGCGATCTGGCTGGCGAAGATGGCGCCCCACGTGAAGATGACGCCGATCGACGCGGAGTTCAGCGCGAGGTCGAAGGCGTGCGAGCCGCCGAGCCAGATGTTGAGCAGGATGCCTACGAGGTAGACGCCGCCAATGGCCAGGATCGCTGCGTACGGCACGTGGCTCTTGGACATCTTGGTCAGCCACTCGGGGGCATGTCCATTGTTGGCCATGGTGCGGAAGACCCGGCCGATCGAGTACAGGCCCGAGTTGCAGGAGGACAGCGCGGCGGTGATGACGATCATGTTCATGACGTCGCCCATCCAGCCGAGGCCCATCTGGCCAAACACGGTGACGAACGGCGAGGTGCCGGCCACGTACTGGTCCGAGGGCAGCAGCATGGCCAGGAGGGTCACGGAACCGACGTAGAACACCACGATGCGGAAGACGACGGCGCGGATGGCCTTGGGCACTTCCTTGGCCGGGTCCTGCATTTCGCCGGCGGTGATTCCGACGAGCTCAATGCCGTTGTAGGCGAAGATCACGGCGTTCAGGACCAGGATCATGACGAGGGCACCCTTGGGGAACATCCCGCCTTCGGCAGCGAAGAGGTTGTTGACCGAGGCGTTGCCGTCGCCCACCTGGGCGTTGGTGACCACCATGAAGGTGCCCACGGCCAGGAAGATGACAATGGCGCCGACCTTGAGGCAGGACGCCCAGAATTCGAATTCACCGAACGCCTTGACGCTCATGAGGTTTACACCCACGAGGAGCAGCAGGGCTGCGATGGCCGTCAGCTCGACGGGCACGTTGGGGAAGAAGAACTGGAAGTACAGTCCGATCGCGATGAGCTCGGCGATGCCGGTCATGGCCCAGTTGATGAAGTACATCCAGCCGGACACATACGCGCCCTTCTTGCCGAACATTTCGCCGGCATAGCTGACGAACGAGCCCGACGTCTGGCGGTACATGATGAGTTCGCCCAGGGCGCGCATCAGCAGGTAAGCGATGACGCCGGCAATGGCGTAGGAGAAGATCAACGCCGGACCGGTGGAGGCCAGGCGTCCGCCGGCACCCATGAAGAGGCCGACGCCGATGGCGCCGCCCATCGCGATCATGGTGACCTGACGGCCGCTCAGGGACTTTTTGTAGCCCTCGGCGCTGAGAGTCGAGTCGACGACGGCGGATTGCGCCGTCGCGCTCTTAAGTTCTGTGGGGGTCATTGATGGCACAGCTGTTTCCTTGTAGGTCGAGGTATGGCCGGGACAGGACGGTGGATTCAAGTACACAAATTCCGGCCTGGGCCCCTTGCAGGGGCCAAGGCATGTACCGAACCTCACAAGTGTCGAAGCTCGCGCGGCTCATCTATCGTACTAGCATTCAGGACCCCGGCGTGACCCGGGCAACATCAGGAGGGTGCAACCGCTAATCAATGACGCCATATGGACGCGTTTGCCGAATTATGTTCGGCGCATGTCCTCGGCGAATCCGGCTGCTAGGCCAGGGCGCCGTCGCGCATGGCATATCGGAGCCAGTTCCCGGCGCCGTTCCCCGGCCGGTTCCCTGGGCTGTTTTCCCCTGCGCATGTGCTGAACCATTCCCCCAGCGCGCGGTCGTGGCTGACCATGACCAGTGTCCCTGCGAAGTCCGCAAGGGCCGCTTCCAGCTGTTCCACCAGGACGGGCGCCAGATGGTTGGTGGGCTCATCGACGAGCATCGTCCCGAACCCGCCCAGCAGGAGCCGGGCGAGCGCCAGCCTGCGTTGCTGCCCAGCGGAAAGGCTTCCCACCGGGACGTGGAATTCGCTGGTCCGGAAGAGCCCGAGCCGAAGCAGCGCCTCGGCGTGCTCGTCGATGTTGCCGCCCAGGCCGGCGGCGAAAGCGGGCAAAAGACGCAGCCCCGGGCGCTGCGGAAGCTCCAGCTCCTGTTGCAGGTAGCCGACCCGCCCGTGCCGCATGACGGTTCCCTGGGCCGGTTCCAGCGCGCCCGCGAGGACGGAGAGCAGCGTGGATTTGCCGGCCCCGTTGGGACCCGTGATGAGGATTTTCTGTCCAGACTCGACCCGGAAGTCCGTCAGTTCCAGCCGGCCGGGCACGGCCACGCCCTTCGCTTCAAGGGCGGGTCCAGTCGCGACGTCCGCCCGCAGGTCCGTTGCCAGCTTCAGGGGCACTGGGGGACGGTCGATGGGGTTTTCCTCCAGCCTGCGGAGGCGCTCCTGGGCGTTGCGGACCTTGCTGGTGGCTGCCTTTTGCCACGTGCCGGCCTTGAAGTCGAACCCCATTTTGTCGTTGTCGCGCTGGCGGGCGTAGCCCATCCTCCCCGCGACGGTGTCCGCCTGGAGCTGTTCGGCAGCCATCGCGTCCAGCCACCCGTGATATTGCTGCGCCCAGCGCTGGCGTTCGGCTGCCTTCTCCCGCAGGTATCCTTCGTAGCCGTTGCCGTACCGGTTGACTGTCCGGCGTTCGGCATCCACTTCAATCACCGTTGAGGCCACTTTGCGCAACAGGACTCGGTCGTGGGAGACCACCACCACTGTTCCGCGGTGCGCCGCCAGCCGTGCCTCCAGCCAGGCCGTGCCGCTGGCGTCCAGGTGGTTGGTCGGTTCGTCCAGGAGCAGGATGTCGGCAGGGTCAGCCAGCACGCAGGCCAGTGCCACGCGTTCCTGCTCGCCGCCGGACAGCGAGCCCAGGGTCCGCATCCGGTCCAGCCCGCCCAGGCCAAGCCGGTCCAGGGCCGCCTCGACGCGGGATTCCGCGGCGTAGCCTTCCCTGAGCTGGTACTGCGTCTGCAGGTTTCCGTAGCGTTCCAGTTCTTCCGCTTCCGCGCCGGCCAGCCCGTTTTCCAGACGGTCCAGTTCAGCTTCCAGGGCGCGGAGCGATTCCAGTGCCGCGTCGATCGCGTTGCTCACGGTGAACGTGGCCGGCAGGCCCAGGGTCTGGGCGAGGTAGCCCACGCGGCCGTGGCTGGCGGCGCTGCCCTCGTCCGGGACCTCGAGGCCGGCCAGAATCCGGAGCAGCGTCGATTTGCCCGCGCCGTTTTCGCCGACGATGGCCACATGCTCACCGGCGGTGATGGCAAGGTCGACGCCGGCGAACAGCTGGCGGTCCCCGTAACCGTGGGATACGCCCGAAAGATGGAGATGTTCGCTCAAGGAGTCCTCGCAAGTAGGTGCCAGCCGGCCCGGCGGCGGCTTGCGTCGTCAAGTATGACACCGTCGACGGTTCCTCTGGTACCGGGGCGCGTGCCGCCGTCGGACGGGTGCTCAGGCCGCGAGCGCAACCGCTTTCTTGCGGCGGGCCTTCGCCAGCCGGGTCCCGATCAGGCCCTGCCGGGGGCTGAACAGATAGACGACGGCGAAGGCGGCAGCCTGCGTCAGGACCACCATGGCGCCGGAGGCGGTGTCGAGGTAGTAGCTGAGGTAGATGCCGGCGATGGAGCACAGCGCGGAGATGACCGGGGCGATCACCAGCATGCGGGAGAACCGGTCCGTCAGCAGGTAGGCCGTGGCGCCGGGGATGATCAGCATGGCCACCACGAGCACCACGCCCACGGTCTGCAGCGCCACCACGGACGTCAGGGCCAGGAGGCCCAGCAGCAGGGCTCCGAGGCGCTTCGGCGACAGGCCGATCGCGTGGGCGTGCGTGGGATCGAAGGCGTAGAGCGTCAGGTCCCGCCGCTTGAGGATCAGGATGGTGAAGGCGACCACGCCCAGCACCAGGACCTGGATGAGGTCTGGGACGCTGACGCCGAGCAGGTTGCCGAAGATGATGTGGTTGAGGTCGGTCTGGCTCGGTGTGACGGAGATCAGCACGAGGCCCAGGGCGAACAGCGAGGTGAACACGATCCCGATCGCGGCGTCCTCCTTGACCCGGCTGGTGTTGCGGACCACCCCGATCAGGGTCACGGCAATCAGCGCGAACACCAGCGCCCCCAGGGCGAACGGCGCCCCGACGATGTAGGCGAGCACGACGCCGGGCAGCACGGCGTGGGAGACGGCGTCGCCCATGAGCGACCAGCCGATCAGCACCAGCCAGCAGCTCAGGACGGCGCAGACGATCGCGGCGAGCGCCGTCGTGACGATGGCGCGGACCATAAAGTCGTAGCTCAGCGGTTCCAGCAGGATGTCGAAGAGATCCACGGTTTAGCTCCTGCCCAGTTGGTTCGAAAGGCCGGCGTCGGGCATGTCCCGTTCCGGGAGCTCCCGGTTGAGGACGTCGAGGCCGAAGGCCATGGCCAGGTGCTCCGGCTGCAGCACCACTTCTGGCGGGCCGTGCATCAGGACCTTGCGCATCAGGAGCACGGCCTCGTCGCAGAGCTGCGGCAGGGCGTGCAGGTCATGGGTCGAGATCAGGATGGTGCAGCCGTCCGCGGCGAGCTCCTTCAGCAGGCGCGTGATGGTCGCCTCGGAGCGCTTGTCCACCCCGGCGAACGGCTCGTCGAGGAGCATCATGGTGGCTCCCTGGGCGATCCCCCGGGCCACGAACGCGCGCTTTTTCTGGCCGCCGGAGAGCTGGCCGATCTGCCGGTTGGCGAATTCGGACAGTTCCACCCGGTCCAGGGCGAGGTCGACGGCGGCGCGGTCCGCCTTGGATGCGCGGCGGGTGAACCCCTGGTGCCCGTACCGGCCCATCATCACCACGTCGCGGACGGACAGCGGGAACTGCCAGTCCACGTCCTCGCTCTGCGGGACGTAGCCGATTCCGCCGGCCTTGCGTGCCTTTGCCGGCGGTTCGCCGTTGATGAGGACGCGGCCGGCGTCGGGCTTGATCATGCCCATGATGGCCTTGAACAGCGTGGATTTCCCGGAACCGTTCATGCCCACCAGGCCGCAGATCCGGGCAGTCTCAAGAGTCAGCGACGCGGCGTCGAGCGCCAGGACGTCGCCGTAATGGACGGTGACGTTTTCCACCAGAATGGCTGGACTGCTCATGATGCCGCTCCTGTCAGGCCTTCGGTGATGATCTTGGAGTCGTGCCGGATGAGGTCCAGGTACGTGGGGACCGGGCCGTCCGCCTCGGAGAGCGAATCGACGTACAGCACCCCGCCGAACGTCGAACCCGTGGCTCCGACCACCTGGCGCATGGGGGCGTCCGACACCGTGGACTCGCAGAAGACGGCGGGGACCTTGTTCGTTTTCACGAATTCGATGGCCTTGGTGATCTGTTGCGGGGTGGCCTGCTGTTCGGCGTTGACGGCCCAGATGTAGACCTCACGGAGGCCGGCATCGCGCGCCAGGTAGGAGAATGCGCCCTCGCACGTCACCAGCGCGCGCTGCGCCTCGGGGACGGTTGCGAGCTTCTGGACCATTTCATCCTTCACGGACTGCAGCTTGGCTTTGTAGGCCGCGCCGTTCGCCTCGAAGACCGCGGCGTTGTCTGGATCGAGCTTCGAGAATGCCTTCACCATGTTGTCCACATAGATCTGGACGTTGACGGGCGACATCCACGCATGCGGGTTCGGCTTGCCCTGGTACGAGTCTTCACTGATGGACATCACGTCCACGCCCTCGCTCACCACGGCGTGCGGGACGTCCAGGCCTTCGACGAACTGCCCAAACCACGCCTCCAGGTTCAGTCCGTTGTCCAGGATCAGGTCCGCCTTGGACGCCTTGCGGATGTCCCCGGGAGTGGGCTCGTAGCCGTGGATTTCCGCGCCGGCCTTGGTGATGGATTCGACCTGCAGTTTGTCCCCGGCCACGTTCTGCGCCACGTCGGCCAGCACGGTGAACGTGGTCAGCACTACGGGCTTCCCGTCCCCGGAGCCCTGGCCCGGGGCGGCACCGCCGCACGCGGCGAGGGACAGGCAGAGAAGGACGGCGGCGACGGCGGCTCCGGCAGTGCGGAGGCCACGGGTTCGGCGGACTACTTTGGCGCACCGAAACGAAGATTTAGGCATACCGAATATTATACTTGACCCTGCCATCCTCCTGCGGCGCTAGGCTGGGGGCATGGGCACCGCTCTCCGCACACCACCAGCACCGCGGCCGGAACTGTACCGGTTCTCGCGGCTCGATTTCATCACGGCCGGCCTGTACGTGGCGGTGGCCGCCTTCTTCGCCGTGGCTGGCGGACTGCTGGTCCCGCTCATGCTCCAGTTGTCGCCGAACCCGGCCGTGGCGTCCTACTCCGTCAACCTGATCTTCTACGGCGGCATCGGGATCCTGGCGCTGGCCGCCGTCCGGCAGGTCGCCGCCCGGGACCTCAGGGTCCTCGCCACCAGGCCCTGGTTCACCATGCTGATGGTCCCCCTCGCGGTGGTGGCCATGATGATCCTCACCGCGGTCCTGGTCGCGCTCACCGGACCCCCGCAGACGTCCGCCAACCAGGCGGGCCTGCAGGCACTCATGCAGCAGGTGCCGGCCTGGCTGATGGTCCCGCTGCTGGTGCTCGTCGGGCCTTTTGTGGAGGAGTACATCTTCCGGCACCTGCTGATCGGCAAGCTCAGCCGACGGGTCAACCTGTGGGTGTGCTGCGCCCTGTCCGTCGCGTTGTTCGCCGGCCTGCACATCGTTGGCCAGGAGGACCTGTCCCTGCCGGTGCTGATGCCCTACCTCGCGATGGGCGCCGTTTTGGTGTTCGTGTACGTCTGGACCGGCAAGAACGTGATGTTCGCGTATTTCGTCCACGCCTCGAAAAACCTGCTGGCCGTCATCTTCATCTACGCCATCCCGCCGGAGCTGATGGAGCAGCTCCAGAATGTCCAGCCCTAGGCCCGACGGCGGCACGGCGGCTCCGCGCCGACGGCGGGGGTCCGCTTCCCGCCGGCTGGGCTACGCCATCGGCATCGTGGTCAACGCGGCGCTGCTGTATGCAGGAAACGTCTGGCCGGGCTGGTGGGTGCTCCCCTTCCTGACCGAAGACGCGGGCCAGGTGATCGGCATCGTGAACCTGTCGCTGATCACCGGCATGGTGGCCAACTTTGCCTGCCTGCTGCTCGACCGGCCGTGGATGAAGGCACTGGCCGACCTTGCCACCCTCGGAATCGGGCTGCTGGTTCTGGTGCAACTCTGGCAGGTCTTTCCCTTCGACTTCCGGGGCTATTCCCTGGACTGGGCCCTGATTGCACGCGTTGTGCTGGT
>DATIUQ010000270.1:0-1628 GCA_035466775.1 Arthrobacter sp.
GCGCGGCGCTTGGCGTCGTCGCCCATCAGGTCCGCCACGCGGGACCGCAGCGCGGCGAGGTCGCCCGGCTCGTACAGCCAGCCGGTGCGGGAGTTTTCGACGAGGTCCAGCGGGCCGCCGCGGCCCGTGGCGACCACCGGCACGCCCGAGGCCATCGCCTCCTGGATGGTCTGGCAGAAGGTCTCGAACTCGCCGGGGTGCACGAAGAGGTCGAAGGACGCCACCGCTCGGGCCAGCTCGTCGCCGCCGAGGAACCCGGTGAAGACCGCGTCCGGTAAGGCAGCTTCAAGGGCCGGCCGCTGGGGTCCGTCGCCCACAATCACCAGCCGGGTGTTGGGGACATCGGCCAGCACGGCGAGGTCCTGCACCTGTTTTTCGACGGCGAGCCGGCCCACGTAGCCGATGATGCGCTCGCCGGCCGGGGCGACGGTGCCCCGCCATCCGGCGTCGCGCTGGTCCGGGGAGAACCGCCGTGTGTCCACGCCGCGCCGCCACATCTCGACCCGCGGAATGCCGCGGCCGCGGAGCTGGTTGAGCGCGAAGCTGGACGGGACAAGGGTCCGGGAGGCCAGCAGGTGGATGTTCTCCACCCGGTTCCAGGCCCAGTTCTCCAGGAAGGGGACGCCGTACCGCCCGGCGTAGCCCGGGACCTCGGTCTGGTAGATCGCGACGGTGGGGATCCCCAGCTGGTGTGCGGCCTGCGCCGCGCGCCAGCCGAGCACGAACGGCGACGCCAGGTGGACCACGTCCGGTGCATACTCGGCAAGGATTCGCTTGACCCGGTAGACACCGCCCATCGCCACCCGCACGTTCGCGTAGCCGGCCAGCGGGACCGACGGCAGCCGGTGGACATGCGCCCCGTAGACCTCGCCGGGGGCTTCCGTGTCCTGCGTGGACGGCGCGATTACCAGCACCTCGTCCCCGCGCTCCTGCAGATGCTCCAGGACCCGCAGGATCGAGTGGGTTACCCCGTTCATCAACGGCAGGAATGACTCGGCGACAATTGCGATCCTCACCCCTCCACCCTGCGCGGGCCGGCTGTCGGCGCGGGGTGGGGCGGGTGGCGGGCGGGGGAAGAGTGGGTTAACGCGGTGTGGTGCGGGTGGGGCGTGCGGGCGCTGTGGGCATCGCACCACGGGACATGCCCTCCGGCCGGGCCCAAGGCTGGGCATAGCGCCTTGTGCCCTCTCGTGGCAGCAAAGAATGGGCATGTCCGGCGGGTGCGCAGGCCGTGGATTGGTGCCTGGCCGCCCGGGCCACGGGGCATGCGCTCGGGCCGGGCCGAGGGCTGGACATAATGCCTTGTGCCCTCTCGTGGCCGCGAAGAATGGGCATGTCCAGTGGCACGGAGGCCATTCGTGGCGACCGGGCCGGATGCAGGCCCGCTGCGTTCTGCTGCGGGCCTGCTTGCCCTGGTGCGCGGACCGGGCGCGGGGACGAAAGCCCCTGTCCCGGCGTCGGCTCGCGTGCAAGGGTGGGAGTGGGTCCGCGGGCCGGCCCGGAGAGGGATTCGCGATGCGTGGTGTATCCGGAACGGTGGTCGGGATCGCCTGGGACATCTGGCGCGCCGAGCGGGAGGGCCCGAAAGGGATCGCCCGCCGGCAGCAGGCCCGCCTTGCGGAACTCGT